>DCHB01000070.1 GCA_002314685.1 Clostridiales bacterium UBA1763
GTCCGTTTTTACTGGTTCGGTTCAGCTTTGCAACCTGATTTTTTAATTCTGATCGTCTATTATGCTGACTATTTGAGTCGGTGTCGGGTCCTTTGCATAGGTTTTCTTGCTGACGACGACGGCAATCAATATGCCGATAACGGTTGCCGACATAGAAGATATAATACACTTGCCCTCGGGCAGTCCGAGCACTGCCGCAACATAGTAGCCCACCACGAGCAATACGATAGGCAGAACATATAGCCACAGCGCACCTTTCACGACCCCCATGGTCGGTGTTTCTATCATGACGTGCTGACCTCTGCGTGCGCCTATTGGATTTTGTACTACTGATTTCATAAGGTTTTCATACTGACAGCCGTCACAGCCCTCACAGTCACCGCCGCATATTCCGAGGCGTTCAACAACCACCTCAGCGAGTCCGTCCTCGCGAATATTTGTAATTATAGCTTCCTGAAGCATTTATCTGCCTCCGTTTTGATTTTTTTAACATTATACACGCTTTTTATTCTTGTCGCAAGCCTTCTGTTATGCTACAATTTTATTATAATTACAGGGAGGTATATAAAATGCCCGATGTATTGAGTCTTAAAAAATCCAACTGCAAGGATTGCCACAGATGTATTCGCAAGTGTCCCGTAAAATCCATTCGTTTTTCAGGTCACAGAGCGCATATAGTTTACGACCAGTGTATTCTCTGCGGTCAGTGCTTTGTCGTTTGCCCGCAGGAGGCAAAGGAAATCGTTGATGACAGGGGCGCTGTCCGTGAGCTTATTAAATCGGGTGCACCCGTTATTGCGAGCGTCGATTCCTCCGTTTATGCCGTATGGGACAGATGCGGTATGAATTCTATCCGCAAGGCGCTTATTTCGCTCGGCTTTACCGATGCCGAGGAAACCGCTGTCGGTGCTACTATCGTTAAGCGTGAATATGAGAGACAAATTCGCGAGCAGACGCAGGATATTATTATTTCCTCTGCCTGTCACTCGGTCAATCTACTTGTTGAAAAGCACTTCCCCGAGCTGAGAAAGTTCCTCTCGCCTACCGTCACTCCCATGGTTGCGCACGCAATGGATATAAAGCGCAGAACACCCGAGGCGAAGGTTGTATTCATAGGACCCTGCGTTGCCGCTAAGGACGAGGTAAACAGCAGCTGTGTTGATGCCGTGCTCACCTACGAGGAATTTGACCAGATGCGCATTTCCGCGGGCATAGAAATTGAGCCCGAATTCGGCGAGAGTCAAAAGGTCAGAGCTCGCAGCTTCCCCATTCAGGGCGGCATATTAAGCTCTATGGATTTGCCCGATAACGGATATTTATACCTCACCGTAAATGGCGTTAAAAACTGCATGAATTCGCTGAGTGATATTCGCGGCGGCAAGATTGAAAAGTGCTTTATCGAAATGAGCGCTTGCTCGGGAAGCTGTATTGACGGTCCTATTATGGAAAAATACATAAACTCCCCCGTGCGACATATCTGCTCCGTGCTTAAAAATGTCGGCAAGGAGGATTGTGATGTCATTCAGCCCGCACCCGAGCTTCTGCACAAGGAATTTACGGGTGATCCCGTCAATCTGCCTATGCCGACCGAGGCGCAAATCCGCGAAATTCTATCTAAAATCGGCAAGCCCACTCCGCAGGATGAATTAAACTGCGGCTCATGCGGCTACGATTCCTGCCGTCAAAAGGCAATAGCAATCTACCGCGGCACCGCCGATTACAGTATGTGTCTGCCATTTATTATGGACAGGTCCGAGCGTTTCAGCAACAAGGTGCTTAACAATATGCCGAGTGGTCTTGTAGTGGTCAACGAGGACCTCGAAATTCAGCAGCTTAACCGCGCCGCGCTTCAGCTTCTCAATATTGACCATGAGTCGGATATTCTCGGTGAAAGCGTTGTCAGAATACTTGACACCGCACCGTTCTTCACCGCCCTCGAGACGGGTAAATCCGTCAAGAAGCTTCGCAGCTACTTCTCCGACTACAACAAATATTTTGAGCAGACAATAGTATATGACCGTTCCTCGAGAATACTCCTTGATATTTTCAGCGACGTAACAGAGGAAGAGGAAGAGGCACTGCGCAGTAAGACCATTAGCCGTCAGACTGCGGAAATCACAAATAACGTCATCGAAAACCAAATGCGTATCGTACAGGAAATTGCATCCTTGCTCGGCGAAACAACCGCTGAAACAAAGATTGCTCTGACAAGGCTGAAGGAGTCACTGAGTCTCGATGAAGATGAAGAAGAATAATTTAAGCTGTGACATCGGCTATCTGTCGATGAATCACTACGGTGAACAGCTTTGCGGCGACCATGTCGATGTTGTTGAGGAGGGCGAAAACACCATTATAGTCCTCGCCGACGGACTCGGAAGCGGAGTTAAAGCGAGTATTCTCTCAACTCTTACCTCGAAGATTATCTCGACCATGCTTGCCGCAGGTCTCGGCATACGCGATGCCGTTGAGACCTTTGCCGCTACCCTGCCCATTTGCGCTGAGCGTAAAACGGCGTTTTCAACCTTCACCATTCTGCGTATTACAAACAATGACAAGGTTGATATTATTCAGTACGAAAACCCGAACGTCATTTTAATCCGCAACGGTGTGCACTACGAGTTTCCCATGTCCACCATGACGATAGGCGAAAAAACCATCTTCCGTTCAACGCTTGACCTTGCCGACGGCGATACATTTATTAGTCTCAGCGACGGTGTTTTGTACGCAAGTGACAACGGCGTTTTGAATAACGATTGGAGCCGCGAAAAGCTCATTGAATATGTTGAGCCTCTATGCGATGCTAACTTCACCGCAAAAACGCTTGCATCCATTATCCTCGATGAGACAAATAATCTCTACGCAGGCAAGCCCTTTGACGATGCAACTGTATGTGTTCTCAAGATTAAGCAGAGACAGACTATTAACGTCGCAATCGGTCCTCCGCAGAGCATGAAGGATAATCACCGCATGATGGCACTGTTTTTCGCTAAGGAAGGCAAGCACATTGTTTGCGGAGGCACAACGGGTAAGATCGCCGCGGAATATCTGCGCCGCCCGATTGAGCTCAGCGCACATTCCCCCGACCCCGACATTCCGCCTATATCCATTGTTGAGGGCATTGACCTCGTAACCGAAGGACTTATCACTCTCGACAAGGTCATGATGTACGCGCAGGACTATCTTGCCGACAATGAGTCCTTTGAGCAGTGGAGCTACAAGCGTGACGGTGCCTCACTTGCCGCAAGAATGCTCTTTGAGGATGCTACCGACATAAATATGTTTATAGGCAGGGCTCAAAATCCAGCTCATCAGGATTTGCCTATTAACTTCAACGTAAAGATGGAGATTATATCCGAGCTTTCAAAATGCCTTGAAAAAATGGGCAAGAAGGTTAAAACCATGTACTTCTGATAAAAAATCCGCTGTGATTAACTCACAGCGGATTTTTATATATACCACGCTCTGCCATTATACGGGCAATACCTGTACGCAAGTCCCGCGGCAAGATAATCCCCGTTGCGGCACAAAAGCTCATCTGCTCTGACAAATTCATAGCCCTCGTCGAGCAAAATATCAATCGCCTTTAATACGGCAGGTACCGTTGCATCCTTTGTATCGTGCAGAAGAATTATCTGCCCGTCCTTTGCATTTTCGACTATGTAGTTACATATATAATCTATATCTATATTTACCCAATCACGCGGAGTATCAGACCACAGCACCGCAATCATATCTATCTTGTTTAGCTGAGTGCCGAAATAATAGCCGTAGGGCGGACGGAAAAACTGAACCTTTTCGCCTGTTATGCTCTCTAATAACTCATTTGTGCTTGATAGCTCCGCGTGAATTTCATCCATACTGCTTTTGAAGAAGCTTATATGTGACCATGTGTGACAGCCTATTAGATGCCCGTCATCATACATCTGCTTTATAAGCTCGGGGTGCTTCTCGACCTTTGAGCCCATAAGGAAAAAGCTCGTTTTTACATCTCGCTCACGAAGTCCGTCGAGAAGCTCCTGCGTGTATTTCCCCGGCCCGTCATCGAAGGTCAGCGCTATCTGCTTTTTTGAGTCCGAGCTCGGATTGACATAGAAATCCTTTTCAAACGGCGTTGTTATATAGCTTAACAGCACGGCAGAAAATAAAAGCGATACAAACGATATTATAATTTTTCTATTTCTCTTTTTCATACTACTTATAATAAAGACAGGAGCTGATGCTCCTGTCTTGGTACCTTCTGCGTGCAATCCTCAAGCTCTGCGGAGTGCTCAATTCCGCAGCTCTATTAGCTGTACGCAGTCGCTATCAGCTCCGCAAATTGTCCACCGCAGTCTGCGTCAGCGGTAATACAATCAATTTGGAGCAGGTTTTGCTGTATGTCGGATACAGTCCTCGCAAAAGGGAAGCAGATGCACGGCTTGTGGGTACCGAAGCATCACATTCGCTCAGACCTTTTCCGCCATACGGCGGCTATCTCAATAATCGGTCGGGCAAGCCCTTCCATTAAATGAAATACATTTTTATCAGTGCGCCTTGCACCATGCCACGACATCGCTGACATCCCACGATGCAGGCTCACCCTCACCCGTCTGTGCCATTTTAAGTGTTGCCTTTTCCTGCTCGGTAAGCTCTTCCTTTTTGCTGAGCTTATCGGCGATGCTCTTTGTGACGGGTATCATTAAGAGTCTCAATAGAAGCGGAAGCTTTTTCATATTCAAGCCCCCCTGAAGACAGAACAGAGGTATCGAGGCATCAATACCGTTATTCTTTCTTCCTTCCTTTTCGCTGTTATTATCAACAGGTCCCATACCTACCTGAGCGACAGCACCTACATTGTATAAATCAAACGCTTTGTCGCAGCCCTTGATTTTGCCCGCGAAAAGCCAGCCGATATAAAGCACCTTTCCTTCAGCGCAAAGCTTAGCCTTGCCGAGCTCGAAGGCGGGAATATTTAAGCTTTCCGAAACAAGCTCAGCATATTTTTTGCAAGAGCCTGTGCACGAGCTATATACAACAGCCGAAAACATATCTTCAGCCTCCGATAACAATTTTATTTAGAATATCATACTATTTATCTAAATTCAAGTACGCAGTAAAAATGTGCAGAACATTTTTGTTTGCTTATTTTATAGCATTTCGGAAAATGTTAACACTAAATTAACATAATATTTTTACCGATTTGTCACTTTTCTATTGATTTTTTCTTGCTTCTGTAATATTATACTGTTACGTATTAGTATATAAGCAAAATTTTTGCTTCCGCGCGCATAGACCATGCGTTCTTTACCGAGGGATAATTGGTTGTTGTAAACGGTTAATTAAGTTCTGTCTTAGGTATTAGTATCGCATTATCGGAGAAAGGAGGAAAACTAATAAAAAATGGCAAAAACAGAAAAACTCGGTAAGCTGTCGATAACCTTCGGCATCGCTCTTGTGGTTTTCCTGCTTGTTGCATTCCTTGCCGGTCCTACTGCTAATGCAGATGAGATTGAAGAAATCGTTGATGTTGTTGATTACAACAGTGCTGCCGATATCGTTAATGAGATAGTCAGCACAGGCTCAACCTTTGATCCTGATGACGACTTCTGCTCCAAGGAAGGCAACAATTTCAAGGGTGGTCCTCACTGGTACCTTCTCATTGAGAACTATCAGTTCCTTCCCGCTGACATTGAGATTACTCTCTGGTCAGACCTTTCGGCTCCTACCTATTATCAGAAGCTCACTAAGGCAAACCTTTTAGAGCGCCTCGGCTACATTCGTATCCCCGCCGGTGTTCCTGTTTACATCACCACCAATCATGATATGGATTGTTGGCGTATGCTTGATGTTACTATCGAAGGTGCATTCATTTTCGATACAAACACAACTCTTCCCGGTATTATCCACAATGATGCTCAGGAAGTTTACAGTGATGTATGCGGAATCAACGGTCTGCCTATAGGCGGACACATCCTCGGCCTGTGGGTCGGAATTGATGACGAAGGCGATGACGACGCTGATGCCGATGCTGACGCTGACG
>DCHB01000063.1 GCA_002314685.1 Clostridiales bacterium UBA1763
TCTCACATCATTGACTAACGTACAATTTTTATCAAGCAGTCAAAATGTGCCTTATTTTTCAGTATTTTTTCAGAAGTGTTGTTTACATAATTGCAAAATATATGAAAAAACAGCAGCGGCTTACGCCGCTGCTGTAAAAGTTTTTTAGTTGTTCGGTTATCAGCCGAAGAAGCCTGTCAGCTGACCGTAGAGAACGAACAGCATGCCGATCGGGGTGATGAACTTGTAGCAAAGATTGAAGAAGCCCTTGCCCCAGAACTTGTTGCCGCACTGCTCTGCCTCTTCGATAACGAAGTCGATCTTCCAGACCCAGCCAATCAGGATTGCCAGGAAGAGTGCGCCGAGAGGCATCATAACACCTTCGGACAGCATATCGTAGAAGTCAAGCCAGCAGTCGTTCCAGCCCTTGACACCGTTGATATAGTGGGTGTAATAGGTAGTACCTGCAACATACTCTGTTGAATCCTTGTCGATTACAGCAGCATCATTCTCTGCACTGTAAACGGTGCCGAGGTCGGAGAAGTCATAACGATCGACATAGTAGGTGCTATCGCTGCTAAAGGTATCTTCAGCAGTGAAGCTGCCGTCTTCATTCGCTACGTAGTAGGTAACTCCGTCTTCAAACTCTGTAATAGCAACCTTGTAGCCGTCAGAGTCTATTACGTACTCATCGCCTTCCATTTGATATGCGGGCTGATATGCACTGATCTCACTGTAGCCGTAGCCGTTGAGCATCTCTGCAGGGCAAGCGATGGGTGCGCCGTCGCGAGTGCCGGTGCCGAGTGCGTCAAGCGCAGTGGGGATGCAGAATACGAAGATGATGAGTGCAAAGATAACAGCAGTCTTCTTACGTGCGGGAGCCTTGCCCTTTGCAACGTTGGCGTCAACGCGGGAAGCGGTGATAGCCTCAAGCAGGGACATGGAGGAGGAGATTGCTGCGATGAATACGAGGAAGTAGAACAGGAAGCCCATGAGGTTGCCGATGAAGCCGCCCATGTGGGAGAAAACGACCTGCATGGACTTGAAGAGCAGACCGGGGCCTGCACCGGTGTCAACACCGAATGCATAGCAGCTAGGAAGTACGATCATACCAGCCATGATAGCGACCATGGTATCCATTACAACGATGATAACAGCGTTCTTCTGGAGCTTCTCGCCCTTTGCGAGGTAGGAGCCATAAGTGATCATAGCGCCCATGCCGAGGGACAGTGAGAAGAACATCTGACCTGCTGCGGTCTTCAGAACGGTGAGGAAGTCGGTCTTCAGAGGCTCAATGTTCCAGCCGAACATGAACTGGTAACCGCCGACTGCACCGGGCTGAACTGCAACGTAAACAATGCAGATGATGAGGATGACGAACAGGCAGGGCATACCGATGTTGCAGAACTTCTCGATGCCGTTGCCAACGCCGCCTGCTACGATGATTGCGTTAAGTACAATGAAGATTGCAGTCCAGAGAACCATTACACCACCACTGCACAGGAATGTACCGAAGAAGTCTTTGATGTATGTAACATTCATCCACGAATCAATACCCATCAGTGCGAGCAGGTAGCCGACTGCGTAACGCATGACCATGCCGCCGAGGACGAAGTAGAAGCAAAGTACCAGGAACGGTACTGCAACTGCCATAACGCCGACCCAAGTCCACTTTTCGCTTGCCTTGCGGTAAGCTGCAATGGGGCTCAGACCTGTCTTACGGCCGAGTGCAAGCTCGCCGACCATAACTGCAAGACCGACGAACAATGCGAGGACCAGATAAACGAGCAGGAATGCGAAGCCGCCGTTGCGACCCATTTTGTACGGGAAGCCCCAAATGTTGCCCAGACCGACTGCGGAACCGACAGCAGCCATGATGAAGCCAAAATTGGAGCCAAACCCTTCACGGTTGTTTTCCATAACTTTCTCTCCTTATGAATAAATACCTTTTACCCGTGCCGTGTGCACGGGCTACAACCCGATGAGTGTTAATAGAATATGAACGACTCATCAAATTTATGAATAAACTTTACACTATCTTTTTCTATTTTTCAATAGGTTTATGGTGTTTATTTATTAACTAACTCTTTAATTCATTAAAGTTTTGTGCATAGTTCACAATATTTGTGTTCTGCATATAGGTATTATGACCAAGACGAGCCCGACTGCTTAAAAATCAGCTTCGATTTTTTCCTTTCGGTCACGGCAGTTTTCGCCCCTGTTTTTCGGAATTATCTGCATACGGGACTTAGAAAAGCAATATAATTGTTAAAATAGGGCAATCGGTCTTGATTTTTATTTTATATATTGTAAAATGTAAATGTCTTAATACGGTATCGCATCCGTTATTGCGAGGGCTGCAAAGCAGCAGAATGGAGATTATAATGACTTACGAAATGGACATCGCCGGCTTAAAGCGAGATTTGCCCCTTTGCAAGGTCACAGATGACCTTTACATCGGAGCATTTGTCATGTTCGGCGATGTGGAGCTGACCGTACACTGTGCGGCTGAGCTTCTTAAACGCGCACCCGAATACGACTACATGATCGCACCCGAAGCAAAGTCCATTCCTCTTATTTACGAAATGGCCCGTCAGAGTGGAGCCAACAAGTACATAATCGCAAGAAAAAAGCCCAAGGCATACATGAAAGAGGTTTTCAGCTCTGAGGTTCAGTCTATTACCACTCAGGGCGTGCAGACTCTGTATCTCGATAAGGATGACGCCGATTTGCTCAAGGGCAAGCGCGTTCTTATTATCGACGATGTTATTTCCACGGGCGAGAGCCTGCGTGCAACCGTAAATCTTGTTGAGCAGGCAGGCGGCATAATCGCAGGAAAGATGTCCGTACTCGCTGAGGGCGATGCGGCTGAGAGAGACGATTTAATAACGCTCGCTCCCCTGCCCCTCTTCAATCCCGACGGCACACTTAAATAAAGCAAAAATCACTTCACAGAGCTTGTGAAGTGATTTTTTTATCTTTTGTTTTCAAAAAAGCTTCTGAGAAGCTCGGCGGATTCCGCCGCCTTGACTCCGCCGTATATAGCGGGCTTATGTCCGTAGCGCTCCTCAAAGAGATTTATGACACTGCCGCAGGAGCCCGTGTTTTCATCCTTCGCGCCGTATATTACGGTGGGTATGCGGGAGTTTATTATTCCGCCCGCGCACATAGGGCAGGGCTCTAAGGTCACATATATACTACAGTCGGAAAGCCGCCAGTCGCCGACTGACTGACACGCCTGCTTTATTGCTTCAAGCTCGGCGTGTGCACAGGCATCTCCGCTTTCCTCGCGGCGATTTCTGCCCCTGCCGATTACCGTGCCGTTTTTGTCGGTTATTATACAGCCGACGGGCACCTCGCCGTTATCTGCCGCCTCCTGCGCAAGTCCGAGCGCAAGAAGCATATATTCTTCCCTGTCCATAAGTCCTCATTTCCGAAAACAGGCAGAGATTATCTCTGCCTGTTTTGTTTGATATGTATGCTTTTGAGTTTTGCCCCGCCGCTTGTCTGTCGCTATACCACAAGGTATTTCGAGGGGAAGTAAGGCATTTATGCGGGATAAGAGGCGTGCAAAACCTTGCTTCGCACTCACGCAAACGCTTAACGGAGCTTGTTGCCGTCAATTATTCCGCAGAAAAAGGCACTTTCCCGAAGGAATACTAAAGTATTTCGAGGGGAAGTAACGCATTTATGCGGGATAAGGGGCGCGCAAGAAGCGTTTACTTAAGTGCGGCGGTGATTATAGACATCTGATATACTTCCTCTGCATTACAGCCGCGGGAGAGGTCGTTAATGGGTGCGTTGAGTCCCTGAAGAATGGGGCCGAATGCCGCGAAGCCGCCGAGACGGGCACCGATTTTGTAGCCGATGTTGCCAGACTGGATTTCGGGGAAGATGAAGGTGTTTGCATAGCCTGCAACGGGGCTTCCGGGGAACTTGAGCTGACCGACAACGGGAGAAACTGCGGCGTCAAACTGCATTTCGCCGTCAATCTTGAGCTCGGGAGCGAGCTTCTTTGCTTCCTCGGTTGCGTTGCGGACGAGGTCAACATTTGCGCCCTTGCCGCTTCCCTTGGTGGAGTAGGACAGCATTGCTACCTTCGGGTCAACGCCGAATACCTTTGCGGTTTCTGCTGTTGCTATTGCGACCTCTGCCAGCTTCTGAGCTGCGGTGAAGGTTACATTGCCTTCCTTATCGACTGTATCCTGATAGTCGATGTTGATTGCGCAGTCGCCCATTACGAGGGTTTCATCGCCGCGAATCATAACGAAGCAGGAGGACACGAGATGTGCGCCCTTCTTGGTCTTTACGAGCTGGAGTGCGGGACGGACAGTGTCAGCAGTGGAATAGGTTGCGCCGCCGAGCAGGCAGTCAGCCTTGCCCATCTTGACGAGCATAGTGCCGAAGTAGTTGCCCTTGGACAGAGATGCGCGGCACTCCTCAGGGCTCATCTTGCCCTTACGCAGAGCGACCATTTCCTCAACCATTGCGTCCATACCCTCGTAGGTCTTGGGATCGAGAATTTCGAGACCTTCGATATCGAAGCCGCCCTTTTCGGCAGCTGCCTTGACCTCGTCAACGTTGCCGACGAGAATGGGAGTCAGGAAGCCTTCCTTCTTGAGTCTTGCGGCAGACTCGAGAATACGGGCATCGTTACCTTCGGTGTAAACGATCTTGCGGGGATCATTTTTCAGAACTTCTACCAGATTTTCAAACATTTTTTATATTTCCTCCATATTTGCGCTGAACGCACATATTACCCCACAACTTTATCACTACCGCAAAATTTTTTCAAGTATTTAACCATATTTCTATTTACAAACGGCGATTGCGTAGTATAATAATACAGAATGTAATCACAAATGGAGAGATACCCATGGAAAATCAGAAGATATTTGCAAAAAATTTATCCGAGCTTCGTCACAGAAACGGTCTGAGCCAGCGCAAGGCCGCCGCCGACCTCAAAATCAGTCAGGCACTTTTGAGCCACTATGAGAACGGTGCGCGTGAGCCCGGTCTCGGCTTCGTGTGCCGCGTGTGCGACTATTATAATGTCACCGCCGACTTTCTTCTCGGACGCTCCTCCAATCCCGACGGAATGGACCGCAGTGCCGATGTCACCCGCGCACTCATCGGCGAGCTCAGAGTGCTCGCCAACAAGACAGAGGCCGCCTTGGAGGAACTGCTGTGATAAATCAGGAAAATATCAGAAACTTTTCCATTATCGCTCACATTGACCACGGCAAATCCACCCTGTCGGACAGACTTATCGAGCTGTGCGGCGCGGTTGAACAGCGCATAATGGAGGACCAGATACTTGACAACATGGACCTTGAGCGTGAGCGCGGCATAACGATAAAGGCACGCGCCGTCGGGCTCAACTACAAGGCCAAGGACGGTCAGACCTATGTGTTGAACCTCATCGACACACCGGGACACGTTGACTTCAACTATGAGGTCAGCCGTTCACTCGCCGCGTGTGAGGGTGCGGTGCTTGTTGTCGATGCCTCGCAGGGTGTTGAGGCGCAGACGCTTGCAAACACCTATCTCGCGCTCGATGCAGACCTTGAAATTCTGCCTGTAATAAACAAAATCGACCTGCCCGCCGCCGACCCCATGCGCGTAAAGCATGAGATTGAGGACATTATCGGCATACTCGCAATGGATGCACCCGAGATAAGCGCGAAAAACGGCATAAATGTCGAGGCGGTGCTTGACGATATAGTAAACAACGTCCCCGCACCGACGGGCGATGCCGATGCACCGCTTAAGGCGCTTATATTTGACAGTCAGTACGACGCTTACCGCGGCGTTATCGTCTTTATGCGTCTCGTTGACGGAAAAATCCGCAAGGACACCGAGGTTCTGCTCAAATCTACGGGCGCACGCTACAAGGTGCTCGAGGTCGGACACATGAGACCTATCGGTCTCGAGCCGTGCTCGGAGCTTTGCGCAGGCGATGTCGGCTACTTCACAGCGAGCATCAAAAATGTCGCAGACACTCAGGTCGGCGATACCGTTACGGACGCTCAGCGTCCCTGCGCCGACGCCCTGCCCGGCTACCGCCCCGCAAGAGCAATGGTTTACTGCGGAATTTACACCGAGGACGGCAGTAAATTCCCCGACCTGCGCGACGCACTTGAGAAGCTTCAGCTTAACGACGCATCGCTGTCGTTTGAGCCCGAAAGCTCGGTTGCGCTCGGCTTCGGCTTCCGCTGCGGATTCCTCGGGATGCTGCACATGGAGGTCATTCAGGAGCGACTTGAACGCGAATTTGACCTTGAGCTTGTCACTACCCTGCCGAGCGTTATTTATAAGGTCATCAAAACCGACGGCTCGGTTATCATGGTTGACAATCCGCACAATTATCCCGATGTCGCGAGTATTGAGCACGCCGAGGAGCCGTATGTCAAGGTCTCGATAATTACGCCTAACGAATTTGTCGGCAATATTATGCCTCTGTGTCAGGACAGACGCGGCGAGTACAAGGATATGCAGTATCTCGACTCACACCTTGTTGAGCTTCGCTACGATATGCCGCTGAACGAGATAATCTACGATTTCTTCGACACCCTCAAGGCGCGCACGAGGGGCTATGCCTCGCTCGACTATGAGCTGAGCGAATACAAGCCATCGGAGCTTGTCAAGGTTGACCTTTTGTTAAACGGCGATCAGGTCGATGCACTCAGCTTCATCGCGCACAAGGACAAGGCTTACGGCAGAGCGAGAAAGCTCTGTGAAAAGCTGAAGGACAATATTCCCCGCCAGCTTTTCGAGGTGCCTATCCAGGCGGCAATAGGCGGCAAAATCATCGCCCGTGAGACCGTCAAGGCTATGCGCAAGGATGTGCTTGCGAAGTGCTACGGCGGCGATATTACCCGAAAGAAGAAGCTTCTTGAAAAGCAGAAGGAGGGCAAAAAGAAGATGCGCCAACTCGGCACAGTCTCTATCCCTACCGAAGCCTTCTTAGCGGTATTGAAATTAGACGAATAAGAATCAGACAGCATCTGTCGGAAGCTTCCGACGGATGCTGTCTTTACAATATAAATATATCTTTGTGAAATATAGCTAAAAAATACAAGACAATTTTCTACATCACAAGGCTGTTAAAATATTGATTATTCTTCAATTTCACACACTCTGTGTGATAGAATATAGACATCTATTACCTGCACTACTGCCGCACCGACAATCAGCATTGCCCGTTCAAGCGGCAAGCCGAAAATTTCATGGAGCAAGGTAACGGGTGCAGACAAGTACGACATCTATCGCTCAACTGACGGCAAAGCCTATAGCTATCTGAGCAGTACGACCAATACTTACTACACCAACACGGGTGCGGCATCGGGTACCAAGTACTATTACAAGGTTAAGTCAGCAAAGGTTTCAAACGGCAAGACCGTCTATTCTTCATACAGCAACGCTAAAAACCTGCTGACCACAATTGCAACACCCACAGTGACCGTCACCCGCACCTCGGGCAAGCCGACTGTCAAGTGGTCTGCACTAAAGGGCGCGGATAAGTACGAGGTTTACCGCAGTACCGACGGCAAGACATACTCAAAGTATGTGACCACCACAAAGACAAGCTACACCAATACCAACGCAAGTATCGGAACAACCTATTATTACAAGGTCAAGGCAATTTCCACCGAAACAAGCAATGCTAACTCCGCATTGAGTGCGGCAAAGAGCATTAAGTGCATTCCCGCAACGCCGACCTTGACCGTCACCGCAGTTGACGGCGGTGCAAAGCTGTCGTGGGGCGCGGTTACGGGTGCGACAAAATACGAGATTTACCGTTCAACAGACGGCAAAAGCTTTACCAAATATGTCACCACGACAAAAACTGCCTACACGAACTCCAAGCTCACCGAGGGCAAAACCTATTACTACAAGGTGCGTGCACTCGCAGTTGTAAAAAACACGAGCGTTTATTCCGTATTCAGCTCGGTTAAAAAAGTTGTGATAGGCGAAGCCTACGCCGATATTACATGGACATTCAGCGACGGCACGCTCACCATAAGCGGCAATGGCAAAATGCCTGATTACGATCAGGGTGCAAATCAGGCGCCGTGGAGTATTCACTCCGAAGAAATCACAAAAGTAGTTATCAACAAAGGTATTACAAGCATCGGAACGATGGCATTCAACTACTGCACTGCTCTTGAAAGCATAGTGCTCCCCAATTCTCTTGAGAAGATCGGTGCATGGGCATTTTTCTGGTGCAGTAATCTCAAGTCAATCACTATTCCCGACAGTGTTACCACTATAGAACAGCAGGCATTCTTTGAGTGCGAGGGGCTTGAGAGCGTTACTATTCCGAGCTCTGTCACAAACATTATGGATACTCCCTTTCCCTATTGCGCAAATCTCAAATCTATAACCGTCGATTCCGCAAACCCGAATTATTGCTCTCAAGACGGAGTTCTGTTTAACAAAGCCAAAACCAAGCTTATTCAGTATCCCGCGAAAAAAGCCGCAAGCTCTTACACCATACCGAGTACAGTTGTTAAAATTGGTGGTCAGGCATTTACCATGGCATCTAACCTTTCAAGCATAACGATTCCGAACAGTGTCATTAGTATCGGCTGGTGTGCATTTCAGACGTGTTCCAATCTGACGGAAATAACAATTCCCGCAAGCACAACATCGATCGGTCATAATGCCTTTGAAAGCTGCGATAAGCTCAAGGCTATAAATGTTGCCGCAGGAAATACCGCCTACTGCTCTCAAGACGGAGTTCTGTTCTCGTATGACAAGACTACCCTTTATCAGTACCCCTCAGCTAAAGCTGGCACAAGCTACACCGTGCCGAGCACGGTAAAGACCATCGGAAGCGACGCATTTTCTACTTGTGACAACCTCACAAGCATTACACTCCCGAGCAGTATTACGAGCATTGGATACTCTGCGTTCAGCTGTTGCAGCCGCCTCACAACCATTACAATTCCGAGCAGTGTCACAAGCATCGGTGTAGGTGCGTTCCTATATTGCAGCAGTCTCACAAGCATCACTATCCCGAGCAGCGTCACGGACATATCTGACTATGCGTTCTGCGGTTGCGGCAGACTCGCAAGCATTACAATTCCGAGCTCTGTCACAAGCATCGGGGACGACGCGTTCTACGAATGCGAAAGCCTCACAAGCATCACAATTCCGAGTAGTGTCACAAGCATCGGTGACGAGGCGTTCGAATATTGCGAAAGCCTCACAAGCATCACAATTCCGAGTAGTGTCACAAGCATCGGTGTAGGTGCGTTCGAATATTGCAGCAGTCTCACAAGCATCACTATCCCGAGCAGCGTCACGGACATATCTGACTATGCGTTCTACGGTTGCAGCAGCCTCAAAGACGTATATTACCGCGGATCATCTGCTCAGTGGGCAAAAATCTCTATCGGTTCAAGCAACAGCGACCTCACAAGCGCAACTATCCACTACAATTACACAGGCGCATAAATAACATTAAAAAGCCGAGGGCAGTTCAAAACGAACTGCCCTCGGTTTATTCTATTCAAATTACTTGGTGCCGAAGATGCGGTCGCCTGCATCGCCGAGACCGGGTACAATGTAGCCGTGCTCGTTGAGGTGGTCATCCAGTGCCGCGACGAAGATATCGACATCGGGGTGATCCTCCTGCATACGCTTTACGCCCTCGGGTGCGCCGATAACGCACATGAGCTTGACATGCTTTACGCCGTCATCTTTCAGGAACTTTATTGCCGCAGATGCTGAGCCGCCCGTTGCGAGCATGGGGTCAACAACGATTACGTCACGCTCCTCGATATCGGGGGGCATTTTGAAGTAATACTTTACGGGCTCGAGAGTCTCGGGGTCGCGGAAAAGTCCGACATGACCGACCTTGACATTGGGCATCATGCTGACCATACCGTCAACCATGCCGAGTCCTGCGCGGAGGATGGGAACTATTGCGAGCTTCTTGCCTGCAATACGCTTAACATTTGCCTTTGCAACGGGGGTTTCGATCTCAACCTCTTCGAGGGGGAGGTCACGGGTTGCCTCGTAGCACATAAGCATTGCTATCTCGGAAATGAGTTCACGGAACTCCTTGACGCTTGTATGCTTGTCTCTGAGAATGGACAGCTTGTGCTGAATAAGGGGATGATCGAATACGCAAACCTTGCTCATGTTTTTTCTCCTAACATTATCTAAATTTCTTTTGACTATGTAAATGATATTTGCTTACTTTTTCATGCGCTCCTGACGCTCACGCTCTGCCTGCGAAAGGCGCAGATAAACGGGCAGAAGGTCGTCGGCTGAGCCCGCCTCGCAATATGCCGACTCCATGCCGACACCCCATGCGCTCTGATACACGAGGTTTTGCGGTGCAATGCGGCACTTAACGCCGACACTGCTGAGATATTCATAGCTGATTTCGGCTCCGTCGCCGACTAAAAACGCCTCTCTGTCAAGCTTTTTAAGCTCCTCGGCAAGCTCACTCAGTGCGATTGCTCTGTCCTCGCAAAGCCTCATCGGTCTGCCGTCTTTTATCTCGAACAGGGCGTTATACACCTGACTGCGCCGAGCATCCATCACGGGGCAGACAAGCCCGCCGACGGCGACACCGTGCCACGCCATTGCCGCAAGCGTTGAAACTCCGACGCACTTTTTGTCAGCCGCCCATGCCAAGCCCTTTACGGTGGATACGCCTATTCTTATGCCCGTAAATGAACCGGGTCCGTGGGATACTGCGATAAGGTCAAGGTCGGATATTTTTTTCTCGGTATTTTTGAGCATATCCTCAACCATAGGAAGCAGAGTGCGGCTATGCGTCAGCCCGCAGCACTGACTGTACTGGGCGAGGACGGTTTCATCCTGCATAAGCGCGACAGATGCCGCCTTTGCGGACGCCTCAAGAGCAAGAATAAGCATCAGCCTCTGCCCTCCTCAACGGTTATTTGTCTGTCGCTGTCGCCGAGCTTTTCAATGCGGACAACGGTCTCGTCTCCGTAAAAAGCATCATCAATCTTCTCCGACCACTCCACGGCGCACACTGCCCCGCGTGCGAGATAATCCTCCCAGCCGATGTCGAAAAGCTCCTCGGAGCTTCCCAGACGGTACATATCGAAATGGAACAGCGGCAGTTTTCCTTCCCGATACTCATGCACAATGGCAAAGGTCGGACTGGTCACGTCATCCGCAAGCCCCATTCCGCGGGCAAGTCCTCTCAAAAACGTTGTTTTCCCCGCCGCAAGGTCGCCGGTCATGGCAAGAACCTGACCGGAACGCAGACGGGAACCCAAGCTGACCCCCAGAGCTTCCGTTTCCTCCGGGGAATTTGTCTTGTAAACCGTGTTCATATCAGAATAATCCTACAATGCCGCCCGTTTCGTCCACATCAATGGCTTCTGCGGCAGGAGTCTTCGGCAAACCGGGCATCGTCATAATATCGCCGGTCAATGCCACGATAAATCCCGCTCCGGCACAAATCCGTGCGTCACGCACATGGAGACGGAAGCCGGACGGACGACCCAAACGCTTCGGGTCATCGGAAAGGGAATACTGCGTCTTGGCCATGCAGACCGGCGCGTTTTTGTATTTGCCCTTCGCGGCACGCTCCAGTACCTTCAACGCCGCTTCGTCGAAATCAACGCCGTCCGCGCCGTAGATATTTTTCGCCAGCGTCTCAATCTTTTCCTGCGCACTGCATTCGTCGGGATAAGCAAAACGGAAATCCGCTTTATCGGAATCCGCCAGTGCCGCAACCTTTTCCGCCAACGCCAGACCGCCTTCGCCGCCTTTGGCAAAGACCTCGGACAGCTCGCATTCCGCGCCCAGACGTTCACAGGCTTCCCGAATCACTGCCAGCTCCGCATCGGTATCCGTACCGAACCGATTCAGTGCCACGCAAACCGGCACACCAAAGGATTTCAGGTTTTCAATGTGCTTTTCGAGATTGCAAAGTCCCTTCTGAACGGCTTCCACATTTTCCGCCGACAGATTTTCCTTTTCAATGCCGCCGTTGTACTTGAGTGCGCGAACCGTTGCCACCAACACACACGCCGCAGGCTTTAAGCCCGCTTTTCGGCATTTAATGTCAAAGAACTTCTCCGCACCCAAGTCCGCGCCGAATCCGGCTTCCGTAATGCAGTAATCGGCGAGCTTCAAGCCCAGACGGGTCGCTCTGACCGAGGAACAGCCATGCGCGATGTTGGCAAATGGCCCTCCGTGAATCAGACAGGGCGTTCCTTCCAGCGTACTGACAAGGTTTGGCTGAATGGCATCCTTTAACAGTGCCGTCATCGCCCCTTCCGCATGGAGGTCATGCGCGGTTACGGACTTACCTTTATAAGTATACCCCACAACAATGCGGGAAAGACGGTTTTTCAGGTCGGCAAGGTCTTTGGCAAGGCAAAGAATCGCCATGACTTCACTGGCAACCGTAATTGAAAAGCTATCCTCGCGCAGAACACCGTTGGAGCGTCCGCCCATCCCCACGACAACATGACGCAGAGCGCGGTCGTTCATATCCATGACGCGATTGAAGCAGATACGGCGCGGGTCTATGTTCAGTTCGTTGCCGGACTGGAGATGGTTATCCAGCATGGCACACAACAGGTTATTCGCCGCCGTAATCGCATGGAAATCGCCGGTGAAATGCAGATTGATGTCTTCCATCGGCAGTACCTGCGCATAACCGCCGCCGGCGGCTCCGCCCTTGACCCCGAAGACAGGCCCCAGAGACGGCTCGCGCAGACAAATCATTGCTTTTTTGCCGAGTTTTGCGAATGCCTGTCCCAAACCGACCGTAGTCGTTGTTTTTCCTTCTCCCGCCGGTGTCGGATTGATAGCCGTTACCAGAATCAGCTTACCGTCCGGCTTGTCGGCAAGACGTTGGAAGAGCGTTTCATCCAGCTTCGCTTTATAACGCCCGTAGGGAATCAATTCCTCATCCGTAATGCCGAGTTCTGCGGCAACGGCGGTAATCGGACGAATTTTAGCCCTGCGGGCAATTTCTATATCAGAAAGCATAGGTTCTCCTTATTGTTTCCTTGTGAAACGTATTTTTCAGATTTCAAACGATACAACCGGCGCAATCGGGTTCGTTCCCGCCAGTTCTCCCCAGTAAACGAGGATACCGTTTTCCTGTACTTCCGCCTGAATCGGTGCATCCTTACCCAGAATACGGACATTTTCGGGCTTGCCGCCGTTCCACGGGAGGAAGCTGGAGTTCGGCAGAGTTTCGCCTTCCGCCAGACGGTACAGAATATTCACGGTATTGCCCTTCTTCGTATAGGCAAAGCTGCCGATTTCATAGGGTTCTGCCGGACGGGTACCGTAAATCGCACTGCCGTTGACCTTCAGCCAGTTCCCCAAGCCCTCTGCGGAACGCAAAGCACCGATGGGCAGACGACCGTCGGGCTGAGGTCCGATATTCAGTGCCAGGTTACCGTTACGGCACACGACATCAATCAGCATATTGACCAGCGTGCGCGGCGTTTTGTAGGTATCCTCAAAACGGAAGGAAAAGCCGGTACCGATGGTGACGCAGGATTCCCACGGAACGGGAATATAGGTGTCAGGGATGCTCTGTTCGGGCGTAATGTAGTTTTCATAGGGTCCCTGAACGGTACGGTCTGCAAAAATCAGCCCCGGGGTTACTTTACGCGCCTTTTCCGCCAGTTTTCCCAGATGAATGTCCTGTCCGTTATCGGGGCGTACCTGTCCGCCGTCCAGCCACAGCACGTCCAACGGTCCGTAGTCCTCGACCAACTCCATCATCTGTGCGTGGGTAAATTCTTCAAATTTCTGCCAGAGCTCGGGATGCTCGGCAATATTGTAAGTCGGATTGCGGTCTTCCCCGGGCTTTTTCTCAAAGCCTTCCGCCCAGTACCACGGACAATGCCAGTCGGGTTTGGAGAAATACGCCGCAATGCCCAAGCCTTTGGCGCGGAATGCGTCAAACAGGAATTTAATGGCGTTGGCATACTTATGCGTATGGAACGGGCAGTCGGGCGCGGTGATTTTGTAATCGGTGTACTTGGAATCGTACATACAGAAGCCGTCATGGTGCTTCGTCGTGATAATCGCATAACGGAAGCCGTTTTCGGCGGCAAATTCCGCCCATTTTTCCGGCATAAAGCGCACGGGGTTGAAGCTCTTATTCAGATTCCGATACTGTTCCTTGAAGGTTTCGCCGTCGGATTCCCAATCCACGTCCTTCCGCGACCAGCGTTTTTCACCGTCGCACAAAGGCCACGATTCACAGATACCCATCTGTGAATACATACCGAAATGGAACATAATCGCCAGCTTCTGGTCCTGAAACCATTCCAGATGCTCGCGGACAGCGGGTTCTGCCGGAACAATGTAGGTATCTGCCTTGGAACAGCCGTGCAAACCGTTTTTAATCATATCAGCCATGGGATAATCCTCCTGTCATACAACAGAATTTTAGCAGAATAGCAGATAAATCTTATCAAAACACGCCATTGGAACGGTTTTAGCCGTTCTGTTTTTCCATCAGCTCCTGTGCCGCCAACAGCAAGCCCAGTTTACCGGATTCGTAGGTCAGCCCGCCCTGCAAATATGCCGTGTAGGGCTCACGCATCGGCGCATCGGCAGAAAGCTCAATGGAAGCTCCCTGTACAAACGCGCCCGCCGCCATCACAACCTCATCCGCATACCCGGGCATTGCCCACGGTTCAGGGGTCACAAAGGAATCCACCGGCGCACCCGACTGGATACCCTTCATAAAGGCAAGCAAGGGCTGGGGTTTTCCGAAAATAATCGTCTGGATAATGTCATGGCGTTCCTCGTCCGGCGCGGGGTCTACCCGATACCCGAGATGCTCCATCAGTCCTGCCGCAAACACGGCGGTTTTCAGTGCCTGTGCGGTGATATGAGGAGCTAAAAACAGTCCCTGATACAGACTGCGGTTCTGACCCAGAGAGCTTCCGCATTCGCGCCCTATCCCCGGGACG
>DCHB01000056.1 GCA_002314685.1 Clostridiales bacterium UBA1763
TGCCGCTAACGACTCTGAGGGCGGCGGTGAAGTAATCTTGGCTACAAACGTTGTGTTCTATGTTCACGATGACGTTACGCTTGATGATGATGTAAGAATCTTTACGGGTAATTACTCAGCGGTTATAAAATCAAATGTCAGACTATACAGCCTGCAGCAGCTTATCGGTTACTTTACCGTTAAGGAAGGCGGCAAGGTCTTTATCTACGATTCAGACAAAGCTGACTATTCGCTGTTTATGTATTCGCAGAAGGAAGCCGATGCAAGCTGTAACAGTATTTTCTACAGTAATCAGGCGCTCACCTTCCAATCAAATCAGGTTAGTGCAGAAAATGACCAAAGCACAGACATCGTAACCTACAGGTCTCCTGCGTATAATCTTAGTCTTGAGGACGGTGTTTTTACCGTTAACTCATCACTTGACAGCGGAAATCCGCACGGTATTCCCGCAGGAAGCACGATTACGGTGCAAAGTCATGCAACTCTCAACGTTTCGGCAAATGCACGCATCCGCACAACGGGCGGCGCTACAATACAAAACTACGGCACTGTTAAAATCGGCAATGCAACACTTGACCGCAACTCGGGTATAAAAATGGTCGGTGTATTTGAGGATGACGGCGGCACAGTAACACTCCCCTACATCTATAAGGAGGGCTACACACTTCGCGGCTGGTCAATAGGCTCCGATACGACAAAGCTCTATGCCGCAGGCTCCACTGTTGATGTAACAAGCGAAACTACCTTTGTAGCTCAGTGGAAGCTCGGTACAAGTGCCGACCCCTACCCCGGTGATGACTCCTACGAGGATGAGAAGCCGATATACGACATTCCCATTACCGTTATTCAGTCAACCGGTGGCACTGTCACCCCCGGTACTCTCTTAGCGGCAAAGGGGCAGAATATTACCTTCACTGTCACGGCAGACAGCGACTATTCAATCAAGTCCTTTATTGTTGACGGTCAGTTCGTTGAGCTTGATGAGAACTACAACTATCAGCTTGTCAGCGTAAGCCGTGAGCATACGGTAATTGCCTTCTTTACAAAAACAGTTGCCGCCAGCTATTCCGGCTGGGATAATCCGTTCAGCGATATTTCGAGCAACGATTGGTATTATCAGAGTGTACGCTACTGTGCCGCGGCGGGGCTGTTTAACGGCACAGCCGAAAAAACCTTCTCTCCCGAGGACACTATCACGCGCGAAATGATGGTAACTGTTCTGTGGCGCTTGGCGGGAAGTCCCGTTATTCCGAACGACATAGGCAGCACCTTCTCCGATGTACCCGCTGACAGCTACGCATACGACGCTATACGCTGGGCGGCGCTGTTCAATATCGTTCAAGGCTACGGCGACGGCACCTTCGGATATAATGACGCAATAACGCGTGAACAGCTTGTGACAATAATATTCCGCTTTGCAAAGAACTACACGGGTGTTGATGTTTCGCAGTATGACTCCACGAACATCATTTCCTATTCCGATGTTCTCCAGATATCTCACGGCATGGCGCAGCCGTTCCAGTGGGCTGTCGGTGCGGGTATTGTAAACGGCACGACAAATACCACTCTTGAGCCGAAGGGGCTTGCAACACGCGGTCAGGCGGCTACTGTGATGTACCGCTTCTGCTCTAAGTTTGTTAATATCATTCCCGATATCGGCTTATAAGCACATAACGAAAAATACCTCTGTACCGTTCGGTACAGAGGTATTTTAATTATTATTTATGATGCTTTTTCAATAAGTCCGTTTACGAAATCCTTGACTTTACTGATATTTTTTTGGTCATACCAATCGGAAACTACATTTTCGCTCGCTTTAATGACTGCGCCTTGACTTCCGACTAATTGATTTCTGCTTTCTGCTATAACGCCCCACAGCTTTTCGCCGCTTGTTGTAATTCCCTCGTTGATATCAAGCACATAGCCTATCTGATCAACGATATCCTTTTCATCGTAATACTCGGAGAGCTTTGTATAGAAATCAGAAATCGCAGAGGCAAAGTTCACTATTTCATCGGGCTTGAGGTCATCAAGCTTAACCTCGTCACGGTATTTCTCGGGAACAACGCCCGCCGCCTCGCCTATTCTCTCAATATTCTCGGGCAAACCGACATAAACTATAAGCTGATTTAAGGTCTGAATATTTTCATCCGCAAGCTCATCAATGCTGAAATCGGGATACTGCTTACACAGCTTTTCAATAAGCAAAACTCTGCCTGTTGAAATGTTGTATTTTGCAGAAAGCTTCTCATACGCCGAATCGTCGCTCAGCACCTGACTGAGTACAGACAAGCCATAATCGGCATGGTTGCTGAGGGTCTTAAGTGTCTTAACGATATTTCCGCGAATTAAGTCCGCATTTTCTTCGTCTTCATCGACAACGCTGACCAAAACGGAGTTTTTAAGGTCTGTAATGTATCCCTGCTTCTGAAGCTGCTGAACAGCAGTTTTTACGGCGGCATTGCAGTCTTTTCCGATAAGCTTTGTGTTCTTCAGTATCTGCTCAGCATCGTCATTTACCGCTTCGGCAGTTATTACAACATTTCTGTCGTTAACCTCAAGCTTTATGCTCGGATTAACATCGATCATAACCGTGGTATATGACGACATGGGAAGTGTCAAGGTGTGGTGCCCTATGCTTACATTCGCATACTCCGTTCCGCCTATACCCGTTATCATGGCGACAGTGCCCGCGATAAACAGAGCAAAGCAGGCGGCGACAGTATGCCATCTGCTGACCTTTATCGGCTTGGAGGCGCTTACAGCAGTGTCGTCAAACAGCTCCTGAATATATTGCTCATCAACTGAGCCTATGTAATTTAGCAGTGTTTCCGCTTTCACAGTGCAATCCCCTCCTTTATCATGTGTCGTTTAAGCTTTTCTCTTAATCGGAAAAGCATAGTTGTTGTTTTGGACTCGGAAATGTCATATCTTTTCGCAATGTCCGCAATAGAGTCGAGCATCCAATATCTGCGCATGAAAACACCCCGCTCAACAGCATTAAGTCCTTTTAAGAACTTATTGATGGCGGATATAATCTCCGACGAGTCTTCTCTGCGTTCAAGCTCATCAATTCCCGAAATACACTCTGACAGCTCATCAAGTGCAAGCGGAATTTCTCCGCCTCCGCGCTTATCGCTGTTTTTGCTTCTGAGCTTATCAAGTGCAAGATTGCGGGTTATCTTACCGATGAACGATGACAGCGATGTAGGCTCATTCGGCGGAATACTTCCCCATGCACGCATAAACGCGTCATTGACGCATTCCTCACTGTCTTCGTCATTACCGAGAATATTGAAGGCTATTTTATGACAGTATCGGCCGTATTTATTTTCTGTTTGCTTTATTGCTTCTTCAGATCGTTGAAGATAAAGCTCAATTATTTCACGGTCGTCCAAGCTGCTGCTCCTATCTCTATAATATTAAGACGAATTCTTGCTCTAAGTATTACATTTTCATTACAAAAATACAAGGATTATTTTTTAATTTTTAATCTTGTGATACAAATTTCGTCTTTTGTAGTTGTACCGATTTGCGATTTGTGATATATTTATCGAAAATATTTTTAATATTCGCTTAATACGAAAGAAGGAATTTAATTGAAAACCCGTGTTATTTCGGCGATTGTTCTCATAGCAGTTGTAGTAGCCTGCTTTGCAATTTCGCCCATTACCCGAACATTGTTCCTGCTTGCCGCGCTTATTTTGGGCATTCGTGAAATGTGCCGCGCAATAGCTCATTTGGATATTAAGTGCTGCAGCTGGGTTTTGTATGCTTACGCCGCATTGTCCGTTCTCGGCATATATCTTATTGCGGGAAATGAATTTAAGGAAGCCTTGTTCTTCCTTGCTGTATTTGCAGTATTTACAGCGGGAATACTTAACAAGGACATAAGCGGTAAGGGTGCTCTTGCAAGTCTTGCCGTGCTTATTTATCCCACCGTGCCCTTTTTAATTATCGTAAAGCTTGCTCTGAGCGATTATTGGATTCCCGTTTTTGCAATCGGCTGTGTTTCTACATGGATTTGCGACTCATTTGCCCTTTTCGGCGGCAAATGGTTCGGCAAAAACAAGCTCGCACCCGAGGTCAGCCCCAACAAGACAATCGAAGGTACTCTGACGGGCGCGGCGGCGGCTACTCTTATGGGTATCGCTTTGTTCTTTGCACTTAAATCAAACTATGATATTCCTCTCATTCGCTGTATGCTGACTGCGCTTATTTGCTCATCCTTCGGTCAGATCGGTGACCTTGCCGCATCACTTGTAAAACGCATGACAGGAATTAAGGATTACAGCAACCTCATCCCCGGTCACGGCGGAGTTATGGACAGAATTGACAGTCTGCTGTTCTCAATACCCGTTGCGTATTTCTGCATCAGCAGCTTTGTTGGCTGATTCGGAGTAATCAATAATGGAAACCAAGCTCAAAGCGTTAAATGAGCTCAAAAAAATGATGCTCATAATAAATCCCGTATCGGGTAGGCGCACGTCCCTTCGCTTTTTGCCCGACATTATCCGTATTTTTAATGAAAATTCGTACTTCGTCAGCGTATTTCCCACGGGTAAGCGCGGCGATGCAACCGCCTTTGCTTATACCTATTCCGCAGATTTTGATATTGTTGTCTGCATAGGCGGTGACGGTACACTGAACGAAACCGTTACGGGAATAGTAAAGGCAGGAAGTACAACTCCAATAGGTTACATCCCCTCGGGCAGTACAAACGATTTTGCTATGTGCCACGGAATATCATTCGATATGCTTACTGCCGCAATGAATATTGTCACGGGAACTGCCAAGTCTCTCGATATTGGCAAATTCGGTGACAAATACTTCAATTACGTTTCCGCCTTCGGCGCATTTTCATGGCTATCGTACACGACCTCGCAGAATATGAAAAATGTTCTCGGTCACTCGGCGTATTATATTGACGCTGTTAAAGACATTCCAAAGCTCAAATCTCATCATTTGAAGTTTGTTGCTGACGGCATCAGCTATGAGGGAGATTATATCTTCGGTGCTGTTTGCAACACCACCTCTGTTGCAGGTGCATTCCAGCTCCCCGATAATATGGTTGACACCTCCGACGGTGTGTTTGAAGTCCTGCTTGTTCATAATCCGCACTCGCTTATAGATTGGCAAAGCATTTTGACGGGTGTTCTTACCGAGGATTATTCCTCGCCGTTTCTTGAGCTGTTCAATGCAAAGTCTCTTAAAATTCAGTCAGATGTATGCACTGACTGGTCTTTGGACGGAGAACGCCTCGACGGTACTCCTGAAATTGAATTTTCGGTATTGGAAAGACGACTTACACTTATCAGCTGATAAGCTGTCGTCGTATTGTGTATGAAGGATCAAATTGAAAAAATAAAAATATTCATGAACGGACTCGGATCTAAAAATATTAACGCTCATGCCGCGGCTACTGCGTTTTATATTTTTTTGTCGCTCGTTCCGTTTGCCGCACTGCTTACCACAGTAATCCCCTATACCGGGCTTGAGCAGGATACCCTGTTTCACATGATAACGATGTATATTCCCGATGCCACGCAGTCCCTCCTTACTGAGGTCGTCAGCGATGTTTACACCGCATCTGGTGCTATACTTCCCATTTCTATCATTACTACCGTCTGGCTTTCAAGCCGTGCATTCTCTGCACTTATTCGTGGAGTTGAGGATATCACGGGCAGTCCGAGATTCAGCTCTTATGTTAAAAGGAGCTTTCGTGCCTGCCTCTATACATTGGGCTTGGTGCTTGCGCTTATCGTTATCCTTGTTTTAATCATCTTCGGGGATAAGATTTTAAGCCTGCCCTTAATGTCGCCCTTTGTCAAGGTCGTTGTTAAATTCAAATTCCTGCTCACAGTATTATTACTTACCGCCTCGTTTATTGCAATTTATCACTACGTCCCCGGGGTGAAGCTTAAATTCTTCGGTCTGCTTCCAGGTGCTATATTCGCGGCTGTTGCCTGCTTTGTCTTTACATGGCTGTTCTCTCTCTTTATTGTTTATGGCGGCACATTTTCTGCATACGGCAGTCTTGCAACAATCATTATTTCACTTTTGTGGATGTACTGGTGTATGTACCTTATATTAGTCGGTGCTTATCTTAACACTTATATCTCAAACGCGAAAAACAAAAATTCCGAAGAAACCGAAATTTAATATACATCTGTAGCATTTTCTACACATTTTAACTATCAAGTTTTATATAATACAATCAGAAAATAAATAAAGGAGATATATAATATGGAACTGTATAACCCCCTTATAAAATCTACAAATGAAATACTTTCAAAAGGCAAGCCCAAGACTTGGAACTACACTCCCGGCAAAGCATGGAATGACCTTGGCTCTGCTGAGCTTGTTTTGCAGAAGGATGCGGCTTATGAGCTCGGCGCACTCGGTCTCGGCTCATCTAACTATATCTGCCCCACTACAAGCTCTGAGCTTGTAAACAAGGACCAAATTCTTCTTTACGGTCCCGATCTTAAGGACATTAAGAAGGATGTTCCCTTTGCAAGAATCGTACTTCTCCGTATCGGCGCTATTGAGGGCGAGGATGAGGAGGTCTACCGTGCTCTTAAGGACATTGAATTTTGCAAATATCATGTCTATCCCGACGGCTACATGGTTAGAATGTCCCCTGAGAGCCACCGCGAGCAGGTGCGCGTAAGCAAGAAGGCCGTTAAAAAGGGTATTAACTTTGAGGCTGTCGGCAACCGTTATATCGAGGCATACAAGAAGGATGTCAATGTTCTGAATGTTACTGTAATATTCATTACCGATCCCAGCCTTGATTTTAACGCAATGCTCGAAAACTCAAAGAAGGCAGACGCTATCACCAACACCCTTACTCATATTATGGAGGGTCTTCCCACTGACTGCACCGTATGTCAGCTTAAGGACATCTGTGACGAGGTTGAGGGTATGAAGGAGCTCCACTTCGGTGTCGGCGATAAGGGCACTAACGAACATCACTGATTAAATTTGTTAATATGCTAAAACAATCGGCAGATTTTTATATCTGCCGATTGTTATTTTTATATTTATCACAAAAATCATTGACTAAATTATTATTTTTATGTTATACTCGATAAAATAAATAAAAAAATTATTAAGGAGGAAATATGAAAAAGTTTTTATCACTGATCCTTTGCTTGGCAATGCTGTTCGCGCTTTGCGTGCCCGCATTTGCCGATGAGCAGGAGGAGACCTACAATTACGTTTGCTTCGGTGCATCCAACACAAACGGTTTTGGTTTGCACGGCTATTTGAGCCAGCCTTTTTATGACTATATAGGCACATCAGCTCAGATTGCCGACTGGAAAGTAAATAAATGGAATGCTGCCGCTTGGAATCCCGATGCAAAAATGGATGACGCAAACATAAGCGGTTATCTCGTAATTCCCGAGGGCTGCTATCCCGACCTCATTCGTGACAGTCTTGAAGCCGAGGGGAAAAATGTTCAGCTTAATCAGTTTGCAATGAGCTCAATGCGAGTTGAAGAGCTGCGCGTCCTTCTTGATAACACCTACGAGGGCGACTCTTTCACAAAGTGGCGTTTCTACGACCCCAACAAAACTGATCTTGCTTATGATAGAGCAGGCGGCGTTGATGTTATGCGTAATCAGGTACAGAGTGCTGTAGCAGATGCTGACCTTATCACCTATGATATGGGTGCAAATAACTTCGGTGTTTACCTTTCAATGCAGTTGATGGACGGCAAATTTGATAATAACTTTGCCGATATTTACGGTGAAGAGACCGCCGCAAAGTTTTATGATATGCGTGCAAGAGTTGAAAGTGCTGTTACATCAGTACTTGGTGATTTACTTGATGAAAGTACTTTTGCAACCGTTGACGAAATTACAGATACTCTTGCCTATGCCCTTCTCGGTTACTGCTACAACTTTGATCAGACAATGGGCAAAATCCGACAGCTTAATCAGAATGCTGATATTGTTGTAATTTCAATACAGAACGTAGTCGCTGATCTTGTTGTAAGTTACAACGGTATTAAAATTCCCTTTGGTGAGGTTTTAAGCTCAATAATCAACATGGCAAATGTTTATATGATGTCAGGGTCTGAGTACAGTGACGAGTATTGCTTTGCAAATGTAAGTGATAACGGTCATGTTGAGTTCTTCTACGACGAAATTAAAAACTATAACGGCGATCCGTATTCACTTAACGAAGCTTATATCGACTGCTTTAACTGCCTTGATAATACTATTCATGTTCAGGCTGAGGTAACACAGCTTCTTGAAAAGAAGGGTATTTTGCCAGGTTCAGCCGAATATGAAAAAGCGCTATATGCGGCATACGACGCAATAGCCACCATGTTCTCGGAATCAGCGAAAATAGATGTAATGCCTTTGGACGATATGTTGTCGGGTGACAGAGATATCAATGAAGCTGAAGACTATTTAATGGATTCAGTTTGTAATGCATATACCTCTGCGGCAATAGCAGCCATTGAAACTCCCGATACGCCGTTTGCCGTTGACGCAGTAGTTGACGAGCTGTTTTCCGATGATTTGTACCGTGCTATTGCAAATTACGGTGCTCGCACTTCCTTGGGTAACTGCTTCTTTGCTCACCCCAGCTATAACGGTCATATTCAGCTCCGTGACGCTGTTCTTAATGCTCTTGAAGATAAGACCTCGGGTAACGAAGCTCTTATCTTGGCGGCAATCGAGCTTAAGGGACATCTTGCAGAGCTCGGAGTCACCTACGGTATTGATGCTGTTAAGCTCTTAGCCGAGAAAATCCTCACTGCAATGGGCGTTGAGAATGCTTCCGAAGCTCTTGACAAGCTTGTAGATACCGATGAGGTTGCCGATTACATCATCTCTGTTGCAGGTCTTAATACCGCCGCTGAGCTTGAAACTGCCGAAAAGCTCATTGATCAGTTCAGCTACGTGCTTAAGGCCCATCAGCACAGCTTAGTTTATGTTCCCGCTAAATCCGCAACCCTGCTCAGCTCGGGACATTCCGCATACTATGTTTGCACAGGCTGCGGCAAGCTTTTCTCCGATTCAAAGGGACTTAACAAAATCACTCTCGCATCAACCGTAATCCCCTCAAAGCTTTCCACCGCTGTTTCAAAGCTGTTCAGATAATATTGTAAAAGTCAATGAAGACACTCGTTTTACTCGTTAATGAAGCGAAATGAAGCATAATGAAGTGAAGTCGCTTCCCGTCTTCCCCTATGTTCCATTTCTTCATTAGCTAAGCGTCTTCATTACTTCATCAGCCCGCAGGGCGACTTCATTAAAAAAGCTCTTTTGTCTTTTGACAAAAGAGCTTTTTTTGGAGTAATTATTTTAATCACAAATGATTGATAATTGGAAATTGAAATCGTGCTGTGCACGATGAAATCCTCGACTTTGCCTCGGATGAAATCGAAACCTCTGTTTCGATGAAATCAAATCCACCCACCCGCCGTCGAGGCGGATTTCATCCACGACAGTGGATTTCACCGCGAAGCGATTTAGCCCACCCGAACAGGGTGGATTTAATTGAAAAAAGCTCATCTTATAGGATGAGCTTTTTTCTGGTGCCGGTGGTGGGACTCGAACCCACACGATGTTGCCACCAACGGATTTTGAGTCCGTCACGTCTACCAATTCCATCACACCGGCGTCGTTTCACAGTATAAACTATATTGAACAATATTTCAAGCTTTAGTTTGCGTAACATTGTGTTTCATTTTTATAAAATTTTTTCAACAATACACTACCAAAATCAAATATAATATGTTACAATGTATGATGTATATTTATTAAGAAAGAGGCGTAACCATGAAAAAGATACTCGTACTTGAGGATGAACCGAATATCCGCAGTTTTGTGGTAATTAACCTCCGTCGCAGCGGATATCAGCCCATTGAAGCCGAGACCGGTATGCAGGCACTCAATCAGCTTGAGGAAAATCCCGATATTTGCCTCGCCCTTCTCGACGTTATGCTTGAGGGCGGAATTGACGGTTTTGAGGTTTGCCGCCGCATTCGTGCATCGGGCTCAAAAATCGGCATTATCATGCTCACTGCAAAAAATCAGGAGATAGACAAGGTAACAGGTCTTATGACTGGTGCCGACGACTATGTCACAAAGCCCTTCTCCCCCGCTGAGCTCACTGCGAGAATTGACGCACTCGTGCGCAGACTCGGTGACGATGCTGAGAAGAACAGCTTTGAGATTACAAGCGGTCCCTTTGTTCTTAACACCAGAAACCGCACTCTTGAAAAGGATTGCAAGAGACTTAAGCTCACTCAGATTGAATATCAGCTCATGAAGCTGTTTATGGAGAATCCCGGCAAGGCTATGTCCCGTGACGATATTCTCAAGGCAGTATGGGGCGAGAACTTCTCGGGCGAGCTCAAGACCGTTGACGTCAATATTCGCCGTCTGCGTATTAAAATCGAATCTGACCCGACTGATCCCGAATACCTTACCACCGTTTGGGGCTTTGGCTATAAGTGGGGTTACTGATTAACTTTTCCTTTGGAAGTGTGTAATGTTTTTCAAAAATCTTAAGCTGCAGCTTTTAGTTACAAGTATTGCTGCAATAGTTCTTATTGCCTGCTTGATTGCTTTGGCGGCAAACGGCTTTGTTCTGCCCTGCCTCATTCTTGCCTGCGCAGTAGGGGCTTACATTGTTGTTGTCAATGTGTGGTTTGAACACTATATTTCAAGCCCCATTCAGTCGTTAACCGACTCAACAAAAAGAATTGCGTCGGGCAGCTACGGTGCTCAGGTGCCTAAGCAGGCAGACAATGAGCTCGGTCAGCTTACCGATGAGATTAACTTAATGTCAATAAAGATTGCCCTTTCGGATAAGACGACAACCGAGTTTATTTCTCAGATATCGCATGAGCTGAGGACTCCTCTGACCGCTATTATGGGCTGGAGCGAGACCTTGCAGTATGACCCTGCGATTACGGGTGATTCACTGCGCGGTGTTAAGATTATTCAGAAGGAATCCGAGCGTCTGACGGGTATGGTTACTGACCTTCTTGAGTTCACAAGAATTCAGGACGGCAGATTTAACCTACGTATTGAGCTTGTGGATATTGCCGCTGAGCTTGAGGACTCTCTGTTTACCTACGGTAATCTTATGCGTGAGGCGGGTATTGATGTCAGATATACCGCGCCCGAATATGACATTCCGCTTATTTCGGGAGACCCTGAAAGACTTAAGCAGGTATTCCTCAACCTGCTTGACAATGCCGCTAAGCATGGCGGTGAGGGTAAAATAGTCGATGCTACACTTACGCTTGAGTCAGACTATGTTGTTATCGGCATCCGTGATTACGGTCCCGGTATTCCCGTAAACGAGCTTCCCTATGTTATGAACAAGTTTTATAAGGGCAGCTCTAAAAACCGCGGCAGTGGCATAGGTCTTGCTGTCTGCAATGAAATTGTCACCCGTCACGGCGGTATTTTTACGATATCAAATGCCGAGGGCGGCGGTTGTCTTGCCGAAATCAAACTTCCATTATCAGAAAACTGAGGCAATTATGTCAAAAGAAACAGAAAATAAATCCTGCGGCTTCAAAACCTCAATAGGCGGTCAGGCTCTAATTGAGGGCATCATGATGCTCGGTCCCAAGAAAAGAGCAATCGTTTGCAAAACCGAGGACGGATTTGTAGATAAAATTGAAGATGTCAAGCCCTTAAAGGAAATCTGCCCCGTGCTTGCGTGGCCTCTCATAAGGGGTGTGGCAGGCTTTATATCCTCTATGGTCAACGGTGTTAAGGCACTCACCTTCTCCGCTGAACAGCTTCCCGAGGATATGCAGGAGGAGCCCGATAAGCTCGACCTTTGGATTGAGGAGCACTTCTCCGATGAGACCGCGCAAAAGCTCATTATAGGTCTTGCCGTTGTTCTCGGCATCGGTCTTTCCCTGCTTTTATTCCTGTTTTTGCCCACTTTTATTGTCGGGCTGTTCCCTGCCGTTAAAGCAAGCTTTTATTTGAGAACTCTGCTTGAAGGTATCCTCAAGCTTGTTATTTTCTTTGTTTATCTGATTTTGTGCTCAAAGATGAAGGATATGAAGCGTATGTTTTCTTATCACGGCGCAGAGCATAAAACAATCTTTTGTTACGAAAAGGGCTTGGAGCTTACGGTCGAAAATGTCCGTCCTCAGGGCAGACTGCATCCCCGCTGCGGTACAAGCTTTTTGTTCGTTGTTATTATTATCAGTATCATTGTCGGTTCGTTTATCAAGGTCACTAATGTCTGGGCAAGAGTCGGTGTCAAGCTTCTTGTTTTGCCTATTGTTGTCGGTGTGAGCTATGAAATTAACCGTTGGGTCGGACGGCACGACAATGCTCTCTCCTCCGTTTTGTCATGGCCGGGTAAAAAGCTTCAGCTTATTACCACAAATGAGCCTGACGACGATATGATAGAATGTGCTATAAGAGCACTTAAATTTGTCATTCCCGAAGAGGTCGGCAGTGACAAATGGTAAGCCTCAAAGGATAAGCTATAATGCCGAAAACATATAACGACATATATTTTGTTATCAGAAACAAGCTGAAGGAATACGGCGTTGAGGCCTATTCCCTTGAATCGAGACTTTTGCTTGCCGCCGCTTCGGACAAGACTCCCGAGCAGCTATTGAGGGATTTTTACCTCTATACCTCGGATGAGATTGAACAGAAGGCAGTTTCAATGCTCAATCGAAGACTCAGCGGCGAGCCTCTTGCATATATTTGCGGTCAATGGGAGTTTTTCGGACTGCCCATTGCAGTCACTCCCGATGTACTCATCCCCCGTATGGATACCGAGGTGCTTGTTTCCTCCGTTATTAAAGCAGTCAAGCATTTCGGAATGAAGGGCAGAGTTTTGGATTTGTGCTGTGGTAGCGGCTGTATCGCCTGTGCTGTTGCGTCTGAATTGCCTGCGTCAAGAGTTGTCGCGGTTGATGTCAGCACTGCCGCACTTGAAATTACCCGCAAAAACATAAAGGACAATAAACTCGCGTCAAGAATTATCACCATGCAGGCGGATGCCACAACATGGCCGCCTATGAGTATAGGCAGGTTTGATGTAATAGCGTCAAATCCTCCGTATATTGCAACGCATGAGATATTCACTCTTGATAGCTCTGTCAGAGATTTTGAGCCACTCGGCGCACTTGACGGCGGTGAGGACGGACTCGATTTTTATCGCGCAATTATTAAATACTGGACTATCACCCTACGTCCCAATGGCTTTATGATGTTTGAAGTCGGCGAAGGTCAGGCAGATGCTGTAAGGCAAATGCTTATAAACGCAGGTTATGTATCTACAACAACCGTACCCGACACCCTCGGTGTTGAGCGTGTTGTTATCGGTCAGTGGAAAAATGAATTATGATAAATATATGAGGTGAAATTAAATGGCTGAAAAGAAAAAGGTTCCCATATCCACCCACGCTCAGGCAAGTGACAAGAAAAAAGCACTTGAAACCTGCATTGCACAGATTGAAAAGAATTACGGCAAGGGCGCAATTATGCGTCTCGGTGACGATATTCCCGTAAATGTCGAGGCTCTTTCAACGGGCTCTTTATCCCTCGACCTTGCACTCGGCATCGGCGGTGTGCCCAAGGGCAGAATTGTTGAGATTTACGGACCCGAGGCTTCGGGTAAAACTACGCTCGCTCTGCACGTTGTCGCCTCTGCACAGAAGGCAGGCGGTGAGGCGGCTTACATCGATGTAGAGCACGCTCTCGAGCCCGCATACGCCCGCGCACTCGGCGTTGATATTGACAGTCTGCTCATTTCTCAGCCCGACACGGGCGAGCAGGCTCTCGATATATGCGAAAGCCTCGTAAGGTCAAGCGCTGTTGACGTTGTTGTTGTTGACTCTGTTGCCGCACTTATCCCCCGCATCGAGCTTGAGGGCGAGATGGGCGATTCTGTTGTCGGTGCTCTTGCGAGACTGATGTCTCAGGCTATGCGCCGTCTTGCAGGCTGTATCTCCAAAAACGGCTGTACTGTTATTTTTATCAACCAGCTTCGTCAGAAGATTGGTGTTATGTACGGCAATCCCGAGACTACTCCCGGCGGTCTTGCGCTTAAATATTACGCATCTGTCAGAGTTGATGTTCGCAGAATTGAGACTCTTAAGGTCGGCAATGAAATGGTCGGCAACCGCACAAGAGCTAAGGTAATTAAGAATAAGTGCGCTCCTCCGTTCAAAGAGGCCGAGTTTGATATTGTCTATGGCGAAGGCATTTCCAAGGTCGGCGAAATTGTTGACCTCGGCGTAAAGCTTGAGCTTATAGACAAGGCAGGTGCATGGTTTACCGTTAACGACCAGCGTATTCAGGGTCGTGATAATGTTAAGGCATACCTGCTCGAAAACCCCGATGTCTGCGATAATCTCGAGCAGCAGATACGCGATAACGCATACAAGCTCATGTCTCCGCAGGCACGCAAGGCGGCGCAGGCGGCAGGCAGAGCAGTTGATATTTCCGCTGACGATTTTGAAGGCTGATTTTTGTGAAAATAATTGAGCTTAAGCAGACATCTCCCGAGCGCTTTGTAATTACTTTTGACGATGCAAGTCAGCTTAAAACCTCGCTTGCCGTTATTACCGAGAGATTTTTGCATACGGGCAGTGAGCTAAGCGGAGAGGAATACGAGGAGCTTGTGTCTGCCTCTACCCTATCCCTTGCAAAATCAAGGGCGCTCAGAATAATCAACACCCGTCCCATGTCCCGCAAAGAGATGTATAACAAGCTGATTGAAAAGGGCGAATCCGCCGATATCGCAGAATACTGCGCTGACTGGCTTTGTGAAATGGGACTTATTAACGATGTATCATACGCCGCTTCCGTTGTAAGACACTATGCCGCGAAGGGCTACGGTATTACACGCATTAAGCAGGAGCTAAAGCGTCACGGCTTAGACCGTGAGCTTTGGGATGATGCTCTTGAGGAGATGCCCGAGCAGGATGATAGGCTTGAAAGATTTATCCGTGCAAGGCTTACAGACCCTAATGACAGAGCGCAGATTAAAAAAATCAGCGACGCGCTGTTTCGCCGCGGTTATACATGGGAACAAATTAAACACGCACTAAATGACTTTAACTCGCAAGAGGACTATTGATGAACAGGACTGTATCTCTTATTTCACTCGGCTGTGCTAAGAATTTAGTCAACAGCGAGCAAATGCTGTATCTGCTCAGTGAGGCAGGCTATGCTCTGACGCCCGACCCCGACGGAGCTGACGCAGTTGTTATTAACACCTGCGGCTTTATAGACGCGGCAAAAAGCGAGGCCATTGATACTATACTCGAAATGGCTGAGCTGAAATCACAAGGCAGACTCGGTAAAATCATTGTAACGGGCTGTCTTACTGAACGCTACAAGGACTCAATTATGCAGGAGCTTCCCGAAATTGACGCCGTTTTGGGCGTTGGAAGCTTTAAGGATATTGTAGAAGCTGTTGATACTGCATTTGACGGTCAGACCGTTTCTCTTTTCGGAAGTCAGAATGCACCCGTAGATGAAATCCCCCGAGTTGTCAGCACAGGTCCTGCGTGGGCGTATCTGCGTATAGCCGAGGGCTGTAATAACTTCTGTGCCTTCTGTGCTATACCATATATCCGCGGCAGATACCGTTCGAGGACTATGGAAAATATCCTCGAAGAGGCAAAGGACCTCGCCGCACACGGAATAAAAGAGATATTAGTCATTGCGCAGGATATTACCCGCTACGGAACGGATATATACGGCAAGCGTTCACTTGCCGAGCTGTGCAGAAGGCTTGCCGAAATTGAGGGTATTGAATGGATAAGACTGCATTACCTCTACCCCGACCAGTTTGACGACGAGCTAATAGACGAGATTGCAAATAACGATAAGATTGTTAAATATCTCGATATTCCCATTCAGCATATAAATAACGACATTCTCAAGGCTATGAACAGACGCGGAACGGGCGACGAAATACGCGAGCTGTTTAAGAAGCTTCGTGAGCGAATTGACGGTGTTGTTTTACGCACAAGTCTGATTGCAGGGCTTCCCGGTGAGGGAGAGGCTGAGTTTGAACAGCTTTGTGATTTCCTCAAGGAAGCTAAAATTGAGCGAGCAGGCGTATTCGCGTTTTCTCCCGAGGAGGGCACTCCCGCCGCAGGGATGGAGCACGTGGATTTTGAGGAGGCTCAGCGCAGAGCAGACCTCATTATGGATATTCAAGCGGGAATTATGGACGAGTTTTCCGCATCCTTAGTCGGAAAAACGCTCGCTGTAATCTGTCTTGATTATGATGAAGAGCTTAAACTGTGGGTCGGTAGAAGCTGTTATGACTCCCCCGACATTGACGGTCTTGTATTTTTTGATGGAGACGGCGGAGAGGGACAAATTGTGAATGTCTGCATTACTGCCGTATCCGAGGAAGGAAACCTTATCGGCGAGGAGGTCTGAGCATGAACACTACAGCGAATAAGATTACCATTTTCAGAATTGCTCTTATTCCCGTTTTTATGATTTTGATGTATTTCCACTATGTTTACTTCGCTTTAGCGGTATATATTATCGCTTGTCTTAGTGATTTTGTGGACGGTAAAATTGCAAGAAGCTATAATCAAGTCACAAATTTCGGCAAATTCATTGACCCGCTTGCTGATAAAATGCTCGTTCTTTCGGCGATGTGTATTTTCGTTGAAAACAACACCATGCCAAGCTGGGTTGTCGCTGTCGTATTGTTCCGTGAATTTGCCGTCTCAGGACTCAGAATGCTTGCCGTTGAGCAAGGCAGAGTTATCGCCGCGGCATGGGCAGGAAAAATCAAGACCTTTGTCACAATGGTTGCCCTCGGTGTGCTCATCGTTATTTCCGAGCCGTGGGTGCCGTTCAAATCCGTTTTGCCGCAGATTTGCTCCGCATTGATTGTGATTACCACACTCTATTCAGGTACCGAATACTTTGTAAAAAATATTGCCGTTTTCAAAAACTGCACTTGAACATATTACACAAGGAGACCAAATATGAAGCTATATAACTCCGCATCAAGAACAAGAGAGGACTTTGTCCCCAATAATCCCGATATTGTTAAAATGTATACCTGCGGTCCTACCGTATATCATTTTGCACATATAGGTAATCTTCGCTCTTACATTATGGAGGACGTGCTTGAAAAGCACCTGCGCTATGTGGGCTATAATGTTAAGCGTGTTATGAATATCACCGACGTCGGTCATCTTACAAGTGATGCCGACGAGGGCGAGGATAAGATGCTCAAGGGTGCAAAAAGAGAGAATAAGTCCGTTATGGATATTGCCCGCTTCTACACTGACGCATTCTTCTCCGACTGCAGTAAGCTTAACATCAAGACTCCCGATGTCGTAGAGCCTGCTACAAACTGCATTGACGAGTACATTACGATAATAACAAAGCTTATGGACACGGGTTACGCCTATTTTGCTGGCGGTAATGTCTATTTTGACTCCTCTAAGCTTGAAAAGTACTACATTTTCAACGACTTTAACGAGGATGACCTCGCTGTCGGCGTGCGTGAGGGCGTTGAAGAGGACACAAACAAGCGCAATAAGAACGACTTTGTGCTGTGGTTTACCAAGTCAAAGTTTGAGGATCAAGCGCTTAAATGGGATTCTCCCTGGGGTGTCGGCTATCCCGGCTGGCACATTGAATGCTCGGGCATATCTATGAAGCACCTCGGCGAAGACCTCGACATTCACTGCGGCGGTATCGACAATGCCTTCCCCCACCACACAAACGAGATCGCTCAGTCAGAGTCCTATCTCGGTCACAAATGGTGCAACTACTGGATGCACGTACATCATCTTAATACTAACAGCGGCAAGATGAGCAAGTCTAAGGGCGAGTTCCTCACTGTAAGTCTCCTTGAAGAGAAGGGCTATTCTCCCCTCGCCTACCGTCTGTTCTGCCTGCAGAGCCATTATCGCAAGTCCCTCGTATTTTCATGGGAAAACCTTGACAATGCACAGGTGACCTACAACAAGCTCATATCTCGCATTGCAGGTCTTAAGGCAACGGGTGAAGCTATTGACGAGGATGCTTTCAAGGCACTTAAGGATAAGTTTATTGCCGCACTCGATAATGACCTCAACACCTCGCTCGCTGTTACAGCGCTGTATGATGCACTTAAGTACAAGACTAATGACGACACCAAGCTTGCCGTTATCGCTGATTTTGACCGCGTGTTGAGCCTTGACCTTATCAAAAAGGCAGATGAAAAGCGCGAGGAGCTTAAAAAGACCGCTGTTGCATCAAATGCTGAGTTCACTGTAATTTCCGAATCGGGCGAAGAGAACGCAGAAATTGAGGCTAAGCTCAAGGCACGTGCCGCCGCTAAGAAGGCGAAGAATTTTGCCGAGGCTGATGCAATTCGCGATGAGCTTAAGGCCGCGGGCATCGAGGTTACCGATATTCCCAACGGAGCAAAGTGGAAAAAACTCTGAGTATATAACAAAAAGGACCGTCGTCAGACGGTCCTTTTGCTTTTCTTTATTGCAAGAGTGCCTTTCGGCACTCTTGCTTTTTTGAAAATTAGAAGCTAATGTTGGCAGGCTTTCTGTCAAACATTGCGTTAACCTGCTTATATGCCCAGCCAAGGACCTTCTGATCGAGGTTCCAGAAATAAACAACGAACAGAACGCCGACTACTGTTGCGGACAGCTTAACAGTCTTTTTGCAGATATTGCAAACTTTGCACATATAATATATGCTCCTTTCAATAATCGGAATTCGGCTTAGGAATTACTTCTTTGCAAGACCCTTC
>DCHB01000049.1:0-318 GCA_002314685.1 Clostridiales bacterium UBA1763
AGCCAAAGCTGTATCCTCCTATTATAATTATTAGAACGGCAGCTCGCCGTCATCGTCGCCGAGCTCAGAGAATGCGGAAGCACCCATGCTGGGGGTGACGCTCTCGTAGCTTGTGTAGGCGGGACGGGCTTCACTGCGCATTTCGCCGCCTTCGCGGCGCTTGCTGTCGCCGAAATACATATTGTCAACAACGACCTCGGCAGAACGGCGCTTGCCGCCGTCACGGTCGGTCCAGTCGCGTATCTGCAGGCGGCCTGAAACAACTGCCATGCTGCCCTTTGCAAAATACTTGCTGACAAATTCGGCTGTCTGACGCCA
>DCHB01000049.1:404-544 GCA_002314685.1 Clostridiales bacterium UBA1763
ATCGCGGTCAACAGCGAGGGTGAAGCTTGTTACAGGAGTCTGGGACTGGGTATACTTGAGCTCGGGGTCACGAGTCAGGCGACCCATAATCGTGATGTGATTAAGCACTGTACGCCTCCTTACTCTGCACGCAGGGTGAT
>DCHB01000049.1:670-25886 GCA_002314685.1 Clostridiales bacterium UBA1763
GTAGTTGATTTCGTAAGCGAGCTTGCGCTTACCCATCTCCTCCAGTTCATCCAGGGTACCATTTGCCTCAACGAGTGCCTTGAACTTCTCGACGATAGCAGCAGTCTGCTCCTCGGTGAAGTTGGGGTTGATGATGTACATTACTTCGTACTTTTCGCTGATTTTTGCCATGGTTTGCACCTCCTTCTGGTCATTTGGCCTCCGTTTTAGCGGAAGCAAGGATACTTGTCCATAATGACAAGCTATATTATTATACATTTTTTCAATGCAAAGTCAAGCATTTTCAAAATGTTTTTTGACGCTTTGGGGCTCAGCCCTGAATGGTTACGGTTTTTTCTGCTGTGATACGGTCAATCTGTCTGCCGCCGTAGCTTCCGTTGTAGTTCCATGTTGCGGAGATAGGCACGGCGACGGTCTCACCCACATCCGCCGCTACGGTGACGGTACTGCTGTAAAGCAGGGTTTCCTGCACGCCCGTGCCGTTTGAGCACTCGATTGCCTGACTTACAAAGCTGTATTCCTTGCCGCAAATTCGCAGTGTGCCGTTGTGCGCGGCTGTGCTTATTTCGTACGAGCAGAGGTAAACCTCGGTTTCAATGCTTATCTCGCTGTCGCTGACGGAGGTGACGTGCCAGTCAACGCGGAGCTTGAGGTCGTCGGAATTCTGTGAGCTGATACTGCCCGACAGGTCAAGCACGCGCCCCTCATCATCGTCGGTCTTTTTTTTGTCCTTTTGCGAGGAACTTTCGTATGATGTAGCGTTATCTCCCGCGTGCGACGCGGCTTTCATGATGCTGCTGCCCGTCGTCCATGCCATAACTGCGGCGACAATCAGAAGCACCAGCACGAGTGCCAGAAAAACATTAACTCTCTGCTTATCCATGAAACAACCCTCTGAGGCGACTTTTTTCTAAATTATACACCATGCTTTTGCAAAAATCCATAGTGATGAGGGCAAAAATATCCCCCGATTTTATTCAAAATCGGGGGATATACTGAGTTCTTATTCCTTTTCCTCAATGAGAGGCAGATATTCGCGGTAAGCAGTCTCGTATGCGCAGGAGTATTCGGCGCACTTTGAGAACTCAGCGACATTTTTAAGGGACTTTTCAATGGGCTGGAGAGTGCCCGCACCTGCGATACAGCCGCCGGGGCAAGCCATGCCCTCAAGCAGATAACCGTCGTAACGGCCTGCCTTTGCCATCATAAGGAGCTTCTTGCACTCGTCAAGACCCGTTGCCTTTGCAACCTTAACCTCGCGGTCGGGGTCCATGGACTTGATTGCATTGACGACTGCCTGCGCAACGCCGCCCGATACTGCGAACATTCTTGCGTCGGCGCCCGACTGCTTGAGCTCAACAGCCTCGTCCATGGGGATGCACTCCTTGTCAACGCCCTTCGCGGCGAACATACCGAGTACCTCCTCGAAGGTGAGGACGAAATCGACGTCGCTTCTGACGCTTCTGCGGCTTGCCTCGAGCTTCTTTGCGTCGCAGGGACCTACGAATGCGACCTTACAGCCGGGGTGCATTCTCTTGACCATGCGTGCAGTGAGCACCATGGGAGTCATTGCAACGGAAATATTCTCGGCAAGCTCGGGGAAGGTCTTGCGGACAAGGTCGCTCCAGCTCGGACAGCAGGAGGTGACCATAAACTTATGCTTTGCGGGAACCTCCTCGAGGAAGTCCGCGGCTTCTTCGATAACGCAGAGGTCTGCGCCGATAGCCGCCTCGTAAACAGCCTCAAAGCCGAGGCGCTTGAATGCCGCCTTCATCTTTGCGGGCACTGCATCGGGTCCGAACTGACCGACAAATGCGGGTGCGAGGACGACATATACGGGAGTCTCGCTCTTGATTGCCATAATGGTCTGGAAAATCTGGCTCTTATCGGAAATTGCGCCGAAGGGGCAGGCGACAAGGCACTGACCGCAGGAGGTGCATTTTGCGTAGTCGATATTTGCTCTGCCGTGGTCGTCGGAGGAGATGGCATTGACGCCGCAAGCCTTCTTGCAGGGACGCTGCTGACGGATTATTGCATTGAACGAGCAGGCGTTGATGCACTTGCCGCAGCGGATGCACTTGTCGGGGTCAACGTATGCCTGACCATTTACGCGGGAGATTGCGCCTCTCGGGCAGACGGTCATGCAGGGCTTTTCAAGACAGCCCTGGCAGCGATTCGTGACAACAACGAGGTCCTCGGGGCACTTGTTGCAGGCAAACTTTATGACATTTACGAGGGGCGGCTCATAGTACTTCTCGGCAATGACCGATTCCTCAACGCCGTCTCTTATATTATCGTACTCGCCCAGCTTGCGGACGGGAAGTCCCATTGCAAGACGCAGACGCTCGCCGATAACGGCTCTTTCATAGAGCACACTGCCCTTATAGCTGCCCGCATCATCGGGGTCACCCGGGCGGATTTTATAGGTAAGTCTTTCAAGAGATTCGGCATAGTTTCCGCCCTCATAGGCGAGCTTTGCAATCTCGGTAAATACGCGATGACGGATTTCGGTTTTGCCCGTTTCCATACCTCTCATAGCAATAAACATCCTCCTGCTTATTTTCTTATGTGCATTTTGAAACAATGCTATTATACTGTTGCAAAAATAATTGTCAATAGATTAACATTCAAAAAACGGAAAGCAAAATATTAAAAAGCCGAAAGACTGACAGGTTTTTCGGCTTTTTTGGTCAATTATTCGTTTTGCTCATTCTAATGATGATTTTTTGTATTCCTTGAGAATTTCATCAACGGCATCATCGGTCTTTGTCTTGTAGTCGGGAGCCTGAATTGTGGGCTCGGGCGAGACCTCTGCTTTGCCGGATTTTATGACGAGCTCGGTCTTAATTTCCTCCTCGGGCTCCTCTTCCTCAACGGGCTCGGGAGTCTCCTCGGGCGCGTCCTGCTCAAGCTCCTCGGGAGCTTTTACATTCAATATTATCATGCACACAGACATAAGCAGAACACCTGCCGTGCCTGCGATTATGAGCTGGAGACCGAAATAGCGGCTGTCTGCGAGGGTGGTGATGCACATAAACGCGGCGACGAGTGAAACAAACACCGCCTGGTCGGGCGATGCCTTGCCGTAGGCAAAGCCCGCAAGATAGTAAAACGCCACGATAGCAAGGCAAAGCGCCAGTATCTCAACAGCAAAGGCAAATATAGTCGGCTCCGAGGAATTTATCTTGTAGCTTGCAACAAGCCAGAGGCAGTACATCAGAATAGGCAGGGTGGTGAGAACGCACATTATAGTCGGCGCATAGCGTCTGCGGCTGCATGAGCAGACAAGCGGGAAGGAGGCGCCGAACAAAATCGCGAAGAAGGCGATAGCTCTGTAAAGAGAGCAGTAAAAATCGTCAGCAGCGGCAACAAAGGTGATAAGACCGCCTAAAACGGTGATACCGCCTATTATATAGTAGGAGATAGGGTAGAAAATGCTCTTGCCGTTATAGATTGAGTAATCGTCCGCGGGGAATGCGCCGATTTTGAGCTTCAGCTTTTTGAAAAGAGAATAGAAGATAATGCAGGCGCCGATTATTGCAAGCGGCACCAAAACATTGAACATACTCGGGCTGAGAGTTTTCGTTTCGGGATCTATTGCCGACTGATTTTGAAGCCAGCGGAAAAATGCCGAGAATGCGCCTGCCGCGCACACGTAGCACAATATAGTAAAAGCGTCCTTACGCATAATGTTTTTTTGCATAATACCAGTCCAATCAGAATAGTTTTTATCAAAAACGATTTTATACTTGTTTTACCTAACAGTCAACCGAAAATATCGAAAGGATTGCCTATGATGAAAAAGCTGCTGCTGTCGTCACTCGTTTTGACGCTTGTTACGCTGTGCACGGTTATGCTGACCTGCCGCACGCCCGAAACTCATGCCGATGAGCAAACGCAAAAGCCCACAGCCCTTGACTCGGACAAAAATCGGACAATCACCGTGCTTGACGGTGACAGCAGTGTTAAAATGACGGTTTACGATTATCTCGTCGGTGTCGTTGCGGCGGAAATGCCCGTGTCGTTTGAGGATGAGGCGCTGAAGGCGCAGGCTGTCGCGGCAAGAAGCTATCTTGAACGCGCCCTTGATAATCCAAAGCACGAAAACGCGGATATCTGCACGGACTTTGACTGCTGTCAGGCGTATATAGGTTTAAGCGAGCTTCGCAAAAAATGGGGCGACAGCTACGATGCCTACATTATTAAAATTAAAAACGCGGTGGAGGCAACTGACGGACAGTATCTGAGCTATGAGGGCAAGGCGGCACTGACGGCATTCCACTCATCGTCCGACGGCACAACCGAGTCAAGCGGCGAGGTTTGGAGCGATGTGCCGTATCTCGTGAGCGTCAGCACGCCCGAGACCGCCGACACAGTGCCCAACTACATAAGCACACTTACTCTCGCCGACATAGATTTTCGCGATACGGTGCTGTACCTCAAGCCAGAGGCGGATATGACGGGCGATGCCGACGAGTGGATAGGCAAAATAACGAGAAGCGACTCGGGCAGGGTGAGAAGCATAATAATCGGCGGCGTAAAGCTTTCGGGCACTGAGCTCCGCGAGCTTTTCACCCTTCGCTCGACGGCATTTGAAATTTCGCACGCAGACGGAAAGTTTACATTTACCGTCACGGGGTATGGACACGGCGTAGGAATGAGTCAGTACGGTGCAAACGAAATGGCAAAAAACGGCTCTGATTACAGGGAAATCCTTTCGCACTACTACCCCGGCACCGAGCTGACATGAAAAATCGCAAATTTTTTAACGAAGTTGAGCCAATGTTCACACTTTGTTCACGATATTCGGTCTGAATTATGTATAATATGTTAACAGACGCGGTGAAAGACACATAAATATGTCCTTGATATAAATAAATAGACAATTTTTTTGAAAATATCATAAAAAATATGTAATTTTTTCTTTACTATTTTGTCACCGTATGTTAAACTGACAAAGAAAAAACAAAGGTGTTTTTTTAAGTAATATTTTTATACAAAAAATTTAAGGGAGGACAACAATGAAAAGAGTATTACTTATGATTTGCAGCGTTTGCTTAGTGCTTGCATGTCTGTTCGGTCTTTTCGCTTGCGTAGCAGGTGTTAAGGACATCATGAACATCAAGACATACAAGGAAGAAGACCTGGCAACCGCAGAAGAAGGCATCGCAACAGCACGCGATGGCATCAAGCAGCTCATGGAAAATGAGGACGTTTACCTTGAAGGCGTAAGCACCTACGAAGCAGGCCTGAGCGCCTACTACGATGGCAAGCAGCAGCTCGCAGACGGCTACAAGCAGTACGAGGCCGGCAAGCAGAAGCTCGCAGACGGCTACAAGCAGTACAACGAAGGCAAGGCTCTGCTTGACGCAAACACCCAGGCATACAACGAAGGCAAAGAGAAGATCGCAACTCTCGAGCAGTACATGCCTTACATCGAGGCAATTGACAACGCAACTCAGAATGTTCGCGATACCAACAAGAGCATAATCGGTAATGACGCCGACAAGGCTCTCGGCACACTCAGAGCAAATGCTCTTAAGCTCGCAGCAGACTCCGCAGCAGTTGCTGCAATCAGCGACCTCGTTGGCATGGATATCGGTGATCTCCTTGAGTCCAACCCCGAAGATACCTCCATCTGCGGCAACATCGTCGATATGTACTACGACGGTCTTGCACAGCTCAAGCAGTACGAAGACGGCCTTGCACAGCTCATCGCAGCTGAGAAGCAGCTCGCAGACGGCGAGAAGCAGCTTAAGGACGCAGAGGGCCAGCTCGCAGACGGCGAGGCTCAGCTTGCAGACGGCGCAGCACAGCTCGCAGACGGCGACGCACAGCTCTCCGTATATGAAGACGGCCAGGCACAGCTCGCAGCAGGTATGGAACAGTTCCTCGAAGAGATGGCAGAGGTTACTACTCGCAGCGGCAAGAAGGTAGTTCCCGGTCTTGCAGAGCTCCTCGGTGACGACTTCAGCATTTGGGTTCTCGACGAAAACGGCGACGTTAAGGTTGAGCGCGGCTGCCAGTTTGTTGACCTTGAGAGCTGCTCCAAGCTCCTCGACGAGGCTGAGCATTACCTCGAGCTCTCCGGTGTTGACACCAAGGGCGAGCTCTATCCCCGTATTGCTACCTATGCTATGATCGCAATTGCTTGCATCTTCGGCATCATCGGCGGCATTGTCGGCCTCGTAAGCGCAATCAACGGCCAGAAGAAGAACGGCTACGTTGCAGGCCTCATCTGCGCAATCCTCGCAGTTGCAGCAAACGTTGTCGGCGTATTCACCGGCTACACCGATTTCGCATACCAGACCAGAGAAGTTGTTGACGGCGTTAAGGAATACACCTACTCAGGCGACCTGCAGCTTGCTGCAATGATCGTTCTGGCAGTAGTTGCTGTTATCTTCACCATCGTTGCATCCGCAGCACGCAAGGCAGCTAAGAAGGCTGAGGCAGCATGTGCAGCAGAGGCAAACGAGGCAGCAGTAGCAGGCGCAGCTGCAGCAGTTGCAGAGGCTCCCGAGGCTGAGGAGAAGGTTGCAGACCTTGAAGCAGAAAACGCAGCACTGAAGGAAATGGTTGCAAAGCTCGCAGCAGACGCAGCCACCGTTCAGGAGTAATTAAAACCTTACAGCCCTTGACCGTTGGAGCGAATATTCAGATTCTGCTCCGGTTAGAGAACAGCACGTGATGTTCTGAGGCTGTTACCGCCCACGGCTTGCCGTGGGCGGTTTTTTACGCGCAAAAAATCCACTGTGAGAGCGTTCTCACAGTGGATTTTTGTTATATCAAGCTTCGGCGGCCTCGTCGGTGAGCCCGACACCCGCAAGGGTGAATACCGCGGCGGCAAAGGCGAGGGAATCAACCTTGCCGAGCACGATTGAAGAAACAATGCTCACAACGCCGAGCACGGCGCAGATAACAGCGAGCTTTTTCGCCTTGGGAAGCTTGCCGTTTTTCAAAGTCACAAGCGCCGCAACGGCACCTGCGATTGCGAGAATATGACCTGCGTAGGTCAAAATGAAGGAAATTATGGTTCTAAGGTACTGCCCGCGAAGCTCAGCTTCATGCACGGCTGAGGCATCGAGAAGTGCCTGCGTGCTGTCGTCTTCGGTGCCGAAGCCCTTGTCAACGAGCTTATCTCTGCCGCGCTGAACAAGCTCCTGCACATCCTCATAAGCTCTCAGCTCATCCTTTTTTGCATCGAGCGTTTCTTTAGTCGCCTCGAGCTCGGCGCGGCTTTTTTCTATTTCCTTTGCTTTGCTGTCAAGCTCCTGCTTGTCGCTGTCTATATTACTGCCGATTGAATTGACCTGATTTTTTCCGTCGTCTAAGGATTTCTTTGCCGCAGTCATTTCCGTCTCCGCGGCTTGAAGCTGTTTGTACGAGGCATCAAGCTGTGCCTTTGCGGAGCTCAACTGCTCCTTTGCCCCGGGCAGAGCCTTCTCTGCGGCGTCAAGCTGAGCCTTTGCATCATCAAGCTGAGCTTTTGCATCGTCAAGCTGTGCCTTCGACTGAGCAATAAACTCATCGGTGATCTCCATGCCCGCCTGAGCCGAGATAAACGACAGTGCCTGCTCGTGAGTCATGCCGTTAGCCTCCATAGCGTCAAGCGCGGCAATAAGCTGATTGTAGCCCGCAAGCCCCGTTTCGTATTCCTCAACGCCCTGCTCATAAGCCGCCTTGCCCTGCTCGTAAAGACCGAGCTTTTCCTGAGCCTCGGCGGCACCCTGCTCATAAGCCGTCTTGCCCTTGTTGTACGCCGCCCAACCGTCATCGAGCTTTTGCCTGCCCTCATTGTAGGCACTCTCGCCCGACGAAATACTGCTCTTGCCGACTGAGTAGGCTATGAGATTTTGATTGTAGCTCAAAACCTCCTCGTTATACTCGGCATCGGCACTGTCGCAGTCATCAAGGGCTTTTTCGTAATCCTCGGTGTCGGCGTCATATTGCGCCTTTTCGGCTTCATACTCAGCCTTGCCGTCTGCAAGTGCTTTGTTGTTCGCCTCAAGGTTATCGAGCACGGCTTTGAAATCCGTGTATTCCTCCTTGACCTCGCGCATATCGTTTATTCCGTCCATTATGTCCATAACGCCGACCATAAAGGCGATTATGAGCAAAAGCACGGCGGCGGCAAGGAAAATAATCCTCAGTTTATTCTTTTCAAGCATAGTATCACCTCTGTAATGTCCCGATTATATTACATTTGCCATATCAACTCAATAATTTTTTGTAAAGAAAAAGGTATAATATTAAATATGTATGTGGTATTTTTACTGTGTTTATGGTAAAATATAATACCAAAATATCGTTAGGAAGTCTTGCAATGGATGCACAGGTTTTGAAAAGCTATGCCGAGCTCATAGTCAGAGTGGGCGCAAATGTCCGTCAGGGGCAGTCCGTCACCGTCTGCGCGGAGCTTGACCAGCCGCAGTTTGTTGAATATATTGTCGAGGAGTGCTACAAAGCGGGTGCCGCCGAGGTGCGTGTTGAGTGGACTCATCAGCCGCTTAAGCTTCTGCACGTGAAGTATCAGAAGCTCGAAAAGCTCGGCGAGATTACCGAGTGGGAGCATAAGAAGCTCATCCACCGCAGGGATACTCTCCCCGCAATGATATATCTCGAGTCCGAGGATCCCAACGGGCTTGACGGCATGGACCAGGAGAAATGGGGCAAGGCAGTGCAGATGCGTTGGGAGATAATAAAGCCCATACGCGACGCAATGGAGAACAAATATCAGTGGTGCATAGCCGCAGTACCCGGCAAGGCGTGGGCGAAGAGAGTTTTCCCCGATGTCAGCACCGATGAGGCGATTGAAAAGCTGTGGCAGGCTATTTTATACACCTCCCGCGCCGAGGGTAACGCAGTTGAGGCATGGCGTGAGCATAATGCCGACCTCAAACGCCGATGCGAATACCTAAACGGTCTCAAGCTTCGCTCACTGCACTATAAATCGGAAAACGGCACCGATTTCACAGTCGGACTTATCCCCGAGGCGCAGTTTTTGGCGGGCGCGGAAAAAACACTCGGCACGGATATTCAGTTTAACCCGAACATCCCGAGCGAGGAGGTTTTCATCAGCCCCATGAAGGGCAAGGCGGAGGGCATTGTGTATTCCACAAGACCGCTGTCCTACCGCGGAGTTATGATTGAAAACTTCTCAATCCGCTTTGAAAACGGCAGAGTGAGCGAGGTTCACGCTGAGAAAAACGAGGACGCGCTCAAAACAATGGTCGCGATGGACGAGGGTGCTTCAATGCTCGGCGAGTGCGCGCTTGTGCCCTATGACAGCCCTATCCGCAACAGCGGCATAATGTTCTATAACACGCTGTTTGACGAGAATGCCGCCTGTCATCTCGCACTGGGCGACGGCTTTGCAAACTGCATACGCGATTACGATAAGTACAGTCTTGAGCAATGCCGCGAAATGGGCATCAATATGTCCATGATACACGAGGACTTCATGATCGGCTCGCAGGACCTTGAAATCACGGGCATTACCGACACGGGCGAGAAGATAAAGATTTTTGAAAAAGGGAACTGGGCGTTTTGATATGGAAAATGATAAACTGAGATACTCTGTCAGCAGACAAAGTGTTTTTGTCAAGCTGTCGGCACTGTTTATGGGGCTTTCAATATTGTTCAGACTCCTCGGCTATTGGGGCTTTTGGGCAAATGAGCAGGCGGGCTTTATCTATACGCAGATAGTTCTGCCCATAGCCTGCAACCTGCTGTTTATTGCGATAATTCTTTACCTCGGGAAAAAGCTGTTTTCACTGACGGCAATTCCCGTGCTGTTGGGCGTTGTGTTTTTCATAATAAAATCCTTCGGCTTTGACAGCATACTACATACTGTTTTGTGTATAATACTCTATCTGACAGTCGCAATGGTCTATACGGGTACGGTGTTCGGCGTTATCCGCACAAAATGGCTGCTTGTACCGCTGTTCGGTCTGCCGCTGTTGTACCATATTTTCGTAGTGGACAGAAACACAATACTCGCAAACGAAAAAGCGATGAGTCTTTCCGATTGGCTGCCCGAGATTTCGGTGCTGTGTATAATGACGGCACTTCTCCTTATATGCTTTGCGATGAAGAAGCGGGATTTCGCGACGGCAGAGCTTTCAAAGGAAGATGAAGAGATAAACAATATACTGCTTAATAACGAACAGCCTGTCGAAGGCGAGACAAGCGGAGGTCAAAATGAGCAAGCTGACGGAAAAACTGAATGATTTTACATTCGACGGGGATAAAACCGTCGTTGTCAACCGCGATGAGCTTGAGGATGCTATCCGCTTTGCCTCCGAGCAGAGCACAGTCGCAGACGGTGTTAAGCTCTATAAAAGCAGTCTTGACCCCGAGCTTGAGGCAATTTTGCGCGAGACCGAGGGATACAGTCTTGAGCCCGAGTACGATGAGGCTGAATATACACGCCCCGACCCGAGAGCACCCTCGGAAAATGCACGCAGAGTGCTCGAGGAGAAGGCGGACGAGCGCAAATTAAGCAAGAAAAAGCGCACTATAATCATTTGTGCGGCGGCAGTTGCGGCGCTTGCGATTATCCTCGCAGTCGTACTGCTTATCAAAAACTCCGCTGAAAAGCGTGAGTACAACGAGGCGTATAATCAGGCACAGCTGCTTTATTACGACGGCGAGTACGATCAGGCCCTCGAAAAGCTGCGTGAGGCAATGGCAATAGACAAGACCGATGAGTGCCTCATCCTCATGAGTCAGTGCTACGAGGCGAAAAACGACTATGTAAATGCAATCGCCATACTCGAAAGCTCAAATTCCGACAGCGATGTCATAAAAAAGCGTATCGAGAAGCTGAAAACCGCTAAGGAGAAATACGAAAGCGGTCAGTATGTGCTTATCTGCGGAGTGCAGTACGAGGTGACTACAACTGTGCTTGACCTGTCGAACAAGAATATCCACAGCGGCAGACTTACAGACCTCGTTAAGCTCACGGAGCTCACAAATCTAAACCTCTCGGGCAATCAGATAAGTGATTTAAGCTTCCTTATAGGACTTGACAAGCTCGAATCCCTCGATTTGAGCAAAAATCAGATTACCGATATCAGTCCGCTGTCCGAGCTTACACAGCTTCGCACTCTGCATCTGGATGATAATAAGATTACAGATTTCACACCTCTGTATAAGCTCGAAAACCTCACAATGCTGACTATAAGCGGCATTGAGGTCAAGGCAAGTCAAATGAAAGAGCTCAAGGAAAAGCTCCCCAACTGTCTGATTTACAACGACGAGGCGGACACCGATGTTGTTGAAATAAGCCTCGGAAGCAAGACCTTCAGCTCCGATGCAACAAAGCTTGACCTTTCCGACTGCGGAATTACGGATATAGCACAGCTCTCTATCTGCACAAATCTTGAGGAGCTCGACCTCAGCGGAAATTATATCAGCGACATAAGCCCGCTTATCGACATCCCAAATCTCGTGATAGTTGACCTGTCGGACAATAAAATAAGCGATATAAGACCGCTTATGAGCCTCACGACTATTGAGCATCTCAATCTTGCGGGCAACAGCATAAGCTCCATTACCTCGCTATCTCAGCTTAAAAATCTTAAGGAGCTTGTGCTCAACGACAATCAGCTTGACGGCACCGCAAGTCTTGCAAAGCTCGGCAATCTCAAAATTCTCGGACTTAAAAACACGGGCATAAGCGACTCCGACCTCAGTAATCTGTATAATCTCAAGAGCCTCAAGAAGCTCTATCTTGAGGGCAACGGCAATTTGAGCGAGGCGGCTGTTGCAAAGCTCGAGGAGAAGCTGACGGGCTGTACGGTGTCCCATTCGGAGCTTACGAAAAACATTGAGCTCGGCGGCAAGCAGTTTGCATCAAATGCCGAGACCGTCAACGCATCGGGGCTCGGATTGAGCGAGGTCTCCGCGGCATCGGGCTTCACCGCCGTAAAGAGCATGGACCTCTCGGGCAACATTATTACGAATGTATCCCCGCTGAGCAATCTCAAAACCCTTGAATCGCTCAATCTTTCGGACAACAATATTGCAGATGTAACACCCTTGTATTCGCTCAGAAATCTCAAAAAGCTCGATATAAGCAAAAACGGCCTCACCGATGAGCAGATATCGAATATTAAGGCGGCTTTGCCGAACTGCACAATTATTGTTGACTGAAAGCCGTATTAACAAAAATTTTATTTGATTTCGGCAAATCGTTCTTCATTTTTGCACGATAAAATGCTATACTTAGTTAAGCGGGGAGCTAATATCCCCGCAATAGCAGAAAGGAGCGGACACAAATGAAGTTCACTTTTACCGAAAAGAAGATGGGTGCCTCCGAGGAGCTTAGAGCCTATGCTGAACGCAAGGTCGGCAAGCTTGAACGCTTTTTCAAGACCGAGAGCAAGGCGTATATCACCTTCAGCACCGAGCGCGGCAGATTTCTCGCAGAAATAACCATCGAAAACAACGGCCTGTATTACAGGGCAAGCGAGCTTACAAACGACATGTACGCCTCCGTCGATTCGGGCGTAGCCGCGATTGAACGGCAGATACGCAAGAATAAGACCCGCCTTGAAAAGCGGCTGAGGGAGGGTGCCTTGGAGCGTGAGGTCAAACCCTCTTATCTGCCTGCTGAGGAGGATGAGGACGATGAGTTCAAAATCGTCCGCAGCAAGCGCTTTTCAATCAAGCCCATGTCGCCTGAGGAAGCAATTTTGCAGATGAATTTGCTTGAGCATGAGTTCTTCGTGTTCAGAAACGAGGACGAGGACGGTGCCGTGTCGGTTGTCTATCGCCGCAGAAACGGCGGCTACGGACTCATCTGCGACGATGAAGTAAAATAAATCCAATCAATAATAATTGCCCCGTCTTTGACGGGGCAATTAAAATCGTGTGCAAAGTCAAGGACTTTGCACACGAAAAGGTCTGCACTTCGTTCTGCGCCTCATTTCCTGCGGAAATTTCGACGCTCACTGCGTGAGAAGTGTTTTCGTTCACGCACATGTCGCTCCGAAAACGGATTTGATTTTATTTGCGTCTGCGGACGCAAACTCTGCGAGGCTTTTTGAAATAAGCGGCAGAACAGCTTTGAATAAAAATATAACACCGATATGCAGACTTGTGTCTGCATATCGGTATTTTTTCGTTGCATTATATCGCAATAAATGATAAAATACTATGTCAAATTATCATTATAATAGGATTGGTATATCAAAATGTGGCTTTCAGATAAATGGCAGGATTTCGAGGTGCTTGACTGCTCAAAGGGCGAGAAGCTCGAAAGATGGGGCAACTACTATCTCGTGCGTCCCGACCCTCAGGCGATATGGGAAACTCCGCGCACCGATGAGCGCTGGAATTGCCGCGATGCACGCTATCGCAGAAGCGAAAGCGGCGGCGGCTCATGGGATAAGGGCGGGTTGCCTGCAAGCTGGAAAATAAAATATGGCGAGCTGACCTTCAATGTAAAGCCCATGAACTTCAAGCACACGGGGCTTTTCCCCGAGCAGGCGTGCAACTGGGACTTCGCTATGGATAAAATCCGTAAGGCAGGACGCCCGATAAATGTATTAAACCTCTTTGCCTATACGGGCGCGGCAACAGTCGCCTGCGCAAAGGCGGGCGCGAGCGTGTGCCATGTTGATGCGGCAAAGGGCATGGTGTCGTGGGCAAAGGAAAATGCCGCCGCATCGGGACTGAGTGAAGCACCTATTAGGTGGATAGTCGATGACTGCGCAAAGTTTGTCGAGCGTGAAATCCGCCGCGGCAGAAAATACGATGCGATTATAATGGACCCGCCGTCCTACGGCAGAGGCCCCGGAGGCGAAATCTGGAAGCTTGAGCAGAATTTGTGGCCGTTTGTGTCGCTGTGCGCGGGCGTTTTGTCCGATGACCCGCTGTTTGTAATAATCAATTCCTACACAACGGGGCTATCCGCCTCCGTGCTTTCGTATGTTACCGAGAGCATATTCACAAAAAAATTCGGCGGACATTCCGACAGCCGTGAGCTCGGACTGCCCGTAACCGACAGCGGACTTGTTCTGCCCTGCGGAGCAACCTGCCGATGGGAGAAATAAATGAGTTCAGTAATACAAATAGAAAACCTGCACTACACCTACCCGGGAGACGACTTTGAGAGCCTCAAGGGCGTGAGCCTTGATATTGAAAAGGGAAGCTTTGTAGCGGTTTTGGGGCATAACGGCTCGGGAAAATCCACTCTTGCAAAGCACCTCAACGCAATTTTGCTCCCCTCCGAGGGCACGGTTAAAATCGACGGCATAGATACCGCCGATGAGGACAGACTTCTTGATGTCCGCCGCACAGTCGGCATGGTGTTTCAAAATCCCGATAATCAGATAGTGGCAAATGTCGTTGAGGACGATGTCGCCTTTGCACCCGAAAACCTCGGCATTGAGCCTGCGGAAATTCGGCAGAGGGTGGATAATGCGCTCAAAACCGTTGATATGTACGAGTTTAAGCAGCACGCACCGCATCTCTTGTCGGGCGGACAGAAGCAGCGCGTGGCAATAGCGGGCGTTATCGCCATGCAGCCCGAGGTTATCGTGCTCGATGAGCCCACAGCGATGCTTGACCCCAAGGGCAGACGCGAGGTAATCGACACGGTTACGAAGCTTTGCCGCGAAAAGGGCATAACGATAGTGCTAATAACCCACCACATGGCAGAGTGCATAAATGCCGACAGAGTTGTTGTAATGAGCAACGGCGTAATTGTTGCCGACGGCACACCCGAGAGCGTTTTCTCTCAGGTTGAGCTTATGCACGGCGAGGGGCTTGCAGTGCCCGCAACAACTGAGCTTATGTGGCAGTTAAATAAGGAAGGCTTTGCCCTTGATTTGAACGCCTTGAGCGTTTGTGACTGTGCACGAGAAATCGCAAAGGAAATAGGATAAGAGAATGTCAGAAATTAAAGTGAGCTGTCTGTGTCATGTGTATTCAGCAGGCACGCCCTTTGAAAAAGTCGCAATTGACGGAATAAATATTGATATACCCCACGGTCAGCTTGTCGGACTAATAGGTCATACGGGCTCGGGAAAATCGACCTTCATTCAGCACTTAAACGGCTTGCTCAAGCCCTCGTCGGGCACGGTTATGGTTGACGGCGAGGATATAAACGCCGATAAAACCGCAACGAAAAAAGCGAGAAGCAAGGTCGGGCTTGTATTTCAGTATCCCGAGTATCAGCTTTTTGAGGAGACCGTTTTTGCCGATATAGCCTTCGGTCCTAAGAATATGAAGCTGTCCGATGCAGAGATTGACGAGCGAGTACGCGAGGCGGCGGCATTTGTCGGAGTGCCCGAGGAGCAGTTTGACAAATCTCCGCTTGAGCTTTCGGGCGGTCAGAAGCGCAGAGTTGCAATAGCGGGCGTTATCGCAATGCGTCCCGGTGTGCTGATACTCGATGAGCCTACTGCGGGACTTGACCCCGCGGGCTGTGAGCAGATATTGCAGAATATCTGCGATTACAGAGAACAAACGGGCTCAACGGTTATTATAGTAAGCCACAGCATGGACGATGTTGCACGCATTGCCGACAGACTTGTTGTGTTCAACCGCGGAGAAATCCGCTTTGACGGCACGCCCGAGGAGGTCTTTTCAAATCCCGATGAGCTTCGCAGTATAGGTCTTGCCGTGCCCGCACCGACTGAGCTTGCAATGGAATTAAGACGCATAGGCGTTGCGGTTTCGGGCTCTATCTATACAAATGAACAGCTTGCAAATGCCCTTATTAAGCTGAAAAGGGGGACTGAGTAATGCTGAGAGATATAACCTTAGGTCAGTATTTCCCCGGGGACACGCTTGCCCACCGCTTAGACCCGAGAACAAAGCTTATACTTGTTATTGTATATATAGTCGGTCTGTTCAACGCTGTCGGCTGGTACAGCTACGGATTTGTAATCTTAATTACTGGTGCGTGTATGGCGGTATCGAAAATTAAACCCGCCTCGGCATTCAAGGGCTTAAAGCCCGTTATATTCATAATCGTGCTGACGGCACTGCTGAATATTTTCTACACCGACGGTACGCCGATAATTGAGGGCTGGATAATAACATGGGAGGGCATCGCAAAGGCGGTAATGATGTCAGTGAGAATTATCCTGCTTATTGTCGGCACCTTCCTGCTAACCTACACAACAAGCCCGATTGCCCTCACAGACGGACTTGAAAGCCTCTTAAGTCCTCTTAAAAAGCTGAAAGTGCCCGTACACGATATGAGCATGATGATGAGCATGGCACTGCGCTTTATCCCGACACTGATAGAGGAGACGGACAAAATAATGTCGGCGCAGAAGGCGAGAGGTGCGGACTTCGAGACGGGAAGCCTCATGAGCCGCGCAAAGGCGCTTTTGCCCATACTCGTACCGCTTTTCGTGTCCTCGTTCAGAAGGGCAGATGAGCTTGCCGTTGCAATGGAAAGCCGCTGTTATCACGGCGGAGAGGGCAGAACGAGAATGAAACAGCTTAAAATGCAGGGCTGTGACCTTGCGGCTATGCTTCTCGGTGCCGCATTTTTAGCCGCAATATTCATAATGAAGAAATACGGATTTTGATAAATGAGAAATATCGCATTGAAAATCAGATACGACGGCAGTCGCTACCACGGCTGGCAGGTGCAGAAAACGGATGTATCCGTGTGCCGGACGGTGCAGGAGGCACTTGAGAAAATCTGCGAGCATCCTGTCAAGCTGACGGGATGCGGACGCACCGATGCGGGAGTGCACGCGCTTAACTACTGCGCAAATTTCCGCACCGACTGCCGCATACCCATTGACCGCTTTGCACTCGCGGCAAATTCGCGTCTGCCCGAGGATATAGCAGTGCTCGATGCGACAGAGGTTGACGATAGCTTCAATGCAATTTCCTCGTGCATAAAAAAAGAATATATCTATAAAATCCATAACAGTAACATCAGAGACCCGTTTCTTGAAAAAAGAGCCTGCTTTTATCCGCAGGAGCTTGACATGGAGCTGATGCAAAGGGCGGCAAGGGCATTTGAGGGCACTCACGATTTTGCCGCTGTACGTTCACTCGGAACGGAAACTAAAACAACAGTACGAACGGTTCATTGGTGCCGTGCCGAAAAGCAGGGTGATATAATAACCGTTTCAATATGCGCCGACGGCTTTTTGTATAATATGTGCAGGGCTATGGTCGGCACAATGGTGTACGCCTCCTACGGGAAAATAATCCCCGAGGATATTCCGAAGCTACTTGAGCTCGGAGACAGACGCTTAACGGGACCTACAATGCCTCCGCAGGGGCTGTACCTAAACCGCGTGTGGTACGACGGACCCGCAGGAATAATGATGCAAAGAGACTGAATATGAAGAAAATACTGTTTCCTGCCTTGCTTGCTTTGTGTACGCTTATGACGGCGTGCACGACAACAGAAAAGGTCGAAAGCTACAATATAGCCACGGGTGCACATCAATGCTTTGCCGCGGTGGGAGATAATCTCATATCCGCAACAGCTTCGGGAGTGCGTGTTTACGGCATAAACGGCGAAATTTTGCTCGACAAAACGGCAAATCTCAGCTACCCCGAAATATGCGAAAATGCCGACAGTGCCGCGGTTTACGATGTCGGCGGCGTCTTGGTCGTGTTCTCCGACGGAAGCAAAATTTATGCCGACGACAGCATAATAAGCGCCGACTTAAACAGCTCGGGCTATCTTGCACTGTGCTGTGAAAAGGACGGGTATAAGGGTGCCGTGACTGTGTATTCACCCGAAAAAGCGAAGCTTTTTGAGTGGTGCTCGGCGGATAATTGGGTGCTCGGCGCATCAATGTCCGATGACGGCGAGCACCTTGCGGTGCTGTTATCGGGTGAAAACGGAAGCAGTGTGAGGTTTTTTGCCATAAGCTCTGAGGATGAGCTCGGATGCTTTGAGGGCACGCAGTCGGTAATAAACAGTCTCTGCCGCGTTGAGGAAGTTCTGTGCTGTGTTGCCGATGACGGACTGTATTATTTAAGCGATGAGGGTAAACTCACTGCTGAATATTCCTTTGAGGGACAAAAGCTCGGAATGCTTGCAGTGTGTGAAAACGAGCTTGTAATAGAGCTTCGCAATCACAGCTTCGGCGGCGCGGGAACACTCATCGCCGTAAATTCACAGGGCAAGCAGACGGCAAAAACAGAGCCTAATGCAGAGCTTGAGTGGATAGATTACGCCGACGGTACAATTCTTGCACTGACGCAGAATAAGACTCTTGTGTATGATACGGAGCTAAAATTGCAGTCGGAAACGGCACAGTCGGGCACGGAAAAGGCGTTTTTACGCACTGATGATATGATTTTAATATCGGGCGGCACAGTAAATGTGACCGATATAAAATAAATTGTAAATGAACAAACTAAGAGTATTGAGTTTGCATTGCGCCTTAGCGCAAAATAAAAAGGAGGTATAACAATGCAGGCAAAAATGTGTTCACGCTGCGGAAAAAGCGTCGCAGTAGTGTTTATAACGAAAATTGAGGGCAACGAGACCAAAAACGAGGGACTTTGCCTTAAATGTGCACGAGAGCTTCATATTAAGCCCGTGGACGATATTATGGAGAAAATGGGCATATCCGATGATGACCTCGACTCTCTCAGCACGGAGATGATGGGCGCACTCAGCGGAGTTGAAAGCCTCATGGACATAGATAATGAAAGCGACGGTACGGACGATGACGGCAAAACGGCGACATTTCCGTTTCTTAACCGTCTGTTCGGCGGGCAGAACAGCCCCGCACCTGCGGAAGACGGCGCAGATGCAAGAAGTGCACCTAAGGACAGCAAGGAAAACGGCAGACAGCAGAAGAAAAAGTTTCTCGATAACTACTGCATAAATCTCACCGACAGAGCAAGAGCAGGCAAGCTTGACAACATGATAGGCCGTGAGGAGGAGCTTGAAAGAGTAATCCAGATACTAAACCGCCGTCAGAAGAATAACCCCTGCCTTATCGGTGAGCCCGGTGTCGGCAAAACAGCAGTCGCAGAGGGGCTTGCTCAGCGCATAGCACTTGATAATGTGCCGTATAAGCTTCGCAACAAGGAGGTTTATCTGCTTGACCTCACCTCATTGGTAGCGGGCACGCAGTTTCGCGGTCAGTTTGAAAGCCGTATGAAGGGCTTGATTGAAGAGGTACGCAAGCAGGGCAACATCATCCTCGTTATCGACGAGGTGCATAATATAGTCGGCGCGGGTGATGCCGAGGGCAGTATGAATGCCGCAAATATCTTAAAGCCCGCATTGTCCCGCGGAGAAATTCAGGTAATCGGCGCAACCACCTTTGCCGAATACCGCAAGCACATTGAAAAGGATTCGGCACTCGAAAGACGCTTCCAGCCCGTCACAATAAACGAGCCGTCAGTTGCCGACAGTATAGAGATATTAAAGGGCATAAAGCACTATTATGAGGAGTGCCACGGCATAACTATAAGTGACTATATGTGCGCCGAGGCGGTCAGACTGTCCGAAAGATATATAACAGACCGCTTCCTGCCCGATAAGGCGATTGACCTTATAGACGAGGCGAGCTCGGATGTTAATTTGAAGAATAAAAATATCATCCTGCTTGCTGAGGCAAAGAAGGACCTTGACGATTTGCGCTTTGAGCGTGAGGCACTCATGTCCGCCGATGCTCCCGAGGGCGAGGAGCTGACGGACGAAATGCTCGATAAGCGCTATGAGCGCATAGCTCAGCTTCGCAGTAAGGAGATGCAGCGCGAGCAGCAGATAGCATCAATCGAGCTTGAGGGCAAGCCCGAGCTCACGGTGGATAACCTCGCACGCATAATCGAGCTGTGGACAAAAATCCCTGCATCTTCAATCTGCGCAGACGAGTTTGAGCGCCTCGCGGCACTTGGAGACAGACTGCGCGAGCATATAATAGGACAGGATGAGGCAGTTGACGCCGTTTGCGCCGCAATCAAGCGCGGACGCCTCGGACTAAAGGCAAAGCGAAAGCCCACAAGCTTTATCTTTGTCGGCGGCACGGGCGTAGGCAAAACCGAGCTTGTAAAGCGCCTCGCGGCAGATTTGTTCGACAGCCCCGAATCGCTTATAAGACTCGATATGTCCGAGTTTATGGAAAAGTTCTCCGTGTCGAGAATTATAGGCTCACCCCCGGGCTATGTCGGCTACGATGAGGCGGGACAGCTAACCGAGAAAATTCGACGCAAGCCTTACAGCGTGGTGCTCTTCGACGAGATTGAAAAGGCTCATCCCGATGTTCTGAATATACTTCTGCAGATACTCGATGACGGTAGAATTACCGATGCGCAGGGCAGAACGGTGAACTTTGAAAACACCGTAATCATAATGACAACAAACGCGGGAAGCAACAGCAAGACCACCTCGCTCGGCTTCGGCGGAAGCATAAGCGACATGGGCAGAGAGAAAGCACTCAAGGCACTCAACGAATTTTTGCGTCCCGAGTTTATCAACAGAGTTGACGAGGTTATCTGCTTCAACAGCTTGACTGAGGATAATTTCCGTGATATTGCAGGTCTCATGCTGAGCGAAACAAAGGCAGCAGTAGCCGAGCGGGGCATAGCGATGACATGGAATGACTCGCTTGTCGATTATCTCGTTGAGAAAAGCTACTCGGTTGTTTACGGCGCGAGAAATCTCCGTAGAACGATACAGAAGGATGTTGAGGATGCAATAGCGGAGAAGATTATCGAGCGCCACGGCGAAAATATAGCACGCATAAGACTTACGGCAGATAACGGAAAAGTCAAGGTTGAGGTAAGAAAAGCATGATAAGATTTGAAAGCGATTACCTTGAGGGCGCACTGCCCGAGATAATGGAGCGCCTTAACGGAACAAATTACGAGCAGACCGCGGGCTACGGGGTTGACCCCTACTGCGAGAGTGCACGCGAGAAGATTAAGGCTGAGTGCAAAGCTCCCGATGCCGATGTGCATTTTCTCGTGGGCGGCACTCAGGCAAACCTAACCGTTATTGCCGCGGCATTACGGGTGCATCAGGGCGTGCTTGCCGCGGAAAGTGCCCATATTGCGGTGCATGAGACGGGCTCAATCGAGGCGACGGGACACAAGGTGCTGACGCTTGAAAGTGCCGACGGCAAGATAAATGCCGAGCAGATAAAGGAATATGTCAGATGCCACAGAGAGGACGAATCCTTTGAGCATACTGTTCAGCCCGCAATGGTGTATATTTCTCAACCCACCGAGACGGGTACGGTTTACTCACTGCCCGAGCTTGAGGAAATATCCGCCGTCTGCCGCAAGGAGGGACTTATCCTCTTTGCAGACGGAGCAAGACTCGGCTGTGCGCTTGCCTGTGAGGGCACACCTGAGCTTTGTGACCTTGCACGGCTGTGTGATGTGTTTTACATCGGCGGCACAAAGCACGGTGCCCTTTTCGGCGAGGCTGTCGTAATTACAAATGCCATGATAAAAAAGGATTTCCGCTATGTAATTAAGCAGAGAGGCGGAATGTTTGCAAAGGGCAGATTGTTGGGATTGCAGTTTGACACCTTCTTTACCGACGGACTGTATTACGAGGTCGGTCGCCGTGAGGTCGCTCTTGCAAGAAAGCTTGACGCGGCATTCAAGGCGAAGGGCATAAGAATGTATTACGACTCGCCGACAAATCAGCTTTTCCCCGTTCTGAACGAAAAGCAGTGCGCGTATTTTGCAGAAAATTATGCGTATTCTACGATAAAAAAGCTCGGTACGGAAACAGTTGTGCGCTTCTGCACAAGCTGGGCAACCACCGAGGAAAATGCGGACAGGCTTATTGCGGATATTGAGAGGCTCTGAAAATGAAAGACAGAATAGAAATAATCAAAGGCGATATAACAAAGCAGGCAGTCGATGCGATAGTCAATGCCGCGAACTGCTCACTTCTGGGCGGCGGCGGAGTTGACGGCGCAATACACAGAGCCGCGGGCCCCGAGCTTTTAGCCGAGTGCCGCACATTAAACGGCTGCAAAACGGGTGAGGCAAAGATAACCGCTGGCTACAGACTTCCCGCAAAGCACGTTATTCACACACCGGGTCCCGTATGGCACGGCGGCAATAAGGGTGAAGCGGAGCTTCTCAAGAGCTGTTATCGCTCCTGCCTTGTGCTTGCAAGCGAAAACGCCTGCAAAACCGTAGATTTTCCGTCTATCTCCACGGGAGTTTATCATTTCCCGCTTGAAAAGGCGTCCGTTATCGCAATAAAGACAATAGCCGAATATCTGTTCGAGCATCCCGAGATAGAGCGTGTGCGCATGGTTTGCTTTGACGAGCGCACGAAGGAATACTACGAGTCGGCACTGGAGAGCATAAAATGAAAAGACTTATAAGACTTCAATACAACTCACCCGTTGTTCTTACCTTTGCACTTATATCTCTCATCGCGCTGTACCTCGGCAAGCTGACCGACGGTTGGACAACAAAGTATCTTTTCAGCGTTTGGACCTCCTCACTGTCGGATTTGCTCACATATCCGAGATTTATACTCCATGTACTCGGGCACAGCGATTACAGTCACTACATATCAAACATGATGATGATTCTGGTCGTCGGACCGGGACTTGAGGAAAAGTACGGAAGCAGAAATCTTTTGAGCGCGATAGTCATTACCGCACTTGTATCGGGACTTGTGCACTGGTTTTTGTTCCCGGGCACAATGCTTCTCGGCGCTTCGGGCATAGTGTTTATGATGATTGTTATGGCATCCCTTGCGGGTATGCGAGACGGCAGAATACCCATTACACTAATACTCGTGCTTGTACTCTATCTCGGCAACGAGATAGTTGACGGCGTAATGCTCTCCGACAATGTTTCACAGCTTACGCATATTATAGGCGGCGTATGCGGCGCCGTTTTGGGACTTAGAAAACGATGAAGGAAAAAGCACTCATTTCAGCCTGCCTTATCGGCACAAACTGCAAGTATAACGGCAAAAATAATGCCCTTGAAGACGCAACACTCAAAGCGTTGAGCGAAAAATATGAGCTTATTCCCGTCTGCCCCGAGGCTTACGGCGGACTTACAACGCCCCGCACTCCTTCGGAAAGACGCGGAGACAGAGTTGTAACTGCCGACGGAATTGATGTGACAGAGCAATTCCGTAAGGGTGCAAATGAGACGCTTCAAATGGCACAGCTTTTCGGCGTGAAGCTTGCAATACTAAAGGAAAACAGCCCGTCCTGCGGATGCGGCACGATTTACGACGGCACATTCAGCCTGACGCTGACAGCAGGCGACGGAGTAACAGCAGAGCTTTTGAAAAAACACGGCATAACCGTCATAGGCGAAAGCAAGCTGAAAAAAGATACGCTCTAAGCGTATCTTTTTTTTGTGTCGTATGCAAAGCTGAAAGCTTTGCATACGAAGAGGCTTGCACTCCGTTCTGCGCCTCATTTTCTGCGAAAATTTCGACGCTCACTGCGCGAGAAGTGTTTTCGTTCACGCACATGTCGCTCCGAAAACGGATTGAAAATAATTTGCGCCTGCGGGCGCAAACTCTGCGAGGCATTTTCCTGATGATTTAGCATAGGTTTGTATTACTGATTATCTATGAGGCAAAGGAGACGGGAGTATGGCATACGAGGAAAAGGCAAAGACGGCTAATAAGCCGCATTCACTGAGCATGGACGACAGGTGCAGACTGTCGGTCGCGGGTGTTGACGATGTGGAAAGCTTTGACGAAACCGCGATTGTGATGAACACACCGCAGGGAAATTTAATAGTGCGTGGAAGCGGTCTGCACATAGGCAAAATAAGTCTTGATGTGGGAGAACTAAAGGTCGAAGGGCTTATAAGCGATTTAAGCTACGAGGAAAAATCACCGACGGGCACGTTTTGGCAGAGGCTTTTCGGATAAATGGAGCTTGTTGTATCAAAGCAGGTCTGTCAGCTGTGCACCTCATGGCTTGCGGGTATTGCTCTCGGTCTTATCTACGATATTATGCGGGTGATAAGGCAAAGACTGAACGTAAACGCCGTTTTTGACGGTCTGTTCTGCATGGCGGTTTTCTTCACGCTTTTTGCCCTCGGCATGGGCGCGGGTGAGGGCTCGTTGAATGTGTTTATGCTCGTCTTCTTCGCCCTCGGAATTACCGTATATATGCTGACATTGAGTAAGACTGTTCTGACGGTAATAAGAAAAACGGAGCAGTTTTTTGAAAAATGCCTTTTGCCGATAAAAAAAGCGGCAAGGTCCGCCGCAGAATTCGTCAGCATTTTCTTTCAAAAGCAAAAGCTTAAGCTTATGATGAGGAAAAAGCATAGGAAAGAGGCAAAAGAGCATGAAACGGTATCGGTTTATAACGGGGACGGTGCTCGCGGCACTGATAGCCTACGGGCTGTTTGGCGTGTATTCGGTGTCCGAGGAATTGGAAGAGGCGAGAAAAACAGAGCTAAGCCTGAAAACTCAGATAAGTCAGACGGAGACGGAAAACAGCCTGCTGACTGCAAAAATCGAAAGCATAGGCACCGATGAGGCGATAAAAGCGCTTGCACACGAAAGATTGGGGCTCGTTTTGCCCGATGAGGTCGTTTTTGAGGATGCAGACTGAAATATTTGCCTGCCGATTATGCAGAAAGCATTTGCTTGCCGCAAGACGGAAAAATAATTTGTAGTGCGGATTTTACGAAATTTTTTTCGAGAAGGTCAGAATTGCATTGCTGATTATGCAAAATTGCTTGCAAAATGAGGTGAAAATGCAGGAAAACTGCATAGAATCAATGCCAAACTTGCAAATGCAATTTGAACGCAAAAATCCTGCAAGTCAACTTGCAAGGCGCGGTGCACAAAACTTGCATTTTTGCAGTGACGCAGGGCTAAAAACACCAAAAAATGAATAATGAAATATTCTTGATGTCAAAATTCAAATTTGTAATACTGCATTTTTGACAAGCACTCGATTACAAACTGCATAGCATATATTTTTGTGCATATTTCACAAACACACTTGTGAGTGTTCAACAAAAAAGAGTTGATTTTTCATAAAAAAGAAATATAATGAAACTGCAAACGGGGAGAGCCCGAACAAAAATCGAAAGGAGAACTCAATCATGGTAGCAGGTCTCAGTGTTTTTGGTGCAGCATATTTGGCAGGAATGGTTTGGATGACCGTTAAGGGTATGTAATTATACGTTTTGAATAGACTTAAAAAAGACAGGTGTTGGGCGGTGCGCCATAGGGATAAACAGGTTTTGAGTGGCTCTTATCCGCCCATACTGCACAAAAAATCTCGCTAATACA
>DCHB01000041.1 GCA_002314685.1 Clostridiales bacterium UBA1763
CCTTTTCAAACATCGCACTGCGCAGACGCTTTGAAAAGCGAGCCGCAATTTTTGACGCGAGATAGCAAACGGCAATAGATGCAGCAAGGCTTCCGAGCGAGCATAAAAGCATCATGCCGCCCGCAGACCATATATCGCGCATTGCACTGCCCTCGGTTTCGACAAGCACGGTAATCTCCGACATATAGTCGGGAAGCTCAAGGTCAAGCCATACCTGCGTTAAAACGAAAATGAGACTTATTAAGAAATAAGCCCATTCCCGTAATTTCAAATATTTTAACAGCTTAAACATTCGTTAATTGCTTCTCCTTAGGGTTTTTCATCTCATCATACCACTGCTGAGTTATGCTCTGCGCAAGCTCTGCAGTTTCCTTGGTGCTGTGGGTTTTAACAAACTGAGCATCAATTACATCCAATACTGCAAGATGAACGTCGGAACGCTTAAACGGGAAATTGTGCAGTACCTTATCGGTTCCGTAAAGTGCGCACACAACGACGGGCACTGCCGCACGCTGTGCGATTTTGAACGAGCCCGCGTGATACGGCAAAAGCTCGGGCTTTTTACTGCGTGTTCCCTCGGGATAGATTACGATTGAAGCTACATCGTCCTCAATAAGCTCGGCAGAGTGCTTCACAACGCCGAGTGCCTGACGGTTATTGTCTCTTTCAAGCGGCATACAGGCGCATTTGTGCATAACCTTGCCCGCAATGGGAAGCTTGAAGTTCTCGCGCTTTGAGATATAGACATAGCCCTCATCGCCGAGCGTCTTTTGATGAACTATGGGGTCAAAAAAGGAACGGTGATTGCAAACCAACAGATAGCGCTGTCCGCGGGGCAGCTTTTCCCTGCCAGTTAATATGACGTTTATCCTCATCACAAAAACAACTACCTCTGACATCTGACGCATATTCCACATCCAGAAGCTTGAGGGTGTCGGCTGAGGCTTATCAAACTTAACCGTAAGCTCTGTGAAAACATATCCCCACAGAGCATAAGCAAGGATAAGTCCGAAGTAATATACAACAAAGCGCACAACAGCAAGACCTGCTATAACAAGCAGACCTTTATCCGCATCTATTGTAAAAGCATTCAGAGCAGTAACTGCCGCACTCAAGGCGGCAAATACTTTAAGCAGCATGGCTTTTCCTCCGCTGAAGTCAAATAATTTAATATTGTATCACATTTTTTCGATTTTCCCAACTATTATTTGAAAATTTTGCAGTAATTTTCATATTGTTAACAAATCCGCTGATTTTGTATATATTACGACTTCATAAGCGTCGCTTATTGTCCGAGTTTGACAGGCAAATATCAATGTCGCAGTATCTAATTCTCAAGTTTTGTGTGTTTTGCACACCTATTAGGATGATTTTTTATTACTTTCGTAAAATTTGATAAATTTGTGGATTTTTCACAGATTTATATAAGAATTAAATTGCATTTTCGCCTTTGTTAGGTTAAAATATATGAACGGCCCATTATTTTCTTATTTTCGTTATCAAATTTTTTAGGAGTGAATTGAAAATGGATTCTCTTATTTGGCTGGCCCCCGCGCTGGCAGTCGTCGCTCTGCTGTTTGCTTTCTACAAGATAGCTTACGTATCAAAGCAGGATGCAGGTAACGACCGCATGAAGGAAATATCCTCCGCAATCAGCGAAGGCGCACGCGCTTTCCTGTTCGCAGAGTATAAAATCCTTGCAATCTTCATTGTCGTACTGTTCGTTGCAATCGGCCTCGGCCTGAACAGCTGGATTACCGCTGTTTGCTTCCTGTGCGGCGCAATCTTCTCAATTCTTGCCGGCTACATCGGCATGAATGTTGCAACCAAGGCTAATGTCCGTACCGCTAACGCAGCTAAGGAAAGCGGCATGAACAAGGCTCTGTCAATCGCATTCTCAGGCGGCTCCGTCATGGGTATGTGCGTTGTCGGTCTCGGCCTTCTCGGTGCAAGCGTGCTTTACATCATCATCGGCAAGCTCGACGTTCTGTTCGGCTTCTCCCTCGGTGCTTCCTCCATCGCACTGTTCGCACGTGTCGGCGGCGGTATCTACACCAAGGCAGCTGACGTCGGCGCTGACCTCGTCGGCAAGGTCGAGGCTGGCATCCCCGAGGACGACCCCCGTAACCCCGCTGTTATCGCTGATAACGTCGGCGACAACGTCGGTGACGTTGCAGGTATGGGCGCTGACCTCTTCGAAAGCTATGTCGGTGCTATCATCTCCGCAATGACCCTCGGTGCTGTTGCTGTCAGCGGCAGTCAGGGTGTTGTATTCCCCCTCATTATCGCAGCTTGCGGTATCCTCGCTTCCGTAATCGCAACCTTCTTCGTTCGCGGTAAGGAAGGCTCAAACCCCCACAAGGCACTTAAGATGGGCTCTTATGTTTCTGCCGCACTCGTCGTTGTTGCATCCCTTATCTTCTCCAAGGCTATGCTCGGCGGCTTCGGCGCAGCTATCGCAATCATTTCCGGTCTTGTTGTCGGTCTCGTTATCGGCATCGTCACCGAGGTTTACACCTCCGGCGACTACAAGTTCGTTAAGAAAATTGCTCAGCAGTCCGAGACCGGCTCTGCTACCACCATCATTTCCGGTACCGCAGTCGGCATGATGTCCACCTGGATTCCCGTTCTGCTTATCTGCGTAGGTATCTTCCTTGCATACAAGTTTGCACATCTTTACGGTATCGCTCTTGCGGCAGTCGGTATGCTCTCCACCACAGGCATCACCGTTGCAGTTGACGCATACGGTCCTATCGCCGACAACGCAGGCGGCATCGCTGAGATGAGTGGTCTCGACCCCGCAGTCCGTGAGATTACCGACAAGCTCGACGCTGTCGGCAACACTACCGCTGCTATGGGCAAGGGCTTCGCAATCGGCTCCGCTGCTCTTACCGCACTCGCTCTGTTCGTATCCTTCACCGAGGCTACAGGTCTTGCAGCTGCTCAGGTCGCACTGACCAGCCCCACTGTTGTTATCGGTCTTCTCATCGGCGGTATGCTTCCCTTCGTATTCTCCGCTATGACCATGGACTCCGTTTCCAAGGCCGCTTACAGCATGATCGAAGAGGTTCGCCGTCAGTTCCGTGAGATTCCCGGTGTCATGGAAGGCACTGCAAAGCCCGACTACAAGACTTGCGTTGCTATCTCCACCACCTCTGCTCTGAAGGAAATGCTCGTTCCCGGTATCATGGCTGTTGTCGCTCCTCTGGCTGTCGGCATCATCCTCGGCTCCTCCGCGCTTGCAGGTCTTCTCGCAGGCTCTCTCGTTTCCGGCGTTATGATGGCTATGTTCATGTCCAACGCAGGCGGCGCATGGGACAATGCTAAGAAGTACATTGAGGAAGGCAATCATGGCGGCAAGGGCTCCGATGCTCACAAGGCTGCTGTTGTCGGCGACACTGTCGGCGATCCGTTCAAGGATACCTCGGGTCCCTCCATCAACATCCTCATCAAGCTCATGACCGTTGTTTCCACCGTTTTCGCGGCTATCTTCACTGCAACAGGTCTGTTCTGATTAAACATACTAAGCTCCGCGGCAAAAGCCGCGGAGCTTTTTCATTGTCTGTTAACAAAAAACTTGACAAATGGTGTATAATGTATTAGTTAGAAGTTGACATTCTTTTTTACCAACGACAACGGAGGTATTTATGACTAAGAAAATTATCAAACCGCTGTTCTCGGCGCTTCTTGCACTTGCCTTGGTTTTCGGTCTTTTCATCGGCGTTATGCCTGAAAAGGTCACCGCGGCAAGCACACAGTCCGAGATTAACGCACTTAAGGATGCAAAAAGTCAGTTGGAGGACGAGGCATCAAGCTATCAGTCCACCATTAACTCTTTGAGAAACAAGCAGGCATCACAGCTCGAGCTTAAAGCCGCGCTTGATAGCAAGCTGACCGTTACCAATCAGCAGATTATGAATCTTGAAGAGCAGATTGAGCTCCATGACCAGCTTATCGAGCAGAAAACCGCAGAGGTTGAGGAAGCTCAGGCCGAGGCAGATGCTCAGCTCGTCAAGTACAGAACCCGCATCCGTGCAATGGAAGAAAACGGCGGATATAACTACATTGAGGTTATTTTCGGTGCAAACAGCATTGCCGAGTTTTTAAGCCTTATTGACGATATCGGCGATATTATGAAGAGCGATAAGGAGCTTGAGGACTCATACAAGGCATCTGTTGCGGCATTGAAGGAAGCAAAGGCTGAATATGAGGAGGCTCAGGCAGAGCTCAAGCAGGATAAGGCTGAGCTTGCACAGCTTAAGGATGAGCTTCAGGTCGGCATTTCCGAGGCCGCCGCTGTTATTTCAAGCCTGCAGAGTGATATTAACGCAAACGCATCCGTTCTCTCCGACCTTAAGAGTCAGGAATCCGAGCTTGAATCTCAGATCAGTGCAAAGGTCAAGGAGCTTGAGGCTCAGCGCAAGGCTGAGGAGGAAGCTAACAAGAAGGACGATGACTCCGGAACAAAGAAGGGCACGGGCAATCTTGTATGGCCCTCCTACTGCACTTACATTTCCAGCCGTCAGGGCTACCGCTACCACCCCATCAGCGGTGTTTACAGCAATCACGGCGGCACCGACATCGCCGCAAGCTACGGCTCCTCCATTTACGCGGCTGACAGCGGCACCGTCACAACAGCCGCATACGGTTGGAACGGCGGATACGGCAACTATGTTATGATTGACCACGGTAACGGTATGCAGACACTGTATGCTCACATGAGCTCAATCGCAGTTTCCTCGGGTCAGTCGGTAAACCGCGGACAGACTATCGGTTATGTCGGCTCAACAGGCAACTCAACGGGTCCGCACATCCACTTTGAGATGTATGTCAACGGTGCCAGAGTTGACCCGCAGAGCTACTACTCGGGCATAAGCTTTACCTACGCACCAGACGCCTGATAATAAACAAATAATTAAGCACGCAATTATTATTGCGTGCTTAATTTTTATTTTGTCCAATAGGTTACGACCAAGCCGTTATCCTCGACTACAAGCTCTTTTTTAACCTTCAGCAGTCTTATAGCCACATAGCAGTCGCCCGTTGCTCCCGCGATATTGATTATCTGAACAAAGAACACATACCAGAACAGCTTTTCGGGCAATACTATCGACAGCACAAGCAAGACTATACCGAGTATAACAATCGGGAAAAAGCATATATACAAATATGAATTTACACTGTAATAGCCCTTGATGACTGAATAGGAAAAGGACTTTTCCATTACTATTCTTGAGCGTTTTCCCGTGTATTTTTTTGATATTACCGAATGCAGATACTCATGCAGGACATAGTAAACGACCATTTCGGCAACTACGATAACAAGCGCAAATACAAGCTGACCTACACCCGCAACATCATAAAATGTCGTTATCGGTATAAAGAAATTTGCAATAGCCGCCAAAATAATTGCAACGGCGAGTGATATCGCGGTTAATCCAAATCTCAGCTTTTTATTGCTGTGAATGTCAATATCGTTTCTATTTACAAAGCGTGTGGGTTTTTCTGCTCTTACATACATTTAAGGTTCTCCTATCTTTCAGGCAGGGGTATGGGCTTATCGGTCAGCACCTTGCCGAAGCACATAATTGTGACGCCAGAGCTTGCTTTGATAATTACATCCGCATCGGCTCTTTTTCGGTTTGCGGAAAACAGATATACAGTGCCCGTATAATCCTGACAGTACTGCTTGCACTTCATATCGCCATCGACAAAGAACAGACCTACATCCCCGTCGTGAATAATCGCTCCGCGCTTGCACAGTGCAACCGAGCCGTTTTTAATATAAGGCTCCATGCTGTCGCCGTCAATATGCACGGCAAAATCAGCTGTACTGCTCTGCGGCACCTCGTAATCGGTGTAATCGTCACCGATTGCGGGTGATGCGTAGCCCGCGGCGGCGGGTGTTGAATACAGCGGAATGATTTTTGTGCTGTTTTCGGGCATTTCGAGCTTCTCAATTCTGCCGAGCTCATGCTCAATAACGAGGTCAACAAGTGCTCTGCCCTGCTCATCCAAGCCTCTGTATTTATTTATTAACTGCCATTCGGCATTATCGGGCATACTCGCAATGCTTATATCCTCGCACATACGCTCAACGGGCACGCCGAGCTCTGAGCATATTCGCATCATAAGGTCAAAATCCACCTTCTGATTATCGCGCTTCACCATGCTGTAAAGCGTCTGCGGCGGGATATTGACTCTGCGGGCAAGCTCACTGACATTTACTCCTGATTCGCTGAGAATTTGCTTTAACATCGAGCCTCTCATATCATACACCTCTTTTTATATATAACATCCTGTCAATATTATGTCAAGGAATAATTTTTATCTGTCAAATTATGTCGATGCGGATTTGACAAGTTAAGTGTAATATTGTAATATGCTTATATGAACATTCATTCATATATCGGAGGCAACAATGAACGATAAGATTGGAAGCATAGCACACGATATGCCCGACGAGGGCAAGCTGTGTGAGTTATCCGAATTTTTCCGAGTTTTCGGTGATTCGACGAGAATAAGAATACTTTATGCCCTTTCAAAATCCGAGCTTTGCGTTTGCGATTTGGCACAGCTTTTGGGCGCGTCGCAGTCGGCAATATCGCATCAGCTGCAAATTCTGCGTACAAGCAGGCTTGTGAGATACCGCCGCGAGGGCAAGACGGTTATATATTCTCTTGATGACGAGCATATCTTTTCGATGCTCAATATCGGAATTGAGCACCTTGAGGAGTGATTAAATGAAAAAGAACGAACATCTCAAAGAAATGATAAGAGACCTGCTGTTTATCGGCTTGAGTGCGGGTTTGCTCATAGGGGCATGGGTTTTGACTGACGCATTTCCCGCTATGAACAAGTGGCTTGTGCTTTTGGTCTTTCTTATCCCCTATCTTATTTGCGGACTCGATGTGCTTGTCGAGGCTTTGGAAAAGCTATTTTCAGGTCAGCTTCTTGACGAGGATTTTCTCATGGCTGCTGCATCAATCGGTGCTATCTGTCTCGGCGAATATCCCGAGGCGGTTGCCGTCATGCTGTTTTACCGCATAGGCGAGTGCTTTGAGGAATACGCCGTCAATAAGTCGCGCCGTTCGGTTGCAGAGCTTATGAACATCCGCCCCGACTTTGCCCGCATTGAGCAAAACGGCGAGCTTATTATGGTTGAGCCCTCTTTCGTCGGCATAGGCACGGTTATAACCGTAAGCCCCGGTGACCGTATCCCGCTTGACGGCATTGTTATTGACGGCACGACCACCGTTGACACCTCACCGCTGACGGGTGAATCCATGCCTAAGACCATTTCGGCAGGTGCGGAGGTTTACTCGGGCTGTGTAAATCTCTCGGGGCTTATTCGCGTAAAGGTTACAAGCTCGTTTAAGCAGTCAACTGTTACGAAAATTCTCGAGCTTGTTGAAAGCTCCGCAGTTAATAAATCAAAGCGTGAGGCATTCATAACCCGCTTTGCAAAAATATACACACCTCTTGTTGTAACTCTTGCCGTTTTGCTGGCTGTTATCCCCTCTCTTATTGACGGCAACTGGCTCGAGTGGATTCGCAGAGCCCTGATTTTCCTCGTAATTTCCTGCCCCTGCGCACTTGTAATCTCCGTACCGCTGAGCTTTTTCGGCGGAATCGGCTGTGCCTCGCGTCACGGCATTCTGATTAAGGGATCAAACTATCTTGAGGCCTTAGCCGAAGCAAGCACGGTTGTTATGGATAAAACGGGAACAGTCACCGAGGGCAGCTTTTCCGTCGTGGGCGTTGAGCCTATCGGCATAAGCAGTGCCGACCTTCTCACCTTAGCCGCCGCGGCTGAGAGCTTTTCAAATCATCCCATTGCACTGTCGCTTAAAAATGCGTGCAGAAATCTTCCCGACAGCTCACTTATCACAAATGTACGCGAGCTTGCGGGCAGAGGCATTGAGGCAAACGTTTGCGGCAGACGCGTGCTTGTCGGAAACTCTGCGCTGATGTCCGCAAACGGCATCACTCCGCGCTATGCTCCCGGGCGTGCAACTATCGTTCACGTCGCCGCAGACGGCATATACGGCGGTTATATAGTCATTGACGACCGCATTAAGGACGGAGCTAAGGAGGCTGTCAGCGAGCTTTACAGCCTCGGTATTGAGAAAACCGTTATGCTCACGGGCGATGCCGATTCAACAGGTCAGGCAGTCGGCACGGCGCTCGGTGTTAATAACGTATATACCGAGCTTTTGCCCGCCGATAAGGTTATTGCCGTTGAGGAGCTTTTGCGCGATAAGCACGACGGCACTCTCCTCTTTGTCGGCGACGGCATAAACGATGCTCCCGTGCTTGCCCGCTCGGATGTCGGCGTCGCTATGGGCGTGCTCGGCTCGGATGCGGCTATTGAAGCCGCCGATGTCGTGCTTATGGACGACGATATTGCAAAGCTTCCTCTTGCTATTAGCATATCTAAAAACACTGTTAAAATCGCAAGGCAGAACATTTGGCTGTCTTTGCTTGTAAAATTTGCGGTATTGCTTCTCGCTGCCCTCGGCATTGCCGATATGTGGCTTGCCGTATTCGCCGATGTCGGCGTACTTATACTCGCAACACTAAACGCACTTCGCACTCTCAGGATTTAAGAAAATGAATATTTACGATTTTGATAAAACAATCTTTTACCCCGATTCATCCGTCACGTTTGTATTGTGGTCGGCGCGGCGGCATCCCCTCATATTTTTGCGCTGTCTGCCGCTTATGGCAATGCGCAGTCTGCTGTATCTGCTAAAGCTCATCCCGAAGGAGAGGCTTAAGGAAAGCGCCTTCAGATTTATACGCTATCTGCCCGACCTCGACAAGGAGCTTGAGCAGTATTGGGATGAGCATGAATCGTGGATTTGTCCTTGGTATCTCAAGCAAAAGCGCGATGATGACCTGATTATTTCAGCCTCGCCCGAATTTGTCGTGAAGCCTATGGCGAGAAGGCTCGGTGTGCGGCTTATCGCATCAAGCATGGACAAGAAAACCGCACTCATGAACGGTAAAAACTGCTCGGGTGAGGAAAAGGTGCGCAGATTTTATGCCGAATTTCCGAAGGATACAAGGGTCGAGAGCTTTTACTCCGACTCTCTTTCGGATACACCCATGGCAAAGCTTGCAAATGAGGCTTTTTTAGTTGTCGATAAGGGACAAACTCCCGTAAAATGGCCCGAAAAGGCTTGAACAATATAGCTATTCATAGTACAATATATTTATTCTATTCATAAGGAGGTTAAAAGGCACGCAAGCCTTTTTAACAGAGTATGAGTGAAAATATTACTTGCGATACCGTTTCATGTGAAGACATTACTAAAGAAAATGTCAACCGCTTTATGTGTCTCCTGCTTGATGTAGGTGAAGGTCTGCTTTGCTCGGGTGCTGATATAAGAAAAATTGAAAGTATGTTCAACACCATGGGCAAAACCTATAACATACACAAGATGAGCGCCTTTGTTATCCCCTCTCTTATCTCGCTGACTATTCAGCTTGATGACGGCTTCGGCGTTACACAGTCACGCAGAATTCCTGCTTCAAACATCACCACTAATCTTTTCAGGCTTAATCACCTGAACAACATTTCGCACATCTGCCGTCACCGCAGAATGTCGCTTGATGAGCTTCAGCAGATGATAGACGAATCCTTCCAGCCCGTCAAGGCGTTTCCGTTCTATTTCGGCACCTGCTTTGCCATCGGCTCACTCGCCTTCTTCTTCGGCGGTAACGTTTGGGATTCGCTCGTTGCAATCACGCTTGCAATAGTTATCTGCTTTATTAAGAGAAATGTTGCCGAATACATAGACAATAACATTGCCTTGAGCTTCCTGTGTGCCTTGGTTATAGGCACGGCGGCTGAGCTCTTGGGAAGCTGGTTCGGTGTTCTTGATGTTGATAAAATACTGATTGCCGATATAATGTGTCTTATTCCCGGTATCGCAGTTACGCTTTCGGTCAGGGATATAATCGTGGGCGATACCATCACGGGCATTCTCAGACTGACAGAGGGTATATTCATTACGGGTGCTCTCGCATTCGGATTCTGGCTGTCACACTGGATAATCGGAGGTTAAACATGGATACTGTTGTTGCTATTATTACCGCTTCCTTGAGTAGTGTCGGCTTCGGCATAGTATTTAATCTCAGAGGAAAGCTCCTTTTCATGACTTCAATCGGCGGCTTTGTATGCTGGTGCTCCTATCTTCTGGTGCAGTTTCTGCTCGTCGAGGAGAGCATATTTATCCCCTGCCTTGTTGCAACTATTGTCGGCATAGCTTACACCGATATTATTTCAAGACGCTTCAAAACTCCTATGATGGTACTTTTCCTGCCCGTGCTCGTTCCCCTCTTCCCGGGCGGCTCACTGTATTACACCTTCTACTATTTCTGTCAGAGCGACTGGCCAATGACCTTCTCCTACGCCGCAAAAACCTTTATCTCCGTTTTTGCAATAGCAATGGGCGTTACTGCAATAAAGCTCGGCAAGGATACAGTCAAAACAATAAAGCACAAATCCGCGGCAAAAAAAGCATAAATAAAACTCAGACGGTACATCAAAAGATGTACCGTCTTTTTTTACCGATTTGACTACCCTTGTATGCTCGCTCAGGTATGTCTGAAAACATTAGCTCATAAGCTTTTGTATGATAAAACGAAAGCGTCTTGTTTTTAATACGGCACTGCTTACGGGCTCATCTATAATAATGAGCCTTATTTCCATGGCATTTCAGGTGTGGCTTGCAGGTCGCATCGGCTCTTCGGGAATAGGGCTGTATCAGCTTTGCGTTTCCGTCACCTTTTTGTGCACGACTCTTGCCGTTTCGGGCATTCGCTTTGCCGCAACACGCCTTGTTTCCGAGGAGCTTGGGAAAAACAGGTCATGCAGTATATGCCCCGTTATGCGGCGTTGTTTTTTATACAGTCTCTTTTTCGGCTTATGCGCCTTTGCGGCGCTGTTTTTCTTCGCCGAGCCTATCGGTTTTTTGTGGATAGGTGATGCAAGGACGGTTTCATCCCTGCGCATTATCGCATTTTCAATGCCCTTTGTTTCGCTGAGCTCTGTAATATGCGGATATTTTACCGCCTGCGGCAGAGTTTGGAAGCCTACCGCTGTGCATCTCTTTGAGCAGGTTTTAACCGTCGCGCTCGTTGCTTTATTCCTTTCGCGCTCAGTTTCGGGAGATATTGAAAGCAGCTGTGCCGCGGTCATGCTCGGCAGCGTGTGCGGCGATGTAATCTCCTTTCTGCTCATGCTCGGGTTTTATCTTGCCGACAGGCAAACGCCCGTCACGATGAATTCTGAGGGCTTATGCCTCACCTCGAGGATGCTGAAAATTGCGCTTCCCCTCGCCTTTTCCGCCTATGCGCGCTCTGCGCTTTCAACTCTCGAGCATATTTTGGTGCCGCGCGGATTAAAGGCGGCGGGCTATTCTCCCGACCTTGCGCTGTCGGCATACGGTGTAATTCAGGGCATGGTTTTCCCGATTTTGTCCTTCCCTGCCTGCATTTTGATAGCGTTGTCGGAGCTTATAATACCCGAGCTCACCGTTGCACAGATGCAGGAAAACAAAGCCGAGATTGCCCGCACTGTTAAATCGCTTATAAAAAAGGGCATCGGCTATTCGTCAGCCGTTGCCCTTATATTGTTTATTTTTGCACCTTGGCTCGGAGTCAGGATATATTCCTCGCCCGAAGCGGGAGACTATCTGCGCATACTTGCCCCGCTAATACCGATAATGTATATCGACACGCTTATTGACGCTTGTCTAAAGGGCTTGGGTCAGCAGATGTGGAATATGGGGATTAACCTGCTTGATGCCCTGCTCGGTGTTATCCTTGTGTGGAAGGTTTTGCCCGTTTTTGCACTCGAGGGATATATCGGTATAATATATTTCAACGAATGCCTTAACTTCACGCTCAGTATGCTGAGGCTGAAAATGATTATTTAGCGATCTTTTTCTCAAGCTTTGAGTCGCCCTTGTGAAGCAGGGGCGATATGCGCTTATACAAGAGCATCGTCAGCACCGTAATAATAACGCCCTTGAGAAGGTTAAACGGTACAACAGCAAACAGCACGAGCGTTGAAACGCTGTTAATTGCGCTGTTGACCTCGGTGCCCATTGCGATAATAGCGTCAAGCGGCATTCCGTAGAGGTCTGCGAATGTGGGCAGAAGGTAAACTGCGTTAAATAGGCTTCCGAAAACGGTCATGGTGAGTGTACCGACAACAAGACCGATTAAAGCGGACCTTTTGCCTCGCTTTGCGTGGTATATAAAGGTTGCCGGCAGTACAAATGAGCAGCCCACGACGAAGTTTGCAAAATCACCGACGAATGCGGATGTTGTGCCCTTCAAGAGAAGCTTTACAACTATTTTCAAAAGCTCACACACGACGCCCGCGACAGGTCCGAGGTAGAAGGTGCAGATCATTACGGGGATTTCGCTTAAATCTATCTCATAGAAGGCTGGTGCGAAAAACAGAGGGATTTCGAGGAACATGAGAAAGCCCGCCATAGCCGCAAAAATTGCGGTGTAGGAGATAAAATGTGTGCTGCCGAGCTTTTTTCTGTCCTTTACGATCAGTCTTTCAAGTGCCGTTGCAAGCACGAATATACCCGCAAAAATGAGCAGGCAGACAAGAACAAAGCTCAAATTGTCCTTCAGAGTTTGTGACATGGTTTAGCCTCCGTGAAAAAGAAAATCACCCGAAAGAAATATCCTTCAGGTGCTCACAAACTGAACATCTTCTTCCATCCAGACTCTACTGTCGGTCTCGGAATTACACCGAGTCATGCCTTACGGCTCGCGGACTTTACCGCCGGTCGGGAATTTCACCCTGCCCTGAAGATATCTTATCTATTCGGTTATGCTTCTATTATAGCCGATGCGTGCAAAAAGTCAATAGTGCTTTGACTTTTGAACGGGCTTGGCATATAATACCGCTGAAAGAAGGTGCGAAATGACTGAGTTTGGCAAAAGCTGCTGCTAAACTCAGTCATTTCGCACCTTCTT
>DCHB01000069.1:0-12862 GCA_002314685.1 Clostridiales bacterium UBA1763
GTTCGGCGCAACAATCGTTAAGCAAACAAGCAAGCGTAGCTGGATTCTGCCCTTTTGTCAACACATATACTGTAAACAAAGATGCACTTTGCCGAATTTGATTTCGGGCGTAGTGCGTCTTTTTGTTTTGATTTTTTATAAAAAGAGAGGAAATTTTATGGAAAAGAAAACACAAAAAAACATTTGGCTAACCATCATGGGTGCGCTGACTGTTGCAATCATAATTATTACTTGTATTGCTATCACGCAGCCGTATTTAGCGTATGTCTGCGGAATAATCGTATTGTTATGTTCCGCATTGTATAGTTTCTTCTTCTACAATAAGCCCCACGGTAATTTGCTCAAAATTTCTTTTTTGATATTTGCAATTTCAAAACTTATTTCGGATGCTTGTATCATTTCCGCAGACACGCAGTTCAGTATTCTCGGTGCATTCAGCATAGTTTCCGCTGCCATCGTATGTTACTGTGCCGGACGATTGAGTCGAATTGAGCAAAACAAATACATTCTTATTATAATTGACGTGTTCTATTTTGCCCTTTCAACTATTGAATGTATCAATTTGACAACGCATACTTTACTCAACATTCTTTGTATGTTTAATTATCCCATCACTTTAACAGTACTCATGATTGCCTACTTTGTCCGCTACAAGGAGCACAAGGAAGCGGGTCTTATGGACGCACCGAAGAAGTAACCCTAATTCTATACAGCAAATCGTTAAAAGTTGCGGAAAGTTGCATCTTTTAACGATTACTTGGGCAAGCCTACATTTGTATTAAAATTTGCGTCTACTTACACAAAAAAGCTCTTTTGTCATTTGACAAAAGAGCTTTTTTGAATGATTCGCTTTGCTGATGTAGCTGTATCTTCATTGACTTGTGATTTCTTTTTGATATAATTATCATAATTAAAGACACTGTTTATTTAAGCGATGACTAATATGATAGAAACAAGCGGTGTCTATAAAGTAAAATGATAACTATTAGTTCGGAGGCTTTTATGAAAAGAAGCTGTGGTATTTTGCTCCCCATATCTTCCCTGCCCTCACCCTACGGCATTGGCACCTTGGGTAAGGCGGCATACAATTTCATAGATTTTCTAAAAGCCGCGGGACAGGCATGGTGGCAGATTTTACCCGTGGGCCCTACAAGCTACGGCGACAGCCCGTATCAAAGCTTTTCAACCTTTGCGGGAAATCCGTATTTTATTGACCTTGAAATGCTGATTGAAGAGGGCTTACTCTCTTTTGCCGACCTTGACGGCGTTGATTTCGGCAGTGACAACGAAAAGGTCGATTACGGCAAGCTGTATGAAAACAGATTTGCCGTTTTGAAAAAAGCCTATAAAAACGGTATTGAAAAAGGCAGCTGTGAGCTTCAAAAATTCATTGAGTCAAACACTTGGCTTCCCGATTATGCTCTGTTCATGGCGCTCAAGTATTATTTTGATATGAAGCCGTGGTACGCTTGGGCTGACACCGATATACGGCTTCACAAGCCCGAGGCTATTAAAAAGTATTCTGCACTGCTCAGGGAAGATGTTGAATTTTTTGAGTATATCCAGTATCTATTCTTCAAGCAATGGGATAAAATGCGGGAATATGCAAAGGAAAACGGCATCGGAATCATCGGCGATATGCCGATATATGTTGCTATGGACTCTGCCGATGTCTGGTCAAATCCTGACTGCTTTATGCTTGATGAGGAGAATATTCCTCTTGCCGTTGCGGGCGTGCCCCCCGATTATTTCTGCGAGGACGGTCAGCTTTGGGGCAATCCGCTGTATGACTACGAAAAGATGCGTCTTGACGGCTACGGCTGGTGGATAAGGCGCGTTGACGGTGCGGCAAAAATGTTCGATGTGCTCAGAATTGACCATTTCAGAGGCTTTGAAAGCTTTTGGGCTGTGCCATACGGTGAGAAAACAGCAAAAAACGGCAAATGGATTAAAGGTCCCGCTATGGACCTCGTCGGCAGACTTACAAGCTGGTTTAATAATGTCAGCTTCATAGCCGAGGATTTGGGTATACTCACGCCCGAGGTGCACAAGCTGATTGACGATTCTATGCTTCCGCGCATGAAGGTGCTTGAATTTGCCTTTGAGCCCAGTGCCTACAGCGATTATCTCCCTCACAATCATATCACAAACTGTATTTGCTACACGGGCACTCACGACAATGCCCCGCTTATGCAGTGGCTTTGCGAGGCTGAGGCAGAGGAAATAGAATTTGCCGAGAAATATCTCGGCGTTAAGGGCAAGGATAATTTGTTTGAAGCTATAATCCGCGCAGGTATGCAAAGCACTGCAAATGTTTTTATTGCTCAGATGCAGGATTATCTGAAGCTCGGAAGCTCCTCGCGCACTAATATTCCCGGCACCGACAGCGGCAACTGGCAATGGAGGCTAAGCCCCGATGCCATTCCCGATGAGCTTGCAAAAAGCTTATACGACTCAGCGAAAATTTACGGTAGATTAAATGAAGAACGAGCTAAAATCCACAATTAAAAATCTTGAGCCCAAGCGATGCTATATTGCGCTTTTAGGCAGTGCGATACTCGCATTCGGTTTATATAACATTCATTCTCTGTCTGGTGTCACCGAGGGCGGTATTCTCGGTCTTGAGCTCTTATTGTTCAAATGGTTTAACATTTCCCCGTCCGTTTCGGGCTTCGTGTTAAATGCCATTTGTTACATAATAGGCTTCAAAATTCTCGGCAAGGACTTTATTGTATATTCTGCGGTTGCGGGTGGAGGCTTCTCCCTCTTTTATGCAATATTTGAGCAGTTTGAGCCTATTTATCCCGATATTGCTAATTATCCGCTGTTAGCGGCAATTTTAGGTGCAATATTTGTCGGCGTCGGCGCAGGCTTGTGCGTCAGAATCGGCTCAGCCCCAAGCGGTGATGATTCAATAGCTATGAGTGTTTCGAGAAAATACAACATCGGAATTCGGTGGGTGTATCTAATTAGCGACACAGTCGTTCTCGCACTGTCACTCAGTTACATTCCGCTTAAAAGAATTGCCTATTCCCTGTTGACGGTTATTCTGTCTGGACAGATTGTGGGTATTATTGTTGATTACAAAAGAAAAAACAGTCAGGACTAAATCCTGACTGTTTTTGCATTCATAAGCTGTGCATCCTCGGCATCGTGACTTACGCAAATAAGCGTTTTGCCCGAGGTGTATTTTGCAATATATTCAATCACTTTAATTTTTGTATCTCTGTCAAGTCCCGTGAAGGGCTCGTCTAAGAAAATCACATCCGCGTCAACTATTATCGCTCTGACGATAGACACTCTACGTTTCATGCCGCCCGATAATTGCGACACGGGCTTATCGGCATATTCCTCAAGCCCGACCTGCGCTAAATGCGACCTTATATCATCAGGCGTTACAGAGCGTCCGCACACGGCTTTTATACTGACAAGAGGTGTAAACGCATTATATAGTCTATCCTCCTGAAATACTGCGGATATTTTCTCGGGAATATCCGTAATATTGCCGCTGTCGGGCTTTTCGAGCCCCATCATAATCCGAAGAAGAGTTGTTTTGCCCCTGCCTGACACGCCGCTTATCATATACACTCCGCCGTTTTCAAGCTCAAAGCTCACATTATTGAGCACCTTTTTCCCGTCGTAGCTTTTTTCTATGTTTTGTAAGTTCATTAGCCGTGCTCCAGTCTTGCGTAATATGCCTTGAGTGCCCACATACAGAGCTTTTCAAATAGTACGCTTATCAAAACGATTATCAGTGTCCAGCAAAACAGATCGTCTGTATCAAGATATATCTTGGAATAGTATAGCTGTTTTCCGATTGAGCCGTCGGGTGTGCCTATTATCTCTGCCGCTATTCCCGCCTTCCACGCCATTCCGAGGGCTGTCGAGCAGGCAGACAGCAAAAAAGGCTTTAATTCGGGCAGATGTATATATGCAAGCCTTCTTAAAAACGGCATTTTATAAACCTCAGCAAGCTCAAGCATGCCTTTATCCTCCTGCTTAATACCCTCGAGCACATTGCTGTAAATGACGGGCAGGACAATTAAAAATGATATAAAAACGGACAGATTTTTCGCTGAAAGCCACATAAGGCAAATTACTACGAATGAAGCTACGGGCACGGTCTTTACCGTGACAAGAAACGGCAACAGCAGAGTTTCAATAAATTCGAATTTACCCGCAAGCACTGCGAGAAATACGCCGAGGAGGAGGGCTATAAAAAAGCCTCCCGCTATATGATAAAAGCTGAACCATATTGACTGTATAAAGCCCTCGGTCTGCCATATAGTTGTCATACGGATAAGAACGTCAATCGGCGAAGCGATAATAATGTCGCTCTTAATCAGCATTGCCGCAAGCTGCCACAGAAAAAGTGCAAATAATGCCGCTAAAAGTTTTCCCGATTTACGCTCCATAATAAAAATCCTCTGCGGGCAACGCCCCGCCTATTGAAGAGGGATTGAAGCTATACAGCACATTCAGATATGACTGCATATCATCCTTCATCTCTTGACCTGTTATTAAAGTAATATTGCAATAAGGCAGTGCCTTGAGTGCAATAGGTGCGGCGACAATTTCATGCTCTCCAATAAGCTCTGCCGCCTGCTCCGTGTTATTGAGAACAAAGTTAACAGATGCGTCGTACTCCCTCATAAACGCTTCAAGCTCATCGGGATGATTTTCGGCAAAAGCTCTGTTTGCAACGACAACACCCGTAATCATATCCGCACCGTCACTCACCTTTCCCCATTCAGCGTTTAAGTCAAGAGCAATATTAAGCCCCTCTACCTTCTGCTGTGCCGCAGTAATAAAGGGCTGAGGAAGCATTGCGATTGCGTCTTCATCGGCGGCAATATAAGAAAGTGCCTCGGTTGTATCGGTACACCACTGTATTGTCGGCGCATTTTCTCCGTCAATTCCGTTTGCCTTCAAAAGATAGCGCAGTGCATACTCGGGTGCGGCGCCCTCGCCCGTTGCGTACAGCGTTTTGCCCGCAAGGTCGGTAAAGCTGTTTATACTGTTTCCGCGTTCAACGATATAAAGAACGCCGAGAGTGTTAACAGCAAGAAGCACGACGCCTCCGTTTGTGTTGTTATAGATTACCGATGCAAGATTTGCGGGTACTGCCGCAATATCAAGCTCACCCTTTGCAATCAGCGCGGCAAATGCACTCGCTTCACTTTGCAGGGTAAATTCGTAATCGTTATCGTCCATAAGCTTTACAAGCCCCATAGCCGTCGGACCCGTCAACGCACCTATACGCACTGATGCCGTTTCATCGCTTGTGTTATTTGTATTGCAGGCGCACAGTGCACAGGCAATAAGGCTTATTGTTAATATAAGTGATATTATTTTTTTCATTGTTTCTCCTATTTGCAAAAATCTCTTAAAACATCCTCATTTATAACGCTTATTTGCTTTCCGTTTTTTATTATTGCCCCGTATTCAACAAGGCTGTCAACCGCCCTGTATAGCGAAGCTCTTGACATATTAAGAGCATCGGCAAGCATATTCATCGGCAAGGGAATTTGCGTCTTCTCTTCTCCCGAAAGATTATCAAGCACAAAGCTTGCGAGCCTTTGCTCTGCTGTGCCTGCTGTAAGAAAATAGAGCTTTTTATTCAGAAACAGTATTCTCTCCGAAAGATACTGTATATAGTTATTCGCTATCAAAGACTCGCGTTCGATAATTTTCCTGACAAGCCTCTGTGACATAAACAGTATTTTGCAATGCTCTATTGCAATAATGCTTGTAACATACTCTGACTCATCGTTAAACAGTGCCGCGGCACCGAAAAGCGCGCCCTTACTCAGCGTGCTCATAACAATAGGTCTATTGTCGGCATTTTCTTTTAATACCCTTAATCTGCCCTCAACAACAATACCCAAGCTGCGTGAAAAGCTAGTTTTACTGTAAACCGTCTCGCCCTTTTCATATTCAGACACAGTGCAGTCAGTTGCATTCAGCACCTTTGAAATAACGCTTTGACTTGCGCCTTTGAACAGTGCACAAGCAGAAATCACCGTGAGTTCTGTATTGTCAAGCTTCATAAGCACTCTCCATTTTGTCTCAGATGAGACATTTTTCGTCTATAAGATATACCATTATCCGCATAATGTCAACTCCGACAGACTTGTTAAAAGAAAAATTATCGGCAATATTATAATCTGTTAAATAACAAACATCAATTACTTATGGTAATTGTACTGAAACAGAGTGTTTTTGTGCGTTTTAAGGCATATTTTATATGAAATAGGTACAATTTCAGCCTATTTATACACTGTAACATCATGTGTAAATTTGCGGCGGCAGATAATCAAAAAAATAACTTTTCTTTACTTTTATCAAAAAATATTTATAATTGAGACATCAATGCGTTAAAGAAAACGAAACGGAAGGATGATTGTATTGACAAAGGTTGACTTCAAGCTGATTGACTCCATACTCGAAAAGTATGGCTGTGACAAATCAAAGATTATTCCGATTATGCAGGAAATACAGGCGGAATATAAGTTTTTGCCCGAAGCGGCACTAATGTATGTTGCCGACAAAATTGGCGAAACCTATGCCGAGCTTTACGGTGTTGCTACCTTCTATAAGGACTTTTCTCTTAACGAAAAGGGTAAATACGTCATCAAGGTCTGTAACGGCACTGCCTGCCATGTCAGAAAGTCTGACGATGTTCAGGAGGCACTGTATGAGATTACGGGTATGAAGCCCGGTGACTACATATCCGCCGACGGATTGTTCACTATTGAGCGTGTTGCCTGCCTCGGTGCCTGCGGACTTGCCCCCGTCTGCACTGTCAACGGTGTTGTGCATCCGCAGATGACTCCTGATAAAATGCGTGCTCTCATTATGGATTTAAGGGAGGCTGAGCGTTCATGAAAATTCAATCAAGACAGATGCTTGAGGATTTCCGTGCTGAAAGTCTCAAGAAGTTAAATTGTCAGTCTAAGCAGATTCTTGTCTGCGGCGGCTCGGGCTGTGTTGCGGGCGGTTCACTTAAGATTTACGATAAATTCCGTGAGCTTATGGAGCGCAAGGGCATCAAGGTCGATGTCATTTTGCAGGACCATGTTGACCACGGTGACGCTGTCGGTCTGAAGAAAAGCGGCTGTCACGGCTTCTGCGAAATCGGACCTCTCGTCAGAATTGAGCCCGCAGGACTGCTCTACATCAAGTGCAAGGTTGAGGACTGCGAGGAAATCATTGAAGAGAGCATTCTGGGCGATAATGTTATCGACAGACTCGTGTATCACGATAACGGACGCTCATACAGCCGTCAGGAGGATATCCCCTTCTATAAACAACAGACTCGCGTTGCTCTTACAAATTGCGGACGCATAGACGCCGAGAGCATTGAAGAGTACATTGCCGTCGGCGGTTACTCTGCACTCTCCAAGGCACTGTTTGATATGTCTCCCGACGATATTATCAACGAAGTAACCGAGTCAGGTCTCAGAGGTCGCGGCGGTGCAGGCTTCCCGACGGGCAAAAAGTGGGCTCAGGTCGCGGCACATAAGGATGCACCCGTTAAGTACATCGTCTGCAACGGTGATGAGGGCGACCCCGGTGCCTTCATGGACTGCTCCGTTATGGAAGGCAACCCCCATAAAATGATTGAGGGTATTATTATCGCCGCTATTGCCTGCGGTTCAACTGAGGGCTACATCTATGTCCGTGCGGAATATCCCCTTGCCGTTTTGCGTTTGCAGAAGGCTATTGAGGATGCTGAGGCTTACGGCATACTCGGCGATGACATTCTCGGCTCGGGCAAGAGCTTTAATTTGCAGATCTGCAAGGGTGCAGGTGCATTTGTCTGCGGCGAAGGTACCGCTATGCAGGAATCTATCGAGGGCAAGCGCGGTATGCCGAGAACAAAGCCCCCGAGAAGTGTTGACAAGGGTCTGTTCGATGCCCCCACCTCGCTCAACAATGTTGAGACCTTTGCAAACGTTCCCGATATAATCAACAAGGGTGCAAAATGGTATTCATCTATCGGCACAGAGGGCAATTCGGGTACCAAGGTATTCTCCCTCGCAGGTAATATCAAGAACACGGGTCTTATTGAAGTCCCCATGGGAACGACTCTGCGTGAGATTGTATTCAATATCGGCGGCGGCGTAAAAAGCGGCAATTTCAAGGCTGTTCAGATAGGCGGTCCCGCAGGCTGTTGTCTGACAGAGGATCACCTCGACCTGCCCCTTGATTTTGACTCAACTAAGAAAATCGGTGCAATTATCGGCTCGGGCGGACTTGTCGTCATGGGTGACGATACCTGCATGGTCGAGATTGCCCGCTTCTTCATGAGCTTCTCGACAAACGAATCCTGCGGCAAGTGCACAACCTGCCGTGAAGGCATTCCAAAAATCCAGGAAATTCTTGAGCGCATAACCCACGGCACGGGCGAGCTTGAGGATATTGATATGCTTCAGGAGCTCTCTGCCGTCGTTAAAACCTGCTCACTTTGCGGTCTCGGCAAAAATGCAACAAATCCCGTTGTCAGCACTCTCAAATACTTCAAGGACGAATATATCGCCCACGTAAAGGACAAAAAGTGCCCTGCTGGTGTCTGCCGTTCACTGTGCACTATGTGGATAGACCCCATAAAGTGCATCGGCTGTACCAAGTGTGCGCGTAACTGTCCCGTCGGCGCTATCACGGGTCAGCTGAGAAAGCCTCACACTATCGACGTTGAGAAGTGCATCAAGTGCCGTGAATGTAAGGTAGGCTGTCCCAAGCACGCTATAAAGGAGGTATAAGGATATGAAAAGAATGATTATCGACGGCATTAGCTGTGAATTCGAAAATGCCCGCAACGTTCTTGAGGTTGCGAAGCAAAATCATATTGACATACCCAGCCTCTGCTACTGTGAAAGTCTTTCTGTTTACGGAGGTTGCCGCCTTTGCGTAGTTGAAAACGAACGCGGCGCTGTTGAAGCGGCTTGTACCATGGTCCCCAAGGACGGCATGGTTATCCGCACAAACACAGCAAAGCTTCGTAAGCACCGTCAGATGATTCTTGAGCTTCTGCTTGTATCTCACCGATCAGAATGTACCACCTGCGATAAATCGGGTAAATGCAAGCTTCAGGAATATGCAAAGCGTTACGGCGTTAAGGATGTGCGCTTCCCCATTAACTACTGCAAGGAGCCTATTGACAATTCCTCCGATTGCATTGTTCGCGACCCCTCAAAGTGCATACTTTGCGGCAAATGCGTCAGAATGTGCGCTGAAATTCAGAATGTTCGCGCAATCGATATTGCAAATCGCGGCTCCTCTTCCATTGTCTCCTGCGGCTTCGGCAGAAAGCTCGCCGATTCCGACTGTGTCGGCTGCGGTCAGTGTGCCGCTGTCTGCCCCACGGGTGCTCTGATGATTAAAAACGAAGTATCCGAGATGTGGAAGGCAATTTACAATTCGAGCAAATCCGTTGCTGTTCAGGTTGCACCTGCTGTACGCGTCGGCATTGCCGAGGAATTCGGTCTTCCCGCCGATGTTCCCGTTATGGGCAAGATTGTCACCGCACTTAGAATGCTGGGTGTTGATTATATTTTTGACACCTCTCTTACTGCCGACCTCACCATTATGGAGGAATCTGCGGAGTTTATGGAAAAGCTCAAAAACGGCGACAAGCTTCCGATGTTCACCTCCTGCTGTCCTGCATGGATTAAACGCGTAGAGAATAAATATCCGCATCTGATGCCTCAGGTTTCAACCTGCGGCTCACCTATGGAAATGTTCGGTGCTCTTATCCGTCAGCAGTACGCCGATGAGGATGTCTTCTCCGTTGCCGTTATGCCCTGCACCGCCAAGAAGGCTGAGGCAAAGCGTCCCGAGCTTATAAAGGACGATGAGAGGCTTGTTGACCTTGTCCTCACAACGCAGGAGCTTGCCCGTATGATTGATGAAGCGGGTATCGACTTTGCTCATCTGCCCGACTCCGAGCCCGATTCGCCCTTTAATACCTACACGGGCGCAGGCGTTATCTTCGGCGTAACAGGCGGCGTTACCGAGGCTGTTATCCGCCATGTACTCGGTGCAACAACGGATGAGAGCATCTGTAAGATTGCAGAATGCGGTGTACGCGGTCTTGAAGGGATTAAAGCCTTTGAGATTACAGCAGGCGATGTTCAGCTCAAGATTGCTGTTGCAAACGGACTTGCCAATGCTGATAAGCTCATTGAGAAAATCGAGTCGGGAGAGGAATTCTTCCATTTTGTTGAGATTATGGCTTGTCCCAACGGATGTATCGGCGGCGGCGGTCAGCCCTCTGCTTGTCAGGTACGCAAGGCCGAGAGATATGAAGGCATCTTTGTTGCCGACAGTGAATGCTCACTTCGCTCCTCCGAGCAAAACCCCGCGCTTGACGGAGTTTACAAGCTGCTTCGCAACAGAGCTCACGACCTGCTTCATGTTCATTATCCCGACCATAAGGCAGAATAATTATCATATTACTAATACCCTCACAGCTTGTGAGGGTATTATTTTGGCAGTTTTTCAGTTTTTGTTTCAAAATTATTAAGAATTTACACTTTTGCTGGAAAAATGTCTGATTGTATGATATATTAAAGATTGATATTTTATTTGTTTGATTGGAGATTGCTTATGCGTAGATTTGCTGCCGTATTTCTGGCACTTACACTCATATTCGGTCTTTGTGCGTGCGGTAACAAGGAGGAAGTTGTTACCGAAAGAGACTGCGGTCTGTATATTACTATCGAGGCTGACGATGTTTATGCCGTCTCCTACGGCACTGCCTCGGGCTCAGAATCCTATGAAAATGCTGATAAAACAGCGCTCAGCGTCAACGATGTAGTTCACTTCGATTTTGCGGGCGATGCCGCTGAGGGCACAGAAAGCTGTATTATTGACTACACAGTCTGCATTTACAGCGCAGACCTCGATGTTCTTGCAACGAACTCCTTCAGCAGTGATTTTGCAAGCATGGCAAAAATCGAGCTTACCGTTACAGCCGACCACAGAATTATTGACACTAACGACAAGCTTGTATGCGGCGGTGATACCGTTATTAGCTTCTCTACTGAAAAGCCCGAGACCGCTGTCAGCGTCAGCTTCCCCAATGTCAGTATGCCCAACCGCGAGAATGCCGCGAAGGCAATTAACGCATCTATTAAATCACTCAACGAGGCATTGACGGGTGATCAGCTCAGCAGTCTGCGCAGTACATACAAGAAGAACATTGCGGATGCCAAGGAGGATGCAAAAACCGACAGCTTCAGCCTTTACCGCTATGTTTCCGTTGCAAGGGCTGACAGTGCGGTTGTTTCCTTCAAGATGACGGATAAGGCAAATCTCGGTACTGAAAAATCCACTGCAGTTACAGGACATAACTACAATTCACAGACGGGCGCAGAGCTTAAGCTCTCCGATATTTCCGCTAACCTTGAGAAGCTGAAAAGCGTCTGCACCGAGGATATTTTCAGCACACTTACGGATGACAGCAAATACGAAAATCTTCTGTTTAACGAGGGCTACACCGATAAGCTTCAGGAGCTTGTTTCCGACGGGCATTGGTATCTGAACAGCGAAGGTCTTGTTATTGCAATAAACCCCGGTGAGATTGCCGCGGTATCTAAGGGCGCTTTTGAATTTACAATCAGCTACGATGTTCTCGCCGATAACATAAAAGAGGAATACCTCCCTGTAAAAGCCGAAGGTCTTACGGGCGATATTACCGCCTGCCTTGCATCCGAGGCTGATACAAACGGCTTGACGATAGTCGGCGATGAGGCTGACAGCGATATAAAAGCAGTTTTGGTAACTGTCAGCGGCAACATTTACAATGTCACGGTTTCAAACGCGACCTACACAAAGTCAAGCGGCAAATATACAATCGGCTCTCAGATTTGGTACTGCTCCGACCTTGAGCAGGGCGCGGCATTTGCGATTAACAAGGAGCTTAAAGCCTCGCCGAATATTTGCGTAACTTTCACCCGCCCCGACGGCACAGTTGAGCACAGACTGCTTTCAATCAGTAAGGGCGTGGTGAATGTTACAGACCCCGACGGCGGAGAGACGGGCACTGTCATCACCTCTAAGCTTCCCTACTCTGTCGATATTAACGGCGACGGCGCAAAGGAAAACGTTGATGTTCAGCTTAAAGACAAAGCCGCAACGGTAACAGTCGGTACAGCTTCCGCAACGGCGGCAATAAGCAAGCTTACAAATGCTCGTCTTTACGACATTAACTCCGACGGCAGTCTTGAGGTGTTTATCGAGGGCGAAAACGCCGACGGCGATGAGGTTTGCTACTGCTTTGAAAACGGTGATGGCTTGACTGCCGTGAAATTCGGCGATGACGGATTTGCTCAGGGAAGCATAAAATGCTTTAACGGCACCGAGCTTGTACTCACAAAAAGCGTTGACATTCTCGGCACATATACAGCAGAAGCAGCATACAACTACAAAAGCTCAAAACTCGTCAAAAGCTCGGAAAAGATAAGCTTCGGCGATATGAGCTATGTCACGACCTCAAAGGAGCTTCCTCTTGCTGACGGCACAATTCTACCCGCCGACTACAAGCTTAAATTTACCGAGACAGACGGAAGCTCATATATAAGCTTTAAGACAAGCGAAGGTCTAACAGGCAAGATTGCAATTAAAAAGACCGATTCGGGTTGGACAATTAACGGCAATGCCGACACGAGCTATTTTGATTCGCTCCCCTACGCTGACTAAATGATAATATACGGTGCGTTCTACGCACCGTATATTCAGCTTGTCAAAAAAGTCCCTCGGCCTTTTTTGACTGCGCCGAAAAGCCGACAAAAAAATGCACAAATATTTCTGTGCATTTTAGAAAAAGCCTCTAAAAACGAGGCTTTTTGTTGTCGGC
>DCHB01000069.1:12932-33630 GCA_002314685.1 Clostridiales bacterium UBA1763
CTGCCGACAGTTTAGTTTTTTGACAGTCTCAATATACGGTGCGTTCTACGCACCGTATATTTTTTTGCCTTTTGCAGAAAATACTGCTGAGGTGAGTTATATGAACACAAAAGACGGCAAGGATATTCCACTCGGTCTCGGTATGGCACTTATGCAAAATGCAGACGCATTTTTCTATTTTTCAAAGCTCGATGCCGAAAAACAACACAAAATCGTCGAAGGCTCACACGGTATCAAATCCCGCGATGAGATGAAAAACTATGTCAGTAATATTTCCGCTATAGGATAAAAAAGATGCAGTGCACTTGCACTGCATCTTTTTAATTTGTCAAAAAACGTCCCGAGGGTAGCAAAAAAGAATTATGACTTTGAAAGATTGCGGAGATAGCTCATGATGTTGCGTTTATTTCTCTGCGCTTATGCTATTAGTCTGCAATTACATTCTCATACAGCGCATTATAGGCATAGGCATATCTGTCTGCGAAAAACTCCTCAATGTCATCCATTTTTTTGCTGAAATAATCTTGATTGTATACCGCAGTGTTTTCACTGACAAAGCGCGTGTAGAAGAGTGCCATGGGCTCCCGCAGCAGTTCTTCCTTTTCCTGCAGATAGGCGGCGACTAAATCGGGAGCAAAGACCTCGCTGCCTATTCTCGTGTAGGTTTCTGTGAAAAGTTCCACAAAGCTCTGATTCTCAAGCAGTCGCGACAGCATGAGGCCTAAAACGCAGTTCTCATCCAATGGACCGCTTTTCCAATGATTTATGTTCTTGAATGGGTCGCTGGAAACACTGCACTTTGATGGCAGAATATTGCTGGAGTCATCTGTGTCATACATCATAAAGTGCCAAACGCCGTCTTCATAGGGCTTATCCGAAGTCTCACGGGCACGCCACATTCTGACATTGTTGCCAGGCCAGTCAATGTTGCCCACATACAGCTCCGTTGCCATATAAGCTGCAAACTCCTGCACATCAATATATTTGTCAACCTTAGCGTAGGCCTCAGCATCCTCAAAGTGATTATCTCGGAAGAAGGCAATAAGCTCCTCGTAGTAGGCAATGTCGGAGTCCTGACCCTCGTCTACCTCGTCGTTTTCGATGATGATAACATTGTCTTTATCTACACCGTAGTGCTCTTGAACATAATACTCCGTGAAGCGCTCTTGAAGATTATATACACCCCAGTATTCACCATTGAGGAACAGAATACAGGGGAAGCCGTTTTGAACGCTGAATCCCAAGTCTTCGGCGAAGTCCTGATTCAGAGAATCCCTAACCTTTGTAATGTAGGTGTCACGGTAGCCTCCGCTTCGCAGCATGCAGGTTTGCATTTTTTTCGTTTCAAAGAAGCTGTATGCAAAGGTTTTTGTCCCGCTGTATTCTTTCCTTGCATAGAGATTAAAGGATTTCTGGTTGAATGCTCTTGACCAGCCGCCGTGAATTCTTACACCAATTTCTTGCTCAAACAGATAGCTCTTATCGCCGTTAAAATACGTGAACTGAGCGGGGCGCTCCCATTCCTTTCCTGTTTGGTTGTAATTTGCGGGGAAGGTCTCAGGATAACCGCTGTGCTCACTTTCGTCATAGATCTTTCCGGTTACATAGATGCCCGTTTCGTAATCGAACAAATCCTCCGGGTCAACAACAAGAGACACCACCGGCAAATCGCCGTAGCCGCTTTTTTCGTCATATCCCACGAAGTAGGATTTGCATACTGTGTCGCTGACATAGCCGTCTTCTGTTACGGCATAGGCACGGACAACCACGCACTTATCCACAGGGGAGGTGGGCGTAAAAACTTCAAGTGAGGAAATTCCATCTATTGCAGAATAGACATTAGGGCTACTGCTGTTATCCTCAATAAGCAAGGGCTCGCTGTATACACAGGAGGTCTTGTCTGGTGCGGAGGAATCAAGCGTATAGTACACTGTGGCATCCACAGAAGGGGTAATTGTCAGCTCAAAGGCATCGGAATAGAAGCCGCTCTCGTGAGAAAAGCTGAGCTCCAATGTCAGAGCATCAATGCTCTCAGTCAGTAGCACCGCGCCGCAGACTGTGCACTCCTTATGTCTACGGCCCTCGTGCCCTACTGTGGGCTCCATGTCAACAATGAAATCACTATCCGTGTGTCCCAACGCCACGCCCTCGGTGGCACCACAGACAGAGCAGGTTTTGGGTGCAGTACAGGTTGCATTAATCCATGTATGCGTGTGGGTGGGCTCGGGTGTCGGGTCGATGTGCGGCCACGTGGGTTCCTCAATACCGAAGCCCTTGGCTACGATACAGAGCAGTACCAGAACTACCGTCAGAACAGCACGCTTCACCGTACTGAATGCGTTTATGTTACCCATATACTGATGCACAATCCCTTCATTTTGATTTGCTGATATTTTATAGGAGATAATAGTGTTAGTCAACTGTCATTTTGCAATTCAAAAAGGCTAACACAGTTTTATTTAGCACTATGGGTTTTGTGCGAATGATATTAGTATAATTCTTTGACAAACCGAAAAGATGCAGTACTTGGGCGGTGCACCATAGTGAGAAACAGGTTTTGACCTGCCCTTATCCGCCCATACTGCACAAAAAATCTCGCTAATACATCAAGTATTGGCGAGATTTTCTTGTATTGTCTGAACGAATAATTGCTCGATCAAAACTGCTTTGCACCCTGCAAAGCAGAAGTTTTTTCTCGATGCAAGGCAAAAAGCACAGGAATAATGGACATATATTCCGAGCATTTTTAACGCAGCATCGGGGGAAAAGGGCAATTTGCAGGGCTGTTAATCCCTATGGCGCACCGCCCTTGCACTGCATCTTATGATATTATATGTTAAAGTCCGTGGTAAAGCGGGAATTTTTCGCAAAGAGCGATTACCTGCTCCTTAACCTCGCCGACAGCGGCTTCACCTTCATTGATAAGCTTAACTATCATGTTGCCTATCTCGACCATTTCAGCCTCGCCCATGCCTCTTGTTGTTGTTGCGGGAGTACCGAAGCGCATACCGCTTGTGAGCTTTACAGACAGCTTGTCAAACGGGATAGAATTCTTATTGGCCGTGATATGTGCGCTGTCAAGAAGCTCCTGAACCTCCATGCCCGTTCTGCCGAGGCTCATAGTATCGGCAAGGATGAGGTGATTATCTGTACCGCCCGATACAAGGCGGATGCCGCCCTTTGTGAGGGTATCGGCTAAAACTGCGGCATTTTTCACGACCTGAGTCTGATATGCCTTGAACTCCTCGCTTGCCGCTTCCTTGAAGCAGACTGCCTTGCCCGCGATTATGTGCTCAAGCGGGCCGCCCTGTGTGCCAGGGAAAATTGCACTGTCGATTTTCTTTCTGAACTCGTCCTTGCAGAGAATGATTGCGCCTCTCGGTCCGCGAAGCGTTTTATGAGTTGTACTTGTCACTATATCCGCATAGGGTACGGGCGAGGGGTGAACACCTGCGGCAACAAGTCCGCCTATGTGAGCCATATCTACCATGAGATATGCGCCGACCTCGTCTGCTATCTCGCGCATTTTTGCAAAATCAATAAATCTTGAATATGCGCTTGCACCTGCGATTATGATTTTAGGCTTGCACTCACCTGCTATCTGCATTGCCTTTTCATAGTCAATACGCTCGGTCTCTGGGTCAACGCCGTAGAAGCAGGCATTAAAATACTTGCCCGAGATTGATGCTCTTGAGCCGTGAGTGAGGTGTCCGCCGTGACTTAAATCCATACCGAGTATAGTATCGCCCGGCTTTAAGAGTGCGAGGTAAACGGCAACATTTGCCTGTGAGCCCGAATGAGGCTGAACATTTGCGTGTTCTGCTCCGAACAGTGCCTTAACTCTGTCGATTGCAAGCTGTTCTACAACATCGACGTGCTCACAACCGCCGTAGTAACGCGCACCGGGATAGCCCTCTGCATATTTGTTGGTCAGATGACTTCCCATAGCCTCCATAACCGCGCGGCTTGTAAAGTTCTCGGATGCTATCAATTCAATATGGTCTCTCTGACGCTGAAGCTCGTCGCTCATAGCGGCATAAAGCTCGGGGTCGTAGCCCTTGATTATCTCGTAGCTCATGTTTTTCCTCCACATATAGTTATTTCTCGTTGATTATACGCTAAATGTTGTTTCATAGCAAGGAATTTCTAATGTAAATATCATTAAATTTGTGAATAATCCTTGAATGGTGTCGTACTGTGTGGTAAAATTTCAATCACGAGGTGAGGCAAATGTTGAAAAAGGCTATAAAAGCAATTCTTATCCTTCTCGGTTTAGTTGTACTGCTTGTGGCTTTGGGTTTTACATGGCTTAGTGTAAAAGAATATAAGCCCGCAGATGTTACCGATGTCAAGGTTGAGGTAAATGAAAATTTAAGCGGCAGAGCTCCGCAGCAGGGGCAAAAAATCTCTATTGTCAGCTGGAACATCGGCTATGCAGGTCTCGGAAATGAAGCAGATTTCTTCATGGACGGCGGAGATGATGTCACCTCCTATGACCAGGCAGGCGTGACCTCTAATCTGCTCGGTATTTACAGAACACTGTTTGAATCCAACCGTGATGCCTCCATATATATGCTTCAGGAGGTAGATACCGACTCAAGCAGAACATACAGCATTGACGAAAAGGACTATCTCGGAATATTCAATACTACATACGCATTAAATCACTCCTGTCCATTTGTGCCGTATCCCCTTCCTCCCATAGGAAAGGTAAATGCAGGCCTCATGACCACAAGTGTTTTCGGCATTGACTGTGCAGACAGAATATCTCTCCCCTGCCCATTCACTTGGCCTACGAGCACCGCTAACCTCAAAAGGTGTCTGCTTGTAAGCTATATTCCGATTGATAATTCTGACAAGGAGCTTGTAATAGTTAACCTGCACCTTGAAGCCTATGACGACGGCGAAGGAAAAATCGCACAGACAAATCAGCTTCGCGAGTTTATTCAGTCCGAGTATGAAAAAGGCAACTATGTAATAGCGGGCGGTGACTTCAATCAGATATTCCCCGGTGGTATTGAAGCTTACCCGAATGTGCACACCGACCTTTGGGAGCCCGGTATCATTACCGAGGACATAATGCCCGAGGGCTGGACGCTTGCTTACGATACAAGCACGCCGACCTGCCGACTTCTCAATCAGCCCTACGAGCCCGATAATGTTGCAAACACGCAGTACTATGTTATTGACGGCTTTATTCTCTCCCCGAATGTTGAGCTTAACTCGGTTAAGACTCTCGATGAGGGCTTTGTGTATTCAGACCACAACCCCGTAAAGCTTCAGATTACTCTTAAATAAGCATAAAAAAGCCTTGAGTTTCAATGAACTCAAGGCTTTAACTTTTCTATTAGTGGCATCCGCAGCCGCAGTCACCGCCGCAGCCGCACTCGCCGCCGTCATCATGACCGTGGCATCCGCCGCAGCCGCCGCTGCAAGCGCCTTCCTCAGTCAGATAAGGAAGCTGACCGTGCATCATAAGCTCAGCCGCATCGTCGGAGTTGCCGCAGAAGCCTGCAAATGCAACTATACCGTACTCTGCGAGTGCCTTGCGTGCACCCTCGCCGATATGTCCTACGATGACAACATCGACGCCGTTTGCGTCCATGAGGTCTGCAACTGCCTGATGACCTGACTCTGTGACCTCAATCAGCTTTTTACCTGTAATCTCGGTCTGGTCCTCGTTTGTGCTGTAAATTGCGAAAAGCTCGGCATGGCCAAAATGCTCAAAAATTTCGCCATCCTTGTAAGATACTGCAATAATCATAATTATTCTCCTTTTTCAATGAAATCAGCCAGCTCACTGAGAGCATCGGCGTTAACACTTTCTACTTCACCCGCGTCAACCATTGTTGCAACGACGGGGTCAATGGGCAGGCGAGCAAAATGCTCTATGCCGAACTGCTCGGCAACCTTTGCAACCTTGCTTGAGCCGAAAATCTCGTGCTCCTTACCGCAGTCGGGGCACTTGAAATATGACATATTCTCAACTATGCCGAGAACGGGGATGTTCATAAGCTTTGCCATATTGACAGCCTTTGCAACTATCATGGAAACGAGCTCCTGCGGGGAGGTTACGATGATAATACCGTCAATGGGCAGGGACTGGAACACCGTGAGGGGTACATCGCCTGTTCCGGGAGGCATATCGACAAACATGAAGTCAACATTTTCCCAGATTACATCGCTCCAGAACTGAGTTACAACACCTGCAATGACGGGGCCGCGCCATACGACGGGGTCTGTCTCATTGTCGAGGATGAGGTTAATGGACATAACCTGTGTGCCCTTTGCCGAATAGCAGGGTATCAGTGCCTCTTCTGTTGCCTGTGCGTGCTCGTGAATACCGAACGCCTTGGGAATTGACGGGCCCGTTACATCAGCATCAAGTACAGCGGACTGATAGCCGCGGCGCTGCATCTCGCTTGCCATGAGGCTTGTAACGAGGGATTTGCCTACGCCGCCCTTACCGCTGACAACGGCAATAACCTTTTTAACGCTTGAAGCGGGATTGAGCTTTGCGCTTAAATCCTGCTCTCTTTCACTGCAATTTTCACTGCAGCTTGAACAATCATGTGAACAATCGCTCATAATATCTATCTCCTAATAATTATTTTTCAAAAACCGTGTTTTATTATTATAACGCCCATATCAGCTTTTGTCCAGCTTATTAAGTGCACGGACAAGATACACGGCGCCGAAGCCCGTGAAGGCACCTGTTATAATTCCCGAGGCGATAAGCGCGGGTGCATATACAAGTATGGACACAGTGCCCGTAATCCAAACGGAAACGGCAAGCTGACCGATATTATGCGCAATAGCGCCGAGTATGCTGGCGCACCAAAGCATTTTCTCGGGAAAAAGCTTTACCGTGAGGCACATTAACGCATAGGCTAAGGCACCGCCTGCAAGACTGAACATAAAGCCCGACACTCCGCCTGCAAATACGCTTGCCATAACAATACGCACGAACAGTATCGCTCCTGCTTCTTTTCTGCCGAGAATTACGATAGCTACAAGCGTTATGATATTAGCAAGTCCGAGCTTTACACCCGGGATTGGCACGGGTGCAGGTATCTGAGCTTCAATGACAAATACAATCAGCGATACCGCGGTGAGCATTGCCATTAGGGCGAGCTTTCGGGTTTTAGCCATCGACGTCATCCCCCTCAATCTCCACTGTTACTCTATGGGGCATACAGATAATCGGAACGGCATCAGTTGAAATACTGCCTTGATTTACGCATATCTGGTCGGGGCAATCCGCCTCGCACACGCTAATGCTTCCCTGCTCTACGTGTATCTTATTATACCCGTAATCGGTTTTTATTTCTATGTCGTATGCAACAGCAACCGTATCGAGATTGATTTTTTCGTAAATTTCTCCGTCAACGCGAATTACGGCTATTGTACCGACATTTCCACCCTGCTTCAGCAGTAAAAATGCGCCGATGCATAATGCAAACAGCACCGCAAAAAACAATATCCAGTTTTTACTCTTTCTTTCTGCCATGCTTATATTTTAATTGACCTTGCCTTGCTTGTCAATGAGCATAAATAATGTTATAATATAAAATTGAATTTATATATACTCATTCAGGAAAGAGGTGAATTCGGTTGTCTGCTCTTATTGTTAAGATAATTTCGTTTATTGCTCCCTTGTTTGCGATTATTGTTCTTATCAGAGCCGTGCGCTCAATGTTCAATGGAAAGACTCAAACCGAAATTTGGGGCTACATTCAGACGGACGAAAAGGTACTCCGAATTACTCACTGGGAAAATATAATAGGCAGAACCCGCTCGGCAGATATTCATTTGTCAAATCCGAAGGTCAGCCGTGTTCACGCTGTACTAATAAGAACCGCTAAGGCTAAATGGCGCATATTCGACATTTTCTCAAAGGGCGGCGTTCGCGTTAACGGTGACCCCGTAGGTGCATCGGGCTATCCCCTCAATGACGGCGATATTATAAATCTGTCCGACGTCAGTGTCAGATTCAGAGATATTAACGAAAGACAGCGCAGTGAGATAGAATCACGCAGAGTTGTCACCTGGAAAAATGTTCATCCCGCTGTTACCCTGCTCTATCTGTCTGTTTTTCAGATTATGATACTCTTGGAGCACTGCTTTACCGCCGCTTCGGAGAATGTCCCCGAAATCGCACTCGGCTTCGTGCTTCTTATTCTGCTTGAATGGTTTTGCTATTTCCTCATGAGAAGTCTGCGTAAAACAGGCTTTGAGGTTGAAATTATCGCGTTTTTCCTCTCAACTATCGGACTTTCGGTTATCGCGACCTCTGTTCCGACTGAGATATTCAGGCAGATGATTATTGTATTTGCCGGTGTTGTAGCATTTTTCCTGCTTGGTGCTTGGATGCGTGACCTTGACAGGACTAAAACGATGCGCATTCCCGCCGCTGTTATCGCTATCGGGCTTTTGGCTGTAACCTTGGTTATCGGCGATGTTCAAAACGGTGCGAAAAACTGGATATTTATCGGCAGTACTTCAATTCAGCCCTCTGAGTTTGTTAAGGTTGCATTTATCTATGTCGGCGCCGCAACGCTTGACAGACTGTTCAGCACAAAAAACCTTATAGTTTTCATAGGTTTCTCCGCAGTTTGCGTAATGGCTCTTGCACTCATGAGCGATTTCGGTACGGCGCTTATATTCTTCGCGACCTTCCTTGTTATCTCCTTCATGCGTTCGGGCTCTATTGCTACAGTTGCACTTGCAGTCAGCGGTGCGGGCATGGCGGGCTTTCTTATGCTGAAGATTAAAACCCACGTTGCAAAGCGTTTTGCCGCATGGGGACACGTCTGGGAGGATGTTTACGACACCGGTTATCAGCAGACACACGCCATGAGCGCAGGTGCCGGCGGCGGACTTTTCGGCAAGGGTGCGGGCAACGGTTGGCTAAAGGACGGCTTTGCGGCAAATACTGACACCGTTTTCAGCCTTGTTTGTGAGGAATTGGGACTTCTAATTGCTATTTGCGCTGTTTTGGCAGTGCTTTCCCTCGCATTTTTCGCAGTTCGAAATACAGCGCAGGGGCGAAGCGCGTACTACTCCATTGCCGCCTGCGCAACTGCAAGCATGTTCACTATTCAGCTTGCATTAAATGTATTCGGCTCTGTTGATATTCTCCCCTTTACGGGTGTTACCTTCCCCTTTGTATCCCGCGGCGGCAGCTCCGTTCTTGCCTGCTGGATGCTTCTTGCTTTCATCAAGGCGGGCGATACGAGAAAGGGTGCAAGCTTTGTCGTTAAGGCACCCGACGCTAAGGATAAGGAGGCTAAAGCATGAGAAAAGTATCCTTACGCTCATCCTTTGCGCTTATAATGGCACTTCTTGTCATATTAGGTCTGTGCATTTATATTATCAGATACATCAATCACGGCGAGGAATGGGCTCTGTATTTTGATCAGGCGACCTCAAGCTGTACTTATACGCTTACAGACCGCAACGGAGTTGTGCTCGCGAAAATGGGCAACGGTGAAAAGACCTACGCAGAGGATGCCGATGTCAGAACTGCCTGCTATCAGCTTGTAGGCGACTACGGCGGAAATGTCGGCACGGGCGCACTGTCGAGCTTCACAAAAGAGCTGTCGGGCTATAATCTCATCACGGGTATTGAGGCGCAGGACGACGTTGATTTGTCCTTGACGGTTGATTCAAAGCTCAATGTCAAGGCTTATGAGGCACTTAACGGCAGAAACGGTGCGGTTATCGTCTCTAACTACAAGACGGGTGAAATTCTCTGTATGGTGTCCTCCGCGTCTATTGACCCGAACAATCCGCCTACCGAAATTCCCGACGGTGCTTATATTAACCGCTGTATAAGCTCCGCCTTCACCCCGGGCTCTGTATTTAAGCTTGTTACGCTTACGGCGGCTATTGAAAACATTGATAACCTATATCAGCGCAGCTTCACCTGCAACGGAAGCTTTGAGGTTAACGGGCTCACAGTCACCTGTACGGGCACTCACGGCACACAGACTATTGAGCAGGCTCTCGCAAACTCCTGCAACTGTGCCTTCGGTCAGCTTGCACTTGAATTGGGCGCGGACACTATTGCGGAATATGCGGCTAAGCTCGGGCTTACCTCAAGTCATCAGCTTGACAGCATAACGACTGCCGCGGGCAATTTCGACAAGGCAGAAGCAAACAGTGCCTCTCTCGCTTGGTCGGGCATAGGTCAGTACAACGACCTTGTATGCCCCTATTCCATGCTGAGACTCGTCAGCGCCGTAGCTAATGGCGGCACTGTTGTTGAGCCCTCCCTGCTCGGCGTATCAGACACCGAAAGCGAAATGCTCAAAGGCTCAACGGCGGCTAAGATTGCCTCAATGATGAGCTATAATGTCACCTATCATTACGGCGAATCGACCTTTCCCGGGCTTAAAATCTGTGCAAAAACGGGCACCGCGGAGGTTGGCGACGGTCAGGCAAGCCACGGCTGGTTTGTCGGATTTTTGGATGACGACAAGCACCCCTACGCCTTTGCCGTTATCGTTGAGCACGGCGGAAGCGGATTAGGCTCGGCAGGTGCTATTGCAAACGCTGTACTGCAGGCGGCAGTAAACGATTAACACAGGAGATTTCTTATGACAGACATTTCCGTCAACGGACTTGTAAAGTCCTTTGAGCTCGGAAAAAACATACTTGACGGACTCAGCTTCGATATTACCGAGGGTGAGAAGGTCGGCATACTCGGTCACAACGGCTGCGGCAAAACAACGCTGTTTCGTATTCTTATCGGCGAGCTCGACTATGACGAGGGTGCCGTATCCGTTGCAGGCTCAAAGCGTATAGGGCTAATCTCGCAAATCCCCGTATATCCTCCCGATTGGACTACCGAGGATGTGCTGAGGGATGCGCACAAAAATCTGTACGCTATTTCCGACAAGCTTAAAATGCTTGAAAAGCAGATGGAAACCGACTCGTCCGAGCATATATTAAAGGAATACGACAGACTGTCCGAGGATTTCAGGCGTCTCGGAGGCTATGAAGCGGACTTTAACCGCAATAAGGTTGCAAACGGTCTCGACATTCCCCCTGCTATGCGCGAGCAGTTGTTTGACAGTCTTTCGGGTGGCGAGCGTACAAGAGTCAATCTTGCCCGCCTCATACTCGAAAACACGGACATTCTATTGCTCGACGAGCCGACTAATCATCTTGACCTGCACGCAACGGAGTGGCTTGAGGACTACATACTGCACTTTAAGGGCACCGTGCTTGCAATAAGCCACGACAGATTTTTCCTTGACCGCATTGCCGAACGATGTATTGAAATAAACGACGGCAAGGCTGAGTTTTACAGCGGCGGTTATAGCTTCTATGTCATTGAGCGTCAAAAGCGATTTGAGGAAAAGCTCCGCAAATACGAAAAAGACCAAGCGAAAATCGAACAGCTCACACGTGCCGCAGAGCAAATGCACCTTTGGGCATTCATGGGTAATGACAAGCTCCACAAGCGCGCGTTTTCCATGGAAAAGCGAATTGCAAAGCTTGAGCAGACCGAGCGTCCCACTCAGGCGAAAAAGCTCACAGCATCCTTTACCTCGCGTGAATTTTACGCCGACGAGGTTTTAGTATGCAAGGAGCTATCTAAGGCATACGGCGAAAAGAAGCTGTTTTCGGATTTAAGCCTCAGCGTCACGGGAGGCGAAAGGATTGCCCTCATCGGAGATAACGGTGTCGGAAAATCCACCTTCATCAAGCTTATAATGCAGCAGGAGGTCCCCGACTCGGGCTATGCCTATCTCGGACCGTCTGTGAGACCTGCTTATCTGCCTCAGATAATAAGCTTCACAAACGAAGAGCGCAATTTAATAGACACCATGCTATACGACTGTAAATGTCTGCCTCAGCAGGCACGCGACAGACTCGGTGCCTTCGGCTTTCGCGGTGAGGATGTCTATACCCCCGTCGGTGCCCTGTCAGGCGGTGAGAAAAGCCGTCTGAGGCTTTGTATGCTTATGGGCAGTGAAATTAACCTTCTCATCCTCGACGAGCCTACAAATCATCTTGATATTGCAAGCCGTGAATGGATGGAGGATACGGTTTCTCAATACTCCGAGGCGCTATTATTCGTATCGCATGACAGATACTTCATCGAAAAGTTCGCAACCCGAATATGGTATCTCGAAAACGGCAGAGTGACGGATTACAGAGGCAGCTACTCGGAATTCAGAGAATTCAAGGCGCGTCAGGCTGTTTATACGCAGACTGCAAAAGCCGAGGTTAAGAAAAAGGAGCCTCAGCCGAAGAAAAGGTCGGGAAGCAGTGAAAAGCAGCGGGCAAAGCTTGAACGCGAGATTGAAAAGCTTGAGGCCGAGCTCTCGGACTTGGAAAAATCCGCTGAGGAAAACTCGAGCGATTATCAGAAGCTTATGGAGATTATGTCTCAGACCGATGATATAAACAGCAGGCTTATGACCGCTTACGAGGAATGGGAGGCGCTGACATGAAAAACCGCACATCAGCAATAACAGCCCTCGTGCTTGTATTTTTCGGTTTAATTCTCCGATTTGTATTTTCGGGACATAATTTCATCGCCTACGGTCTGTTTTTTGTCGCTTTTCTCATTTTCTTATATGAAAAATGCAGTAAAAACACTAAGCGTATAGTTTCCCTTGTGCTCGCACTCGGTATTGTATATTTTTCGATTATTGAAATTCCTATTATTCAAGCCTCCAAGGGTGACGGCGACTTTGACGCTGACTATGTTATCGTTTTAGGTGCCGCTGTGCACGGCGATACCCCCTCCCTTTCGCTCACCGAAAGACTTGAAGCGGCGCTTTCCTATCTCACTGAGCACCCCGATACGCTTGCAATAGTCAGTGGAGGTAAGGGCGGCGGCGAGAATTTGAGCGAGGCCGAGGCAATGTATAACTGGCTTTGCGATAAGGGCATCGAGCCGAGCAGAATTATTAAAGAGGATAAGGCGACATCAACCTATGAAAATCTCAAATACAGCTTTGAGATAATAAGCTCTGTTACTGATAAAGCCGAGCCTGTTGTCGGCATTATATCGAGCGAATATCATCTTTACAGGGCAAAGCTTCTTGCATATACAATGGGCGAGAAGGTTTTGACCGTGCCCGCGCATACAACATATTTAAGCGTAAGGCTCAATTATTTTATCCGCGAGGCATTTGGCGTTACATATCAATTACTGTTTAATTGAAAGCAGACTGATTACTCAGTCTGCTTTTTGCATTATTAGGGCACGACAGGCATAGGCTTTACAAAGCCAATATCGGGAGGGATAGCATTGAAAAATGTATTGGATAAAATCAAAAAGAGAAAGGCGCTTGTATCGGCTGTATCGCTTGTGCTTTTTGTCGCTGTTATATTCTGGGCAGTGAACAGTCCTGCAATAGTCGGTGTATCAGCTGGTGACAGACAGCTGCCAATCTACTGCGTATCACGCGAGGATAAAACAGTTTCACTGTCCTTTGATGCCGCATGGGGTAATGAGGACACTCAGCAGATAATAGATATACTCAATAAATACGATATTAACGCGACCTTCTTTGTCGTCGGTGAGTGGGCAGACAAATATCCCGAGTCTGTAAAGGCACTCTTTGACGCGGGCAACGAGGTTATGAGTCACTCCGATGACCATGCGCATTTTGCAAGTCTGACGGCAGATGAGATTACAAAAAACATAAACACCTCAAATGATAAGATTGAGGCAATTACAGGTGTGCGCCCTACCCTTTTCCGCTGTCCCTACGGCGAATATAACGACACCGTTATAAATACCGTAAACAGCATGGATATGTCCGCCATTCAGTGGGATGTTGACAGCCTCGACTGGAAGGAATTATCCGCAGACGAGATTACAAGCCGAGTGCTGAACAATGTCAAAGCGGGCAGTATTATTCTGTTCCACAATGCGGCAAAGAATACACCCGAGGCATTGCCGCAGATTATTGAATCGCTCATTGCCGACGGTTACACGATAGTACCCGTTTCACAGCTTTTGCTGACGGGCGATTATATGATTGACAATACGGGAATGCAATGCCCCGTAAGAAAATGAATTGCACCCTCGTGTAAATCACGGGGGTGCAAAAAAATGTCTAAAACTTAAAAATAAGGCTTGCATTTGCTGAATGAATGTGTTACTATAATCAAGCACTGCAAATCCGGGTGTAGCGCAGATGGTAGCGCGCTTGAATGGGGTTCAAGAGGCCGCTGGTTCAACTCCAGTCACTCGGACCAAGAAAAAAGCTTATCCTATTGGATGAGCTTTTTTCAGCTAAATAAATCCCTATCGGGATTTGCTCAATTCACGCTGTGAGCTAAATATGCCTTCGGCGTGCTATATGCCCTGCGGGGCGCTTTGGGGATTTATTTAATTTAGCTTTCAATCGGTGATTGAATATTTCGCAATTTGCGACAGCAAATTCTTTAGCACCCGAGCAGAGCGAGGATATTTCGCTTCATTCACCTTCCTCTAACAATCCGCTTGCTACAATAAGCAGCCCTTTGCTCTGTTACTGATGTTACGGGTTTTTCCGTATTTTATGTACCTTATATATTATAAGCAATCTATTTTTATATTTAGTTTTTATAAATAAACGGTATCTCGGTAACAAAGGCTGAAAATATGCTGACTTTTCAATGCTTTTTCGTGTTACCGTTTTCCTGTAATCGGTATCGCGGCAGTTACGGCAAAGCCGAGCGAAAATCAGCCGACTGTTAAATTTCTGTCACTAAAACCTATAAAAAAGCTTTGAAATCGAAGGGTTTCGGAGCATTTTTTATTTAAGATTATACATTTATAGATGTTTGTGTAATTGCATTTTAATTATACGTGTTGTATAATTAAAAATATAAATGACTTGAATTATATTGAAAACAAGCTGAGAATTGTTTTCAGTATATTTCTTTTATAGATTTGGAGGGAGTATTTTGAGTTCACAGTCCGCAGTTCTTACCGGTTTACCGTCGGTTGACAAGCCTTGGAACAGTTTTTATCCCGATGAAGTGTTGAACGCGCCCGTTCCCGAGGGCTCTATGTTCAGCTTCGCGTTTAAGAACAACAAGGACAGAATGGACAAAACTGCCATTGATTTTTTTGGCAACAAGATTTCTTTTACCGACTTCTTTTTGAATTCACGAGAGCTTGCAAACGCGCTTGCCTCTCACGGCATAAAAAAGGGTGACGCTGTTTCTATCGTCTCGCTGACTACGCCCGAAACGATGTATCTCATCTATGCACTTAACTACATCGGTGCAGTTGCTAACCTCATCCAGGCTACTATAAAGCCTACTGAAATTCTTGATTATGTGCATAGAACTGACTCTAAATATCTGTTCGTTCTTGATAAAATTCTCGAAAAATACGGAACATTCGAGCCCGATGTGCCCACTGTCGTACTGCCCTTAGGTCGTTCAGCCTCGGGCATTGCGGGTGTTGTTCTGAAGCTCACTGCAAAAAACTACAAGAATTTTATAAGCTACAAAAGCTTCCTTTCCGAGAAATCCGAAAAGGCAGTTGAGTCGAGAGAGTCCGACTCCCCTGCCGCGATTATCTACACAAGCGGCTCAACGGGACATCCCAAGGGTGCTGTTTTAACTAACAGAAACTTAAACTCAGTCGCTCAGCAGATTGCAATTTCGGGCAGAAACTATCTCCCGCACGAGAAGTTCCTCAATGTTATGCCGCCGTTTATTATTTTCGGTCTTGCGATGATGCACCTTTGCACATATTCGGGCATGACGGATATTCTTGCACTGCTTCCCGAGAAGGAAAAGGTGCAGAAGCTCCTTGTTAAGCATAAGCCCGAGCATTTTGTTATGGGTCCTGCAATCGCTGAAATCATTACTGATTTTGAAGGCGATGACCTCTCCTTCCTTATTGACGTATCGGGCGGCGGCGGTTACATATCCCTTGAGCTTGAAAGAGAGCTCAACCGCGTTCTCGCCGAGAAAAAGGCTCGCTCCATTTATCTCAACGGCTACGGCATGACAGAGGTATCGAGCGTTATCTCCATTAACCACAAAACTAAGTTCAAGGAGCAGAGCGTCGGTCTCCCCCTCCCCATGACCACACTGAAAATCGTTGACCTCAATGACGGCCACGAGCTCGGCTATAATCAGGAGGGCGAAATTTTAATCAATGCGCCGAGCGTTTTACTTGGGTATTACAATGACCCCGAGGCAACCGAAGCCGCATTCCAGATAATCGACGGTGAGCGTTGGCTCCGTACGGGCGACATCGGCAAGATTGACGAGGATGGCTTTGCCTATGTTACAGGAAGAATAAAGCGCATTTATACCGTTCATTCTGCCGACGGACTGTATTACAAGCTTTATCCGCAGAGAGCCGAGGAATGTCTCGCACAGCTTCCTGAGCTTGATAACTGTGCCGTTGTTGTCGTTGAGGACGAGGAAAGAGATTCTATTCCCGTTGTGTTTGCCGTTTCCTCTCTTGGTGAGAGTGCTAAGGAGCTTATTTGCAATAAGCTTGCCGCAGACCTCCCCGACTATTACACGCCGAAGAGTGTTCAGCTTTTAGATGCAATGCCCGTAACTACAAGTCAGAAGATTGACTACAAGGCACTCGAGGCTTTGGCAAAGGAACTTTAATTGTCATAAAAAAAGCTTTGAAATCATTTGATTTCAAAGCTTTTTTATTTATGCTTCATTCTTTTTTCTTGTCAGCGCAAGGCAAAGCACGGAGGCTATGGCTATAAGCACAAACAAGGCGGGGTGCATACTGTCGCCCGTATTATAACCTGTATCGACTGACTTTTCTGTGTCGTTCTGCCCGTCATCGACATCGGGCTGTTCGGGCTCATCTGAGGGCACGGGAATTTCCGTCTTCTCTCCCGTCACATTTATCGTAAGCGTTGCCTTTGCAAAGGTATCGTCGCCCGCGTAGCTTAAATCGTGTGTCTGACTGCCCTCCTCAGCTGTGCAGGTGAAGCTTGCCGCGCCGTCTGCATCTGTAAGCTGAGTTTCGCCAGTTGCTTCATCTGTGACTGCCGCGCCGACTATGGGTGCGCCGTCTGCATCGGTGAGGGTAACAGCAAAGCTCACACTATCGCCCGCATCCGCCGAACACTCGGTCTCATCGGAGCTGAGTATTGCCAGTGACTTCCACTGTGCGGTCACGGTATCGTTTGCCGCAAACTTTGTCTCGGTTGTGACTGTGTTTCCGCTTGCATCCTGCCATTCGGTGAACACGAATTTATCCTTAACGGGCACGGGAAGATCAGTTAAGCATCCATTCTCATCCGTGAACTGAGTTTCGGGCTCGACTGTGCCGCCGTTTGCGTCAAACGTAACCTTGGTCGCCACTCTGAAGGTTTTATCGACGAGGACGATTTCCTTCGTCTCTGCTTTTATTCCGTCATCGCTCACATAGTAATTATCAACCGTTGCACTGATTTTATACTGATGCTCGCCGATAGACAGTCCGCTGAATGCCATAAGATTATCGAGGCTGTAGCGATATGCAGTCCAGCCGTCCGAGGAATCCAAGCTGTAGGAACGGAGTATATTTGTGACGCTTTTCGTGCACTCATTAGTGCCCGTTGATGAGTTAATGTAGCCGTTTACGGACTTGAGCTTATTGTATCTTGCGCCTACAATGCCCCAAACGGAGAACGCCTTTTTATACTGCTTCACAACGGGATAGTTGTAATTATGTATGCTGACATCGTCAAATATGCAGGTAGTATCGCCGACATCGGAAGCATTTACGAAGTAGGTGCTTCCCTTATAATATACGCGGTACCAATATTCTCCGTCAGCATTTTCATACAAAGCAGTTACTGTCAAAGCGTTGCCGTCAGCCTCTGCCGCGGGAGTTCCATTCTGTGGAAGGCTCATGAGTGCCGTGCCCTCTTTAACCTCTGCGCTGAGATACGAGGGATAAACCGTGCAATTAGCTATGCAGGTGCTTCCTGCCGCTTCATCAGCCTGCGCAGTGCTTGAATACTCGGTAATGCAGGCAATAGCCTCCTTGTTGCCGCCGTAGAGTGCCGACATGGCATCCTTCGCAAGATAGCGGTCCATGACAAGCTTGCCAGCCACGGTATCCTCGGGGGTTACTGAGGTGTTGTACTTCTTAATGTCACCGCCGCCGAACTTTGTATCGGTCAGTCCAGTGGTATCTGGCACTGCCTGCTGTAAAAATTCAAGGTACGCGTCATAGGGCTGACCGCCCGCTATGCAAAGACAGCCTGCTGAGTACGGCGACTTTTCATCACCGCTGACAGACGCAGAAAGGCGTGTGTGAACATTGATGCCGTTGCCGTTTAATACGGAAAAGCTTCCGTCCGAGTTCATATATACGCAGGGCACGCACTGATTACTTCCCGTGCGGGTATTAAAGCCTGCGTAAATTCCTCTGTGATTGACGGTGTAAAGCGAATATATGCCGTCTATTAGAGTTGCCGCGCCGTAATTATCGTGTCCGTTATCGTAGCTGTAGCCGAAGGGATAATCGGGCAGAGTGTCACATAGCTTGCAGTAGTATGCAATATAATTTTCTCTGCCGTCATTGCGGATAACAAGGCACACAGCGCCCGTTCTCTCGCCGTCAACCTCGCACTTGCCTATATCGGACGCACCTTCAAAGAACATCAGCACGGGCTGACCTGCGCTCAAGGTGCTCTGAAGATTGCCGTTTTCGATATAGTAGCTTATCATGCGGTCCATGTACGCACTCTTTACTGTGTCAGCAACGAAATCCGCCGTTGTTGTAAAGTGTCCCGCGGAATATGCAGGGGTCTGCTCGCCCGCCGCGGCGTATTTAGGTGCTGTTACGTAGCCGCTTCCCTCGTCCATTGCTTCATTCGTGCTGTCCGTGAGGGCGGATGTACTGTCGTAATTTTCAGCAAATGCCGTCGCAGACAGGCTGAAAACGAAGCAAACAGCGAGAATGGCGCAAAGTATTCTTCTTTTCATTTTCATCCTCAATTCGGAAAAACCGCGATTTATTTAGTCGCCTTTATGCTGACCGCCTTGCTGAGTGCGGAGTTTGCACTGCTTGTAACGGTGCTGACAGCCTTGACCTTGTAGTAGTACTTTTTGTTCTTGCTCGCGTTGGTGTTGGTGTACTTGGTCTTGGTGGTTGCGGTGTAGTACTTGAAGGTCTTGCCGTCGGTTGAGCGATAGATGTAGTACTTATCCGCGCCCGTTACCTTGCTCCAGCTAATACTCGGCTTGCCCGATGCGGTCGTAATCTTAACAGTCGGGGTTGCGAGAGTTGTGAGCAGGCTTTTTACTGTGCTGTATGCCGAGTAAACGCTCGTGCCGTTTACGACTGCAACAGCCTTGACCTTGTAATAATACTTTGTACCCGAAGCCGCGTTCGAATTTGTATAGCTTGTATTTGTTGTGCTCGTTAAAAGCTTAAAGGTCTTGCCGTCGGTTGAGCGATAAATGTTATACTTTGTTGCGCCGTCAACCTTTTTCCAGCTCAGCTTTGCTTTGCCGCTGACACGGGAGATTGTAACCGTCGGTGTTGCCGGTATACACTTTACGCTGACAACGTTGCTGTCGGCAGAGGTTTTATCGCCGACAAGCGTTACGACCTTGTAGGAATAGGTCGTGCCGATTTTAACGGTGGTATTTGTGAAGGAGGTTGATGTTACTGTTTTGAGCTCGGTGTAGTTCACTCCGTCTGTACTGCGATAGATAATGTAGCCCGTTGCGCCCTCAACCGCCGTCCATTTAAGCAGGGGCTTGCCCGCGCTTGTGGTTGATGCTGTCAGTGCGGTCACCTGCACCTCGCCGCAGTTTTTGCATATACCGTTTTCATAGCTGTGTCCAAGTGCGGGAATTTCGGTTACAACGGTATTTCCGCAGCGTGAGCATACCGCGGTGGACTCGCCTGCATTTACGCAGTCGGGGTGCTTTGTTTCGCTTGCATCACCGAGCTTGTGATTATGGCAGGGCGCGTTTGGGTCAACCGTGATTGTGATAATATCGGTGAGCTGATAGCCCGAGAAGGTCATACCGCTTGCCATACTCATCAAATCGGCAGGTGAAAGATTGGGGTCATCATACTCTTCAAGGTTATCCTCGTTGCAGGTAAAGGCGAGGCACTGAATACGCCTTGATTCTGTTACATTTGTCATAGTAAGTGTAGTCGAGGGCTCATTCGGCGTAAGCTCTCCGTCGAGTATTGCGTATTCAAGCTCTGGATTATCGTTATAATATTTTAACAGCTTCGTTCCGTATCTGAACACGACAGTCGATGCACTGACAGTACCCTTTTTCGAGTCAACGCATTTATCTGCCATGTCTATAAACATATTCACATCAATCATATCGGGGTCAAACCACAAATAATACAGATAGTCGCCGCCCGCGCTTGCCGCCGCAGTCAGTGTTACATCCTCGCCCGGGTGAATTGTCAAGCTTTCGGGAGCTTGTAAGAACGTAATTTTGTACTTCATTGCTGTTTCGGCAAATGCGCTTACAGGCAGAATACTGACTATCATCAATATTGCAAGCACAATGCTGATAATTCTTTTCTTCATAATAAACCTCCATATTTTTTGCTCATTTCGGTAATATTTGTCGCTGTATTTACTATACTTTATAAGATTTATATGTTCAAGTAATTTTTTGCGATAAATAGAAAAAATGAAATCGTGATATGCGCGATGAAATTCTCGGCTATGCCTTGTATGAAATCGAAACCTGCGGTTTCGATGAAATCAAATCC
>DCHB01000069.1:33729-35418 GCA_002314685.1 Clostridiales bacterium UBA1763
GGGTGGATTTAATTGAAAAAAGCACCCTATCTGGTGCTTTTTTCGTGTGGTATTCGTCCCAAACGGTGCGTAGGGATAGGGTATTCGTCCCAAAAGTACACCAATGTGTCGGCATGAAATCTGATTGCCAAAGCTACTTATCGCTTCTCCCTGCGCGGATTTCCTCAATAATGCGAGCAGTGCATCCAACGATTATTCCCGCCAGAAGAATGATGCCAACGTACAAAGGGTAAATGAAAGACTGCTCCGCACCACCGCCTATTATTGGGGCGAGCAGTATCTGCCAGAGGCCACCCAACGGCCATATCAGCACAAAGAACATGGCAAGCATTATAATTATTATCGCATTATACTTTACGTCTTTCTTCTGTGCTTGCTGTAGCAATTCGAGGACTTGGTCTTCATCATAACTTCTGAAGCTCTTTTCTTCGTCCTCTCCGGCCATCAGTTCGGCAACCGAGGTGCGGAGCTCTTTACACAAATCTTGTATTACACTGTAGTCGGGCATGCTTCTTCCGTTTTCCCATTTGGAAATGGTTTTGTTTGACACACCTAATTTTTCAGCAAGCTGGGCTTGTGTTATATTTAGTTTTCTTCGTTTTATGGCGATGTACTTACCAATATTAGCTTGATTCATGATGAAGCCTCCTTGCTGTTTTTTTCAGTATTCGCGATTTTGCGGTAGAATAACATCCCTTATCAGGCGAATATGGGCGGAAAATGCTTTTCAGCAACCACAACATAAAAATGCTCTGTCAAATTCTAATTAGTCTCTCCGTACCCCATCTTCACGGTCAGGTCGTGCAGGCTCTTGTCGTGCTGCGCCTGCGTGATCGCGCCGTGTTCGAGGAAAGAGTTTCACATATTCAGTTTATCACAGCACACTTTGATATACAACAAAAACTTCCCAATCTGTACGATAGACAAATCAGGCAAACTATTTGCCAAAGTCGAATTAAACGGTGCGTAGATGTAGGTAAGCCTTCGTAATGCTCTTCATTCAAAGTTTCAATTGCGCTATTCGCAGCTTCTTTCACATGGCTTTTATTTATAAAAAACCATATACCAACAGCAATCACCACAATCAATGTATCTTGGTCGTATAGAATGGTCTGCGGTCTACCACCGTAATACAGGAAACCTGACGGTGGTGGTATTTAGAACATATATACTGCTTCATTGCTGTGGTATTGCCGATGGCAGTATTAATGAAATGTTGCAATAATGAGCGAAAATCTCCTGAAAAATTAGGCGATTTTCGCTCATTTTTTACTCAAATTTCTCCATTTTTTGTGTGTTTTTCCGATTCTATTGACAACAACTATGCTCCGAATAGAATTGAATTAATTAAAGGGAATTCCAACTTTAATAAAGATTATAAACTATTAAAAGAAAAGAGGGAATCAGCATCGAAATGAACAAGATATTGAACGCTCCGGAGGACTTCGTATCTGAAACCATGGAGGGAATTTTGCTTGCGAGCGGTCAGAAGCTTATGAGCCTTGATAAAGAAAACAGGGTCATAGTATCGAACTATCTGAGTAAACCGGGCAAGGTCGGAATTGTAACCGCCGGCGGAAGCGGACACCTTCCCACGTTTCTGGGATATGTAGGCAAGGGTATGCTTGACGGCTGTACTGTGGGAAACGTTTTTGCGTCACCGTCGGCATCAAAGATGGCTGATACTAT
>DCHB01000048.1 GCA_002314685.1 Clostridiales bacterium UBA1763
CCCTTCATCCCCGAAAGCTGTGACAAGGCATTCGCACAGATAGGTGCCTGCGAAAGCTGCACAACATGGGACAGCGCAGAGCAGTTCGGCGTTCTGCCCGCAGCCGTCAGCGTGCACAAGGGCGAGACTCTGTTCCCGAGACTCGACATGGCAAAGGCACTCGAGGAGCTTGAAAAGATGAACAAGCCCGCGGGCCCGAAGTTCAAGCCCGTTGACCCCGATGTAACAATCGACGATTTCGCCAAGTGCGATATGCGCGTTTGCAAGATAATCTCCTGCGAGGCCGTCAAGAAGTCCGAAAAGCTTCTCAAGTTCCAGCTTGACGACGGAAGCGGCACTCCCCGTCAGATTCTGTCGGGCATCCGCAAGTTCTACGAGCCCGAACAGCTTGTCGGCAAGACCGTGCTTGCAATCCTCAATCTGCCCAACAGAAAGATGATGGGTCAGGACTCCTGCGGTATGCTTCTGTCCGCTGTCCACGAGGAGGACGGCAAGGAAAATCTGCATCTTATTATGCTCGACGATGCAATCCCCGCAGGCTACAAAATCTACTGATAAAAAAGCTTCCCTTTGAAAAAAGGGAAGCTTTTTTTAGTGATGAGTGATGAGTGATGAGTTGACGGGCTCATTGCGCTTACGCTCCATTCACCCCTACGGAGCTAAATACAGCTTGCACCCGTAGGGGGGAATGAAATGACCCCGTTTTCAATCTCGGTGTTACGCTTCATTTAATCGTTTTTGCGGTGTCCCGACCGGTGACATTCTGCTAAAGTTAAGATGTACCCTAACAAATCGGTGCGGTGAAAAGTTTAGCACCCACACTCATCACTCATCACTCATAGTTCATCACTCATAGTTCATCACTCACAAGGCGGGCTCATTGCGCTTACGCTCCATTCACCCCTACGGAGCTAAATACAGCTTGCACCCGTAGGGGGGAATGAAATGACCCCGTTTTTTCAATTTCGGTTTTACGCTTCATTTAATCTTTTGTGCGGTGTCCCGACCGGTGACATTTTGCCAAAGTCAAGATGTCCCCTAACAAATCGGTACAAAGCAAAGTTTTGCTCCCACACTCTTCACTCATCACTCATCGTTCATCACTCGCAAGGCGGGCTCATTGCGCTTCGCTCCATTCACCCCTACGGCGTCGGATTAAGTCTGCACCGAACACTCTTCACTTATCACTCATAGTTCATCACTTATAGTTCCCTGCTGTGGTATAGCCACGGCGGGATTTTTAATTTTTTTGCCGAAAAAATTTTTTTGTTGTACGCAAACGTACAAGTTTTGCCCTGATGCGGGCTATATGTGAAGGGCATTATTTTTTGAAGGAGGCTTAAACAATGGAACTAAACGACAAGGCGGTGCAGATTAAGGCGGCATTTTCCGCCGCGATTGCCTTCGGCACCGCGCTGTTCGGCTGGGTGGGCTGGATCATAATCCTGTGGCTTGCCGCAATGGTGCTCGACTATCTCACGGGCACTGCCGCGGCTATCGCAAACGGGGAATGGACAAGCCGCGCGGCAAGTCAGGGGCTGTGGCACAAGCTCGGCAGTATCGCCGCGGTGCTCGTCGCCGCGCTGTGCGATATTGCCCTCGGCGTGATTGCCGACAACCTCGGCGATATGTTTATAGGCATAAGCTACGGCTGTATTATTACCCCCGTGGTTGCGGCGTGGTATGTTTTCACGGAGCTGGGCAGTGTGATTGAAAACGCCGCCGAGCTCGGCGCACCGATGCCCGCGTTTCTGAAGAAAATTCTTGCGCGGCTTGCGGACAATGTTGACGCTTGGGAGGATGAATAATGACTAAAGCAAAAATTACGGGCTCGGAGCTCAGAATTTCCGAACGCGAGATGCTTCTTGCGGGCTCGACAAGCACGATGAGGCTCGCTCTGAGCTTCTCTGACGACTGGAACGGACTCAACCGTCAAATTACCTTCACGAACGAGAAAACGGGCGTGTCGCGCAGAATAAGCGCCGATGCGGACGTGTGCGTCGTGCCGTGGGAGGTGCTCAGCGCCGCGGGCAGTGTCAGCTGTTATGTGCGCGGCTTAAGCGGCGGCGTGCTGACCGTGCGCACAAACGAGGAAAACCTCGGCACGGTCATGGGCAGGTCGGATTCCGAGGCGTCGGAATCGTCCGAGCCGACGAGCGATGTATATGATGAGCTCGCCGCAAAAATGGGCAGTCTTTCAAATCTGCAGACGAGCAACAAGACAAATCTTGTCTCGGCGATAAACGAGGCGGCACAGTCGGGCGGTACGGGCGGTCAGTTCAGCATAAACCTGCTGAGCGACGGCGCGGGCGTTGATGATGCCGACCTCGTGCCGTATTACGACAGCTCCGCGACGGGCGCGAGAAAAATGCTGTGGAGCGGTGTGAAGTCGGCGCTGAAGGCTTATTTCGACACGCTTTACAACAAGGTGACGAGGACGAGCGACCTTGTAAACGACAGCGGCTTTTTGACGGCGCATCAAAGCCTTGAGTCGTACAGAAGCTCCGCCCTGCAGGATTCGCTTGACGCGCTCAAGCAGACAAAGGCGATTACAGATGCGGGTGCATATTTTGACACCGACACCGTTGAGGGCGCATTGCAGGAGCTCGGCGCGGCAAAGCAGTCGATGCCCTATACGAATGTAACAAGCGGCGTGACAGTCAACACAGGCGACGACAACACCGCACGCGTAAGCGATTTCAGCTACACAATGCGCTATTACCCCGCCCTCGGCGCGGTGTATATGCGTATGTATTTCAAAAACGCGATTTCGTTCACGGCGGGCACGCTGTATAAGCTCGTTGACATACCCGAGCAGTATAAGCCCGCGTACATAACCGCGGTTTCGGCATACTGTAAAGCAGGGGGCTGTGCGTATGTGTCCTCGTCGGCATCAAACGGCAAGGTGTCGCTGTGCTTTTACAGCAAGGACGGCATGAACGCAAACTATGCCTTCTATGTCGCCGGCTTGTGGCTTGTATAAAAATGAAAGGCGGAATTGAAATTGAAAAAGAAAATCTATCTGTCACCGAGTGACCAGGTGAGAAATATTTATGCCTTCGGAAGCACGAACGAGGCAATCCAGTGCCGCAAAATCGCAAGGGCGTGCAAGACCGCGCTTGAGCGCTGCGGCTTCGAGGCAAGGACCAACGAAACAGACGGCACAAACGCGATGTACGAGCGCGTTGATGAATCTAACGCATGGGGCGCGGATTTGCACATCTGCATCCACACAAATGCGGGCGGAGGCAAGGGCGTTGAGGCGTACGTCTATGAAACGACCTCGAAGCGTCTCGCCGCGGCACAGCCCATCTACAACGAAATCCGCAGAATTTCGCTTATGGGAAGCTCACGCGGCGTAAAAACCGCGAGCTTCTACGAGCTTAAATACACCTCTGCGGTGTGCGTTTATGTCGAGGTCGATTTCCACGACAACAAGGACATCGCAAAGTGGATTGTAATGAGCACAACGCAGATAGGCGAGGCGATTTGCAAGGGTGTGTGCGAATACTTCAACCGAGTGTATTTGCCGCCCGACTACAAGAACGAATCGAAGACGGCGGCGACTCAGACCGTCACGCTGTCGCTGAAGGTACTGTCAAAGGGCAGTGAGGGCGCGGAGGTCAAAACCGTTCAGCGTATTCTGCGCGTCATGGGCTATAAGGACGCCGAGGGGAACACGCTTGCAATAGACGGTGATTTCGGTGCGGCAACGGACTATGCACTGCGCCGTTTTCAGACTAAAAAGCTCGGCTCGGCAAACGGCAAAACCGACGAAAAAACATGGGCTAAGCTCATAACGGAATAATAGAAACACCTGTACGAGCTTACACTCGTACAGGTGTTTCCGCTTGGGGGTAGGTTGGGGGAAAAAGAAGAATATAAGAAAAAGAAATTGCGCAAATTTAATTTGGCCTGTTGCCTCCGCCGAAGCCGTCAGGCTGAGCCATGCCGCCGCCCATATCGCCGCCCATGTTGTTCGGCTGAGTCATACCGCCGCCCATGCCGCCGCTTGTGTTGGAGTAGAGGCTGTCGCTCATCTCTATTTCGGTGACTGCCGTGCCGCCCGAAACGGTACCGCTGTCGGCAAAGCCGTTTTCATCGGCATCGGAGACGGTGCCGCCGCAGACTATGCTGTAGCTGCTTCCGCTTGTGATTGCGGGTGCGGTTATTGTCACACAGCAGTATGCCTTCGCGGGGGTGAAGGAGGCGACGACGCTGCCGTCGGAGTCTGTCAGAGCAAAGGATGTGCCTGCGGTCTGCGAGGTGAAGGAGCAGAGGATTGCGCCCTGATTATCCGCCTCGGTGAAGTTTTCCGCCATGCCGCTTGAGCCGAGGGCAACAACGATGCCGCCCGTCACGCTCGCGCTTGTCTCGTAGTCAAAGGCGCAGTTGCCGTCATCGGTAGGTCCGCTTACGAGGGTTACGCCGCCCGTTACGCTTATTGTGCCGTTTGAGTCAATGCCGTCGCCCGAGGCGTCGATTACGGTGTAGCCGCCCGAGATGACAATGTCGCCCGTTGAGCTTGAAAAACCGTTCTGTCCCGGACGGTCATTTACTGAGGAGGAATCGGCGCCGCCCGCGGCATTCAAGCCGTCGTCGGAGGCGGTAATGTCAATGGTGCCGCCGCTGATATTCAAAAGGGCGCTTTCGAGTCCCTCATAGCTTTTGGAGACTGTTACAGTGCCGCCGCTAACATCAAGCTCGGTGTCGGCGTGCACGCCGTCATCGCCCGAGGAGAGCGAAAGCTCGCCGCCCGTTATGCTTATCGTGCCGTTTGAGTGCACGCTGTCATCGGAGGAATCGACGGTGATTGTGCCGCCCGTGATTTCGGTCTCAACGCCCGACTTCAAGCCCTTTGCGGAGTCCTCATCGGAGCTGTCGGTGCTGTTGTTGCCCCACATACCCCAGTCGGGATTTTGCATACCGCCTGCTGTAAAGGAGGCGTTTGCACTGCCCTCGCCCGAGACAATGTCAAGGGTACCGCCGTCGATTTTGAGGACGGTTTCCGCCTGTATTCCGTCTGTGCCCGATGCTATGTCGAGGCTTCCGTCCTTGATGTAAACATAGCCTCTGTCGGCGTCCTCGGTGTTGTCCGAGCGTATGCCGTCCGTGCCTGCGGTGAGGCTAAGCTCGGCGGAGCATATTTTAACGCAGTCCTTGCCGCAGAGAGCGACATTTTGTGCCGTTGCGGTTATTGCGCCGCCCGTGATTACAAGGTCGTCCTTTGATACAACGGCGTGCTTGTAATTTCCGCTTATGCTCAGTGCACCGCCGCCGTTGATGCACAGGTCTGCGCGGCTGAAAATAGTTGCGTCGAGGCTTTCGTCCGAGCGCGAGTCACCGTCGCTCAGAGTGTTTTCACTGCCCTCGGCGAGGGTGAGGAAAACCTTGTCGCCCGAGCTTATACTGATAGCGGGGGTGTCGGTGCTTTCAACGCTGACACCGTCGAGCACTATCTGCGCCTTGTCGTTTTCGCCGAGGGCGACGGTAATACAGCCATCGAGCTCGCCAGTGAGGATGTAGGTGCCCTCCTTGCTGATTGTAACGTCGCCCGACTGAGAAGAGAGGTCTATTTTTTCGGCAGATGACTCATCGTATGAGGCGTCAAGCTCGCGGTCCGTAAATGAAAAGCGCTCGTCGGTGCTTGTCGTGTCCGTTTTTTCGCTGTCTGCCGCCTCTGTGCCGCAGGCACTGAGCAAAAGTGCGGCGATCATAAGCAAGCAGAGCGCGATTTTTTTGAAGCTGTTTTTCAAAGCTCCTCGCCCCTTTCGGATGACTCGCAAAGAGAAATTTCGAGGTTGCCGTTTAAGCAGCGCAGGTCGTCGATAAACTGCTTTTCGCAAGCCTTGTTGTTAAGCTCAACCGCGTAATACAGCTTGTAGAGACTGCCCATGTTGCTGGTCTTTACTCTGACAAGTCGGTGCGATGAGGTGTATTTGCCGAATACCTCCTCAAAGGCATCGGTGAAGCTCAGCGACTCGGGCACGGTTATGTGCAGGTCGAGTGCGCGGCTTTCCTTCATGGGCAGATTGGTGAGCAAAACCATGACGAGAGAGATTATGACCGTGAACATGAGTGCTATATACACATAGCCTGCCGCACAGGCGAGACCTGCCGCCATGACGAGGAAAATCGAAACGATGTCACGCGCCTTGCCGGGGACCGAACGGAAGCGGATGAGCGAGAAGGCACCCATTACCGCAACGCCCGTGCCGACATTGCCATTGACCATGATGATGACAGTTGCAACAATGGCGGGCATGAGCACGACGGCGGTCAGAAAGCCCTTCGAGACGGAGGTCTTGTAGCCTGCCGCAAGGGCGGCCACACCGCCGCAGATGAGGGCTATGAAAATGCAGAGAAGATAGGTGTTGAGAGTGAAATCGGTGTCAATAACCGATGAGAATATTTCAGGCATATTTAGGCTCCTTTTCTTCGGCAAGCATGGTCTTGTATGCCGTGCCGTACTTTGAGAATGAGGTCGGATAAATGTGAAGCTCATCGAGCACATCGCTCATCCAAAGCGGCATACCGCCGCCCGTTTTGATTTCCATGATGAGCATTCCTTCGGGCAAAGCCTGCCTGCCCGTACTGCCGATGTCAAGCCGCAGACCGTCGAAGCGGTAGCGGATGCTGCTGTCAAAGGTGATGCGAAAATCGGGCGCGGCGTCGGAGAAATACGCCTCGCGCTCGTAGGCGATAACCGCGGCGGGCTTCGGGTTGCCGTAAAAGTTCATCGCGGCATTTATTTCGTGCATTATCTGCGTGTCGGGCGCGGTGCGCTCGCCGTTTATATAGGCGTAGGCATCGTTTAAGCTCATGGACACGCGGCGCTTATAGACAACACCCTTGTATTTTTTCTTGAGCTCAAGAAAAACCTTGTCGGTGCCGCAGGGCGTGCCGTAGCTGCGCAGTCTGAGCTTCTCCTTATACACCTTTGCCTCGATTGAGTTTCTTATGATGAGAAAATCGGGGGTGTCGAGGTAGAGACTCATAACGGTGCTTTTGCCGTGCTCGTCTGCGCGCATTCGCGTAGATATTTTTTCGAGCACAGCCGACTTCTGTTCCTCGGTCAGCAGATATTTTTTTTCAATTCGTTTGAAGGTGAAGATATCGGAACTCATTTACAGCTCTCCTTTGCGTGGTACATTATATTGCCTCAACCTTAAAACAGACTGAAAGATTGTGTGAAAAATATATGAAAAGTGCGGGATATTCGCTTATCCCGCACTATCATTTATGTATTCGGTTATCACACCGACGTTTTCGTCGGAGTATTCAATCTCGGCAGAGTACAGCCGCACGCACTCGCAAAGCGGCTCGCCCGTCACGGCGGCAAGCGCATTTATCATCAAGACGCTGACAAAGGCAAAGCGCAGTGCCGCACCGCTTATATCGGTGAAGTGGCGGTAAACAAAATACTCGGCGAGACGTTCATATTCAATCCCGTCGGGAGGGGGCACGGTCTGCGTGCTGTTTTCGAGTGTGTTCAGCATCGCGCCCCATTTATCCTCCATGCGCTCGAGCGTTTTGTAAAACGCGGCGAGCTTTCTCGTGTCGGTATCAAGCGGCTTTTGCCCGACGAGGGAAAGCGCACTGTTCATACGCTCTGAAAGCGGCTTTGTGCTGTCGGCAAGAAGCCCCAAAGCTTCGTCGCGCAGTGCGATTTCTCGCGGCACCGCGCCGCAGTCGCCGTCATATATAAAGCCGAGGGGGACGTCCTTTTCGAGCAAAAGGCGCACAGCCTCCTCACAGCATAAGCCGAGCCCCGCCTCGAGTCTGCCGTCACGCTCGTTGAAAAATCGTGGGTGCAGGGCACAAATATCGCACAGACTGTCCTCGCCGAGGGTGAGTATCATTTCGCACAGTCCGTCGCCGCGCAGAAACGGGCAGGCTTCGTCGGCACCGAGGATAAAGTGCGGCGTCGGGTCGGTGTCGATGCACGCCCTGAGCCTTTCGCCGAATTCGCCGTCAATGCCCGCGTAGAGCTCCATGGCGTCATCGTCAATATCAATTTCCCAGCCGCGACAGCAGGAGTGTGCGCATCTGTCAGCCGTACATTTGAATTCGGGGTAAAAATCGGGATAAACATAAAGCATTCTGAAAGCCCTCCGCAATAACAAGACGATAATATCACCGTTTTTGTTCTGCGTAAAGCACTTTGAGAGTGATGAGTGATGAGTGATGAGTGATGAGTGAACGGGCTCATTTCGCTGACGCTCCATTCACCCCTACGGGTGCTGACGCTCCATTCACCCCTACGGCAAACAATTTAGCTTGCACCCGTAGGGGGGAATGAAATGACCCCGTTTTCAATCTCGAATTTACGCTTCATCTTATCGTTATTGCAGTATCCCGACCGGTGACATTTTGCTAAAGTCAAGATGTACCCTAACAAATCGGTACACAGCAAAGCTCATCACTCATCACTCATCGTTCATCACTCTTCACTACACTCATCACTCATCACTCATCGTTCATCACTGAAAAAAGCACCCTGTTGGGTGCTTTTTTCAAAGAGGGGTGCTTTTTTCAAACTGCTTTGATTATGGATACATAGCGCTCGTGGAGGTTGCACAGATTGTCATACAGCGAATAGATGTCGGACAGCCTGCCGCGCTTTGCGTGCTCAGCTATGCTGTCGCTGACATAGTAGGCGGTAATGAAGCCGAGCCCCGCATAGAGATTGTTGAGATATGTCGCGTACTGATAGCACAGCTTTGAGTTGCCCTTGTTGATCGCTCTGCCGAGCTTTGACAGGGTGTCGTCATAGTAAAGCTGCTGGAGGTCTTTCATATAAAAGCCCTCTCTGCCGAGGTGCATTTTTATGCCGTAGCTTACGTTACAGCCCGCCTTTTCAAGCCTGTTTATTATCTCGTTCAAATATCTCACCGACCCTTCAATCCGTAAATACTCCGGCTTTTTGGAAAAGCCGATATGAAAATCATATCGGCTTTGTTGTTTTTTACAGACCCGCGTCCATTGCGTCGGCTCTGTCAATGATCATCTGCACGAACTCGTCGTTCCAAACGCCTGCAAAGTGGAGCAGGTCGATTACGGAGAAGCGGTTGCGCATCAGATGACAGTTGGTCATTGCCCATGTCGCTGTCTTGGCGTCAACGGGGTAGTTGAGAACGCTGTAACGGCAGGGTGCGTTTGCCTTGTGCATACAGTCGGCAACGTATTCGGGCTTCTTTACCCACGGTGCGACAGTCTGCTTGAACTCGTCGAAGTTTTCAAGGAGTGCGGCAAACTTGTCCTTATTCTCGTGCCAGCGGGTGAGCTTCTTCTGATAGTCAGCCCAGCACTCGTTGGCGGCGTTGTGGGTGTCGTCAAGCCAGTCGAATGCCGCCTTGACCTTGGGCTCCATTTCGGCGAGAGTGGGGTAGCACTTTTCGAGGTCAACGCTCTTCGGGTCGAACTCGTTGAGGAACCAGTCCCAGATAATCTCGGAGTTGATGCCCGAGACGGCAACCTGTGTGCCGTGGTAGCAGATGCCCGTCTTGCGGACGCCGCTTGCCATGTCGATGAGGTGGCTCATAACGTGCTCGGAGCCCGAGGCGGGTGAGCTTTCGTTTGCAAGTCCCATCGAAAGACCGCTGAGAGTCAGAACATTTGCAAGGTCGCCTAAAACCTTGGTGTCGCCCTCGGCGAGCTTTGCGGAGTTTTCGAGAAGCTCCTCGCACTGTGTGCGAATCATGTCCGACGGTGCGGTGTGGAAGTTTTTGCCCATGCCGAGGACATTGCCGAGATACCAGTCAACGGGTGCTGTCCATGTTGCGATAAGGTCGCCGTAGCCGCTGACATTCATTTCTGCGGGTGCGGCGGAAACGATGTCGAGGTCGATTATCAGTATGCTCGGGTAACGGGAGTGAACGGTGCGCTTAACGCCGTTAATGAGCATAACCGAGGAGTCGTCGGAGAAGGCGTTTACGGAAAGTGCGGTCTGCACTATGACCAGCGGCAGGGGATTTTCGTGATTGAAGTAGTAGGTTGCGTATTTGCACAGGTCGCAGATAGTGCCCGAGCCTACGCCGACAACGCAGTCAACACCCTCAAAGTGCGCCTGAATTTTTGCGGCATTCTCGGGGGTTGCGTGAACGATGCTGTCGGGCTCGCTCAGCACAAACCACTCGACCTCGTACTTTTCCTTGAGCAGGCTGAGCACAGTATCCTTGACCTTCTTGCCCTCTGCGTCGAGGATGTCGGTGGGACCTGTGACCATGAGAAGCTTTTTGCCCTCGGTGAGAGAGGCAACAGCCTCGCAGACCTTCTTTGCCGTGCCGTGACCGATGGAGATATCCTTCATCGTGATTTCGCACAGCCTGTCTGCGTTTTCCTGCTCGGTCATTATCTGATTGAGCTCGTCAAGCTTTGTGGCGTCGGCTCTTACTAAACGAGAATCTATCATTTTGAATTGAACTTCCTTTTTGAAAATTATGCTTTGTAGTACTTGTTGAAGAAGGGCTCGAGGGTGGTGTAGCACTCGAGGTAGCGGGCATAAGCCTCGTCATACTCTGCCTTCTTGCTTGCATCGGGCTCGTAGATTGCGCCGAGCTCGACCATTGCCTCTGCGGCTTCCTCAAGGTTTGCAAAGTTGCCCTCTGCGACGGATGCGAGCATTGCCGCACCGATTGCCGCGCCCTCGGAGCTCTTTGTAGCCTCGAGACGCTTACCCAGTGCGTCAGCCTTCATCTGGCACCAGAACGGGGACTTTGTTGCGCCGCCGACTATACGCACGGTGTCGGCGTCGATGCCGAGCTCTGCGAAGCGGTCAACATTGTCCTTGAGACCGAAGGTGATGCCCTCGAAAACGGCTCTTGCCATTTCGCCTATGCCGTGGCTGAGAGTGAGACCTATGAAGGTGCCTCTTGCCTTGCCGTTCCATGTCGGGGTCATGGCGCCGCCCATGCAGGGCAGGAAGGTCAGACCGTTGGAGCCGATTGCAACATCCTTGGGTGCAATGTAGTTGACGAAGCTTGCCTTATCAGCAGGATCGACCTTGCCGAGGAAGGAGGTCTCGCCCATTGCTATCTCGTTCATTTCCTTGTAGGAGGGCTTTCTGAGAATGTTGTCGATAAACCATCTGGTTGAGCCGCCCGAAACGAAGCCGGGGTTCTCAATCAGCCACAGACCGCTGTCTGCGGAGTGGTGAGTCTCAACAAGACCCTTCTTGTCGAATACGGGCTTGTTGAAGGTTGCGGCTACGGGCTCTGCGGTGCCTGTGATGTCGCAGACCATGCCGCTTTTTACAAGACCTGAGCCGAGGCAGGAGCTGTGCTCGTCGCCGGTGCCGACAATGACCTTTGTCTTGGTGGTCAGGTGCAGACGCTGTGCAACATCGGGCTTGAGGTTGCCTGCTATGTTCTCTGCCTTCTGCAGAGTGCCGAGCAGTGCGGGGTCAAGACCGAACAGCTCGCACATCTCGGGATCCCAATCCATCTTTGCAACGTTGTAAAGCATGGATGCGGACGCCTGTGCATAGTCAACTGCGGCAACGCCTGTCATCCAATATACGAGGTAGCTGTCAACGTTCATTATATACTTTGCCTTCTCGTATATGTCGGGGCGCTCTTCCTTTATCCACAGCATCTTTGCCGCGGTGTGGGTGGAGTCGAGGTTAAGACCCGTGAGGTCAAATACACGGCTTTCATCTACCGTTGCTCTGATTCTGTCGGTTATTGCCTCTGCGCGGCGGTCCATCCAGATAACGCAGAGGTCGCCGAGTGCGTTGCCGTACTCGTCGGCGGCGATAACGGAGTCGTTAATTGCGTCCATGCCGATTGTGCCGATGTCCTCGGGGTTGACACCGCTTTTTGCAACGAGGTCGTTGACAACGCTGGTGAAGGAAACGAGGTAATCGGAAACCTTGGATTCAGCCCAGTTGGGATGAGGTGCGGTGTAATCGTGTGCGTGGGAGGACTCGGCGACTATCTTGCCGTTGGGATCTACGAGAAAGCCCTTCAGAGACTGGGTGCCGAGGTCGATGCCTATTACATATTTACCCATTCTAAATCTCCTTTTAATAATGGAATAAGTCCGTATAGTCATCACGGCATCGCGATTAAGCGATGCCGCGAATGACATTCATAAATCTTAAGTTGGTATTATATCACTGGTCTTCAGGCTCTACAAGGAAGGTGCCGTTCTTGTTCTTGCATGCCAGTGCGTAGTAAACGATAGCGAATACGAAGAAGCCGAAGGCTATGCAAACGAGAAGCAGAGACTGACCTGCAACTGCGGAGTAGATGGATGCAGCTGCAACGATAACGCAGAAGGGGATACCGAGGTAGCCGAGCCACTTGGGGCACTTGTAGGGACGAGGCATATCGGGCTGGTCCTTTGCGAGCTTGATCCAGGAAGCGAAGCAGCAGAGTGCCATGAATGCAGAGCCGATGCCTGCGATGACAACGATAACTGCAACGGAGCCCAGAAGGGTGAGAACGATACCGATAACAGAGGTTACGAGAAGTGCGTTGATGGGGGTGCCGTTCTTGTCGAGCTTGCCGAGGAAGCCGGGGAGGCACTTGCAGCGAGCCAGAGCGTAGGTCTGACGGGACTGACCGATGATGATGCCGTTCAGAGAAGCTGCAAGACCGATCATTGCAATGATGATGAAGATGAGGCTCATGGGAGAACCTTCGCCGAAGAGAGCGTTTACAACGTTTGCAATGGGAGCGTCGTTCTCAAGAAGCTGTGCCTTGGGCAGGTTGGTGTAGGTGGTGATGAGCATGAGGAAGCCGCCGACGAGCAGGGTGAAGATGCCGACGATGAAGCCCTTGGGGATGTCCTTGGAGGGGTTCTTGCATTCCTCTGCGCCCATGCCGCCTGCCTCGAATGCGAGGTAGAACCATACTGCATAGGGGAGTGCAATGAAGATGCCCTTTACGCCGCCGAGCTCGCCCATCTGTCCGAGAAGGGTGAAGTCGGAGTGAGGAAGACCGATTGCTGCGTAGAATACAACGCCGACAACACCGATGATGGTGACGATGAGGCCTACGGTCTGACCTGCCTCAATACCGCGCATATTGATTGCGAGGAAGATGAGGTATGCAACGACGGATGCCACAACAGCGGGGCATGCGGGAATCAGAGTGTGGACATAAGCACCGATTGCGATGCAGATGCCGGGGGTGCAGAACAGGGATTCAACGAGATAGCTGAAGCCTGCGAAGAAGCCTGCGCCGCGGCCGAAGGCCTTTTCGGTGTAGGCTGCGGGGCCTGCGGAGCTGGGGATTGCGGTTGCAAGCTCAGCAAACATGAATGCGAAGGGGATGTAGAACAGGGTTGCTATTGCCATTGCAATAAGGCAGCCTGTAAAGTTGGTCTCGGATGCGATGTAGTTCCAGCCGTAGTAGCTGCCGGAGATAACCGCACCGACGGCGACTGCCCATATACCTGCGGCAGTCAAAGCTTTTTTCAGTTTGTTGTCTTCCATAACTCTCTCCTTTTTTGATTTTTATTTTAAGTTAATTATGGGTTAATTGAAAGACGCTATTACTTCTTTGCCATGTAGTCGGCAACAGCGATGAGGTTTTCTCTGAAGCTGCCGTCTGCAACGAACTTCTTGTCGAACAGAGCAGAGCCCATGGTGAAGCCCCAGGGTCCGATGTCGAACATGGTGTCGATGCGGCCGAAGGAATTGATGGAGCCTGCAATGCAGATCTTTGCGTCAACAGCCTTGCAGAAGTCGCGTGCGAGCTTCTCGCCGTCAACAACGTGGCGGTATGCAAGAATATCGAAGCCCTTGATGCCCTTTGCCATCATATTCTTTGCGTCCTCGATAATCTCCTCGTTGGTGCCCTCGAGAATGCTGGGGCTGCCGGAGACCTTGCCTACGAACGGCATATACTCAACGCCGTGCTCCTTGAGGTAATTGTGAACGCTCTCGAAGTACAGAGTGCCCATCAGGCAGTCGAAGCCACATTCAACAGCGGTCTTTGCACCGTCGAGGCAGCTCTCTTCATCATAGGTTACGACCTCGAGGAAGGTTTCCTTGCCGGCTTCCTTCATTGCGGTAGCGACAGCCTTCATCTGGTCCTTGGGCAGACCGACGTTCTTAAAGCCCCAGTGCTTGACATCGATGTCTTTGCATTCCTGGAAAACTTCCATTGCGTCCTTAACGGTGACGTCATTGTAGGTGAGCATGATTACTATGCAGGGTTTCATAATTGGTATCCTCCTAAAAATTCAGGCGAGTTTTCACCTTTTTATGTGAATAAATTATGACTTTTTTTGGTCACAGTCAACAAAATCGGGCGCGGTTTTTTATCTCCGTTTTTGAGTAAATCAACAAACAAAAAAGTGAATTGAGCGAAACGCGCAAAATCTCGAAATTTTTGCGCATAAATTAAAAGCTATTATGCACAAATCGCACAAAATCTATGAAAAAATTTTTACATATTCTCTTTGTAACTTTTTCCAATTTAGAAAAGAAAATCGCCGTAAGCGTTGAAAATACGACATTTTCAGCGATAACGGCGCATAAAAAGTGCGCCCGTCCTTTTGCAGTTAAGGACGGGCGCGGTATCGGAGAGAACAGTGCGCGATTTACTCAAAATCCAGCACTCTGAGCATACGGATAAGGGTGAGTCTGTTGCGGATTGCGGCGGAAATGCAGAGCATTTCCTCTGCAAGCTCGGGCTTTATGCCCACGTGCTCGGGCAGGTACTTGCAGTTACAGCCCTTGTAGAGAGCCTCCATCTCCTCGGCGGAGGGGATAGCGTCGATAAGAGCCTTGATCTCGTCCCAGTGGTCAACGATGCTCTGCGGGTCAAAGGTGCCGAGAACGTCAGCGGAGTTTTCCTTTATGATGCCCGCGGCGAGTCTTTCACCGAACTTCTCGGTAATCCATTCGTCACTCAGCGGCTCGAATGCCTTTGCCTTGGGAGTGGGCAGGGCGGCGAGCTCGTGATACTTCTTGATGCAGGCGTAGGTGCCGACACCGACACATTCGCCGTGGATGCCCTCTGCACCCTCGAAGCGCGGCGGCTGCATCTCAACGAGGTGAGCCATGAGGTGCTCTGCACCCGATGCGGCTCTTGAATGATTGAGAAGCTGCATTGTAAGTCCCGACTTCATCTGCGCCATGGTCATTGCCTCGTGGTCGGCAACGCCGGTCGCGGCGTATTTGTCCGCCGCCTCGCGCATGATGTCGAGTGCCTCCTTTGCGAGGTCGGATACCATGGGGCAGTAGTATTCGTTTGCGACTATCTTGGAGATTTTCCAGTCGGTTATGGAGATGTACTTTGAGAGGATGTCGTTAATGCCGCTTGATACGAGTCTTGCGGGTGCACCCTTGATGATGTCGAGGTCGGTTACGACCAGAACGGGTGCGCACATGGCGGTGGACTTCTTCTGTCCGTTGAGTATTGCCGAGCAGATGTTTGCGGTGAAGCCGTCGGAGGAGGCGAGTGTGGGCACTGCGACGAAGGGGATGCCCAGCTTGAAGGCGGGGTAGCGTCCGAAGTCCATAATTGTGCCTGCACCGTATGCGACTATAACCTCGGGATTCTCGAGCTTTTCCATCATCTCCTCGATGACGGTGTCCTCTGCGCGAAGACCCTTTGCCTCGAGCACGATTTCCTGATCTGCCTTGACGTGCTTGCCCTCGGTCAGAGCGTAAATCATGGAGTCGTAAACGACAACGCGCTTCTTGTCGGCGAGACCGACATCTGCCATGTACTGTTCAAAGTTTGCTATCGCGCCTGCTTCGACAACGACCTTTTTTGTCTCGAGAGTATGCTCTCTGCCGCAAACGCATTTGCCTACGTATTTTTCACAATCCATTATCATAGCTGTATATCTCCTTTTAGTTAAATGGTATCAAGTCTTGCATAGCCGTCGAAGGCGAAAACCTGCTTTACCTCGGGGTTGCCGCGGATTGCGACGACCTCGGCGATGTATAGCTCGTGGTCTGCCGCCTGAGTGTGATTTACGAGCCTGCACTCGAAAACAACTCTGCTGTTTGCGACGACCTCGGGCACAATAACGCTTGCCTTCTCGGCGGGAATATTAAACTCGCTTTTCTTGTCGGTTGTTCTGCCGCTGCATCTGCCGCAGTTAAGTGCCGCCTGCTTGACATCCTCACCGACTATGCTCAGGGCAAACTCGCCCGTCGCCTCTATCCGTGAGCCGCTTAAGCCCTTGCGGCTGAGGCATACGCCTATTGTCGCGGGGTGATTTGAAAGGTATGTCCACCATGAAATTGCCATGAAGTTTGTGCTTCCGTCCTCCTTCAGCGTTGAGAGCAGAGCGAAGGGTGCGGGTGCTGTGAGGCGCTGTGCCTGTCCGAGGGTTAAATCCGTCATTGAACCATCTCCCATAGTTATTTTTACACGACTATAAGATAAATAAAAATTGCTATTAAGTCAATCGGCAGAAACGGGGAAAATCAGCCGAAAGAACGGTTTTTGACCGAAATTGCGCATTTCACGCAAAACAGATGAAAAAATGCACGCAAATTCGAGATATTATTTGTCAATATCAATAAAAATTTTCTAAAATTTCTCCATAGAATAAAAGCTGATTTTACAAGACTTTTTGAAAATTGTGTGGTAAAATGCGAGCATGGAGAATTATTTTTGCTCCTGCGCAAAATTGCGCATTCTGATACACGGAGGCAGACGGCAATGAAAACGGGAGACAGAGAACAGATAATCATAGGTCTTCTCGAGAGCAGAGGGGAAATTTCCGTTGAGGAGCTGAGCTCCATGGTGAACGTGTCCGCGTCAACCCTGCGCAAGCAGCTTGCACTCATGCAGTCGAAGGGGCTCATTATCCGCACCTACGGCGGCGTTATGTCCGTAAACCCCGTGCCCGACGAGTCGTTTGACAATAAGCTGCATAAGAATGTCGCCGAAAAGCGCCGTATTGCGGATAAGGCGCGCACCCTTCTGCGTGACGGTATGTCCGTATCCCTCGGAAGCGGTACGACTGTGTATGCGCTGTGCAATCTCATGGACGATATGTCGGGGCTGACCGTTTACACAAACTCGATGCAGACAGCCGATTACCTCGCACGCGTCGCGGCACTCGAGGTGCATATTGCAAGCGGTGTTATCCGTCATCACACGGGCACTATAATAGGCAACGAGGTCAGAAACTATTTCAACAGGCTTGATGCGGAGTACGCCTTCGTAAGCTGTGACGCGATTGACGCCGACGGCGTTGTTTACAGCGATAACATGGCGGTTGCGACAAGCGAGCAGTCGGTTATTACAAACGCAAAGCACAAATACGTTCTGTGCGACTCGTCAAAGCTGGGCAAAAGGTCGGTGGGCAAGATTACGACGCTGTCCGAGTGCGACGGGCTTATTACGGGCAAAAGCGACAGCGAATTTGCCGAGCTTTTCCGCTACATGACGAAGCTCATTCTTGTGTAATCGACAAATTATAAACAATTATTGCAATAAAAAATTTCTTATGATAATATCTAAGCAAATAGGGGACAGCAAACTGCCGAAGGGGCGGTTTGCTGTTCGTGGTATATGAGCTGATTTAACAATTTACAATTTTACAATTTTACGAGGTGAAGTACATGAAACAACTGTTATCAGGCAACGAGGCAATCGCCAGAGGTGTGTATGAGGCAGGCGTAAAGGTCTGCGCGGCATACCCCGGAACCCCCAGCACGGAGATTTTTGAAACGCTCCCCATGTATAAGGACGCACTTTACTGCGAATGGGCACCCAACGAGAAGGTTTCCGTTGAGGTCGCTTACGGCGCATCAATCGCGGGTGCGAGAAGCTTTTCGGCTATGAAGCACGTCGGCATGAATGTTGCCGCAGACCCCATTTTCACCGCGGCATACAACGGCGTCGGCGGCGGCTTTGTTATAGTCACAGCCGATGACCCGAGTCTGCACTCATCTCAGAATGAGCAGGATAACCGCTGGTACGCACTCCACGCAAAGATGCCCTGCATTGAGCCGTCCGACTCTCAGGAATGCAAGGACTTTGTAAAAGAGGCGTTTGAAATTTCCGAAAAATTCGATATGCCCGTTATCTTCAGAACGACCACAAGAGTTTCCCACTCCAAGAGTCTCGTTGAGCTCGGCGAGCGCACGGAGGTCGAAATTCCCGAGTACAAAAAGAACGCACAGAAGTTTATGTGCACCCCCGCATTCGCATACAGAAACAGAGCAAAGCTCGAGGAAAACATGAAGGCACTCGCCGAGTACAGCAACGAGTCTCCTCTGCAGAAGCTCGAGATGAACGGCGGCAAAATAGGCGTTATCACCGCGTCTATCAGCTATGAGTACGCAAAGGATGCCTTCCCCGAGGATACCTCCTTCTTAAAGCTCGGTCTTACAAATCCCATGCCCATGAAGCTCGTGAAGGAGTTTGCCTCCAAGGTTGAAAAGCTCTATGTTGTTGAGGAGCTTGACGGCTTCATGGAGCAGCAGATTAAGGCGGCGGGCATTGACTGCATCGGCAAGGAGCTTGTCAGCCCCATGTACGAGCTCAATCCCCAGCTTCTCAAGGAGCAGGTGTTCGGCATCAAGCCCGAGACCGTCGATGTCGGCGTGAAGGCGGTTTCCCGTCCTCCCGCACTCTGCCCCGGCTGTCCGCACAGAGGCTTCTTCTACACGATGTCAAAGAACAAGAATTTCATCGTAGCGGGCGATATAGGCTGCTACACTCTCGGCGGCGCGGCACCTCTTTCTGCCTGCGACAGCGTCGTCTGCATGGGCGGCGGCTTCTCCGTCGGCGCGGGCATAGCAAGAACGGTTGCACTCACAGGTCAGACCGATAAAAAGGTGTTCGGCGTTGTCGGCGACTCCACCTTCTTCCACAGCGGCATGACGGGTGCGGCAGAGATAATTTACAACAACGCAAGCATGATTCCCGTCGTGCTCGATAACCACATCACGGGCATGACAGGTCATCAGGATA
>DCHB01000011.1 GCA_002314685.1 Clostridiales bacterium UBA1763
ATTGAGCACTGCTACAATATCGGCTTCATTTACAGCACGGGCAAGGGCGCATTCGGCTCCGTGCTCGGCAACACCGGAGAAAACATTGATCTCAGCAGCTGCTACTGCATCGATACCACGGATAAGGGTGCCGTTTTCCTCTCGAGGGATGAGGCGGCAGATGCCGACAGCTTCGCGGGCTTTGACTTTGACGGCGTGTGGTTTGTCGATAAGGACTCGGCGTATCCCTACCCCGTTCTGAAGGCTAACCCCTGTCAGGGTGATGCGAAGTGGGCTCCCGATACCACCGAGTACGAGACGGGCTATATTGACAACGAGGAGCACACAACCTCGCTCTCTAAAAACGCCATGCTCGAGAATGATACCAAGGATGCCGACGCATACGCAAGCTACTATCTCATTCCCAACCTCCCCGCAGTTCGCAATCAGAGCCCCTACGGAACCTGCTGGGCGCATTCAATATTGGCGGCAGCCGAAACAAACCTCATAAAGAAGGGTTATGTGGATTCATCCGTAAACCTGTCCGAGCTGCAGTTTGTTTGGTTCCACCACAACGGCACATTGAATGACGCGGGCGAATATGAGGATCCCCTCAACAACTTCGGCGGAGACCGCAACTATTCCTACAGCGCAAGCTATGGCGTTTGGGGCGGCGACAACTATTATGCCGCATCGAAGTCTGCGGCATCGTGGATGGGTCTCATCAACGAGGACGAGACAACCGCATACAGCAAGGCAAATGCGGAGAGCATTGTTGCAAACGGCGGTCTTGATTACTCCTACGCCTTCAGCAAGGATGCCGTACATCTTGAAAACGTCAAGATGATACCTGCAAATTCGGGAGCCGACGCCATTAAAAAGGCTATACTGAAATACGGCGCAATAAGCTTCTCTTATATGGTCAGCGACGGCTATACGACAAGCAACGAAAAATATTATTACTCCAGTATTGGTACCGAAACTGACCACGCTGTCTGTATTGTCGGCTGGGACGACAAAATCAGCAAGGATCTGTTTTATGACGAAAACAACGATGCCGTTCCCAAAAACGACGGCGCGTGGATAGTCAGAAACAGCTGGGGCTCATCATGGGGCGACAGCGGATATTTCTATATGTCCTATGAATCCTCCTTTGTCACCTCCGCGAGCAAGAACCTCTTTGCCTTCGACTTTGAGATGGCAGATAACTACGAAAAGTGCTATCAGTACGACGGCTCGGCATGCTATACCGCCGCCTCGGGCTACAGCTCCTCAAAGCCTGCCGCGGCAAACATTTTTACCGCAAGCGGTAATGATACCATATCCGCCGTCTCCTTCTGGATGGAGGATAATTCGGACCTTAATTACACCGTAAAGGTTTACACCGACATTACAGACGGCTCCAACCCCACCTCGGGCACACTTGCCGCCTCGGTTAGCGGACAGACGGACTATGCAGGCTACTACACGGTTGCTCTGCCCAATCCGGTCAGCGTCATCAGCGGCACAAAATTCTCTGTTGTTCTGCAGATTATGAACAGCACAGGCGAAACCATCTACTTCCCGCTCGATGTTTACAGGTACTACAACGAATACGATTATTACGATGCCCACTCCGAGGCAGGTCAGAGCTTTTTAAGCTCCAACGGAGTAACTTGGACCGATAAGAGTGCTAACAACGGCGGCAACTTCAGAATAAAAGCGTTTACCGCAGATAATACCAATGACCCCAGACCACTTGCGCCGACCGTTTCCGTGTCAACGGCAAGCGGTAAAATGGCTCTGTCATGGAGCTCGGTAAACAATGCCGCAGGCTACACAGTTTACCGTGCACTTACCCCCGACGGCAGCTATTCACAGGTCGGCACCACCGCATCTACAAGCTATACCGATACAACGGCTGTAAGCGGAACTGTCTATTATTACAAGGTCACCGCTTTCACGGCAAACGGTAATGTGTCACGATACAGCAACACTGTATCGGGGCTTATCGGCACTCAGACCTCCTTCATCGTCTCCTATGATGCACACGGAGGCAGCGCAGCTCCCGCGTATCAGATAAAGACCGCAGGAAAAGCCCTGACGCTCAGCGAGGAAGTGCCGTACAAGAAGGGCTATACCTTCCTGGGTTGGTCAGAGGACAGCTCGGCAAAAACGGCAGACTATGCACCCGGAGCCAGCTTTACAAAGAATGCGGACACTATCCTCTATGCGGTATGGATTGAAGGTATATACGTTAATTCCCCCGACAAGCTTGAAAGTGACCACAATTATGAGAACGGCATTGATTGGAAATGGTACTTCACAGCCGAGAATGCAGTGTCCATAACCCTGACCTTTGACACCCAGACCAGGACAGAGGCAAACTACGACTTCATTTACATTTACGACGGCAACAACAACGAGATAGGAAAATACTCGGGAACCGCACTGGCAGGGCAGACCGTTACAATCACGGGCGACGCGGTGTGCATACGCCTGACCTCCGATGGCTCCTACAACTACTACGGCTTCAAGGTTTCAAGCTACGATATTGCATATCAAGCTCCGCATACCGTCAAGTTCGTGAACGATGACGGCACAGAGCTTCAGTCGGGAAGCTGGGATTACGGCACGACACCCTCCTACACCGGCGCAACGCCCACCAAGGCTTCGACGGCTCAGTACACCTACATCTTCAAGGGTTGGTCACCCGCTATCTCCGCAGTTACGGAAGATACGACCTATACCGCACAGTACACCTCCGTTCTGAGGAAGTACACAGTGCAGTTTGTAAACCACGACGGCACGGTACTGCAGTCATCCGACTGGGATTACGGCTCAACGCCTATATACACAGGCACGCCCACCAAGGCTCCGACCGAAACGGTCAGCTACACCTTCACGGGTTGGACACCGACGATTGCCGTTGTCACAGGTGAGGCTTCCTACACCGCGCAGTTCAGAGAGGGTGTAAGGCAGTACACCGTTAAGTTCGTGAACGACGACGGCACGGTGCTCCAGAGCTCCGCATGGGATTACGGCTCAACACCCAGCTACTTAGGCAACACTCCCACCAAGGCTTCGACAGCTCAGTACAGCTACACCTTTACGGGTTGGTCGTCTGCTATCTCCGCAGTCACGGGAGATGCGACCTACACAGCACAGTACAGCTCCACCGTAAGGCAGTACACGGTGAAGTTTGTAAACGGTAATACCGTTCTGCAGAGCAACGTGCTGACCTACGGCGCAACGCCCAGCTACACAGGCACAACACCCACCAAGGCAGAGACCGCACAGTACACCTACGCCTTCAGCGGCTGGTCACCTGCTATCTCCGCAGTCACGGGCGATGTGACCTACACAGCTCAGTTCAAGTCAACCGTAAAGCAGTACACGATAACCTTCGTGGATGAAAACGGCACAGTGCTCAAATCGTCCAAGTTCAATTACGGCACAACGCCCACCTACACAGGCACAACGCCCACCAAGCCTTCGACAGTTCAGTACACCTACACCTTCAGCGGCTGGTCACCGACGGTCACGTCAGTTACAGGCGATGCGACCTACACTGCACAGTACACAACCTCCTTAACGCAGTACACGGTACAGTTCAAGAATTATGACGGCACGGTACTGCAGTCAAGCACCTGGGGCTACGGCACAACGCCGAGCTACTCAGGCAAGACTCCCACAAAGCCCGACAGCACGGAGTACAGCTACACCTTCAGCGGCTGGTCACCCTCTATATCCGCAGTCACGGGCGCGGCAAGCTACACAGCACAGTTCGTCGCAAAGGAAAAGCCCGTCACGGCGACATCCATTTCAATCTCGCCCTCATCCGCAACCCTGCGCAAGGGCGGGCAGACACTCCAGCTTACTGCTACCACTCAGCCCGCAAAGGCGTCCAATGCCTGCACATGGAAGTCAAGCAACACCTTGGTCGCCACGGTTGACTCAAACGGTCTTGTCAAGACCAAGAGCATTACGGGAACAGCCACTATCACAGCAACCACAACCGACGGCAGCAACAAGAGCGCAAAATGCACGATCAAGGTCGTTAATGTTAGCGTAACCCTTTACACTCCTGCAGGAAAATCTCCGCTTACAGCGTCAATCAAGCTCTCTGACGGTACACAGCGCTTTACAGCCAAGGTGACACCCTCTGACGCAAGTCAGGCGGTAACATGGTCAAGCAGCAACACCTCGGTTGCGACAGTTGACCAGTACGGAAATGTCACGCCGAAGAAGAAGGGTCTTTGCAGAATTAAGGTTAAGACCACGGACGGCTCCAACAAGACGGATTCAATTCTGATAAACGTCAAGAAGTAGTACGGGCGGTGCTTATCCGCACAAGCACCCGTTGACAGCCGTGCTCAGGCACGGAAAAACTCAAATAACGCAACAATGCCCCGATGCAGAAATTCTGCATCGGGGCATAAGCTTTTGCGGCTTAAGCTTAAAAGTCCATTACAAGTCCTACCTTGAGCTGCTCAACCTTATCGCCAAGCTCTTCTCTTAATATGTTGTATGCCCGCTGTTTTGTGCAGTGACCTGTGCAGACATACTCAATTCCCGTGTTTTCTATCGCCTTCGCCAATTCACGGACCTCTTCATCGGACTTGTTAAACAAGTGAAGTCCTCCGATCAGGCCATACACCTTTTTCTCGGGAAACGTATTTTTAACCTCGTTTATTATGTTTGCCGCGCCGCCGTGAGAACAGCAATTTATTATAACCAGACCTTTTTCCGTATCCAAAACAAGGCTTTGCTCATGAGAGAAGTTGTCGGGCTTCCAGCCGTTTTCCGTTCTCCTATACATTCTTTCGCGCTTGCCGATGCTTTCCAAGCCCTCGGTTTTGTGCGGAATAAGATACACGCCGTCGCAGAGCTCATAATCTCCCGAAACAAGCTCAATTCGGTCTGAAAATTCACTCATGACACCCTTGGAAATTCCGATATATTTATGAAATACCCAATACTTAAAATAGCAGTCCTCGCCTGTTGAAGCTCTCAGATAAAACTTTGCGGTTTCGTTATCCTTAAAAAATCTTGCCATTCCGTTGGAATGGTCGTAATGCGCATGGCTTAAGGTTGCAAAATCAATACTTCCTATTTCAAAGCCGAGCTTTTTAAGGTTTTCCGCGAACAAATCCGATGCGCCTACGTCTGCCAATATCTTTTTGTCTCCGTATTCGGCAAGAATTGACAGTCCCCATTCGCCTCTGATATCGCCGTTCTCGGTGTTGTCAACAATTACGGTTAATTTTGTTGCCATTGTTATTCCTCCATATAAGTTTTCTGTTGAAAATCGGCATTAAGCCCTATGCCTTTTTGCAGGCGTAAAGATAGAGGAAGAATACCATGAGAAGCTCGCCGAACATACTTATATAGAAAATAAGGTCGGCATTGCCTGTTGCGGGGCCGATTGCGGAGAATGCGAACATAAAGAAGCCCGAAAGGAAGAGGAAGGGTGTCTTCTGTTTTATCCATACGATTATTCCGACTATCATCAGAGGAATGACGGTACCGAAGCTCAGCACATTGCTTATCGCGCTTGCCCATGACGGGGTGTCGGCTGATGCCTTGAAGCGTGTTACGCCCGCTATTGTGCTTGCTTCAAGCTGAGTTGCAATAGCCTCGGCAAGACCTGCCGCCATCAGAACAGCAGTGAATATCCATACGAGCTTCAAGCCCTTTTTTCCCGCACCCAGGGCATAAGCACATATCGGGAACAGAAGCGGGATCAAAAGTCCGTGGCTGATAAACCGTATTCTGCTGACAACAGTCATTACAACGCCGTCTAAAACCGAGCCGAGGCTGATTCCGAGAGCGTCAATGAAAAGTCCGCAGGTTATGAGTGCCATGCAAAGGAGAATTGCTTTTTTTGAAAGGGAATGCTTTTTGAACATCAGAACGAGGAGTCCGAGCTCAAGAACGGTTATGCACCAGATAGCAATGGGACAGCTTGTAAGAAGAAAATCTCGCATTTTTTACCTCCGAAAACATTTTTTATTTGTTCTTGTTTGTATTATAACAGCCGAGAATAATTATCACAACGAAAAGGTCGAAAATCGAGCCCTCATGTTGCAGAGCAGGCGTCACAATCCTTATACATATAGTCGTTCCACGGGAAATTTGCAAGCTTGTTGGAATGAAGGCGGTGCATCTCCTCGACGAGAAGCTGAATGAAGCCTACTCTTCCCTCGTGTCCTTCAATCGGGAAGAAATCATAAAAATCCGTCCCGTTATAAACGCTGAAAAATTTGAAATCCAAGGGTGTAAGTATCGTGGTCAGTGCGTCATAGCTTCTTGTGAACGAGAAGGGCTCGCCGTCCTTAACGCCGTCAAAATGCAGTCCGTCGTGGTCGATTGTGACAGCGCCTTCTCCGCATCGGATGCTCGTATCAGCTGTTTTGCACGGCTTGAATTCGGGCAGCTTTCCGAGCTGTACCTCGATTGAAAAGCTGTATCTGTCATCCTTCCGAATGCTTCTGATTATATCAATTCGCTCCATGTCGCACCATTTTGACGGTGTCTCGGGAACGGTGCTGTCAGGGAACGGAACGAGATCGTAATAGTCATTCATTTCCGTGCCGTTTCCGCACTCGGTACAGAAAAGCTTTGAGCCCTCGCTCTTCATTGTGAAGTATTTGCCGCAGGAGGGGCACATGAAGCACAGGTCCTCAAGATTCTTGCAGGCTTCCCCGTTCATTCTGAATTTGTAATGATGCTCCTTCTGCCACTCATACTCGTCATGCCTCATACGCAGGTTCAGATCCGCGTCGATTTCATCGGCGGTCATGCGCTGAAGGTCCTCGGGAGTATAAAGCTTGCGGATAGTGGCAAAGCATTTTCCGCCGAGCCGTTCATCAAGGCAGACCTTTGAAGCGATAAGAAACTGACCGCGCAGCTCAACCTGATATACGGGCACATTATAGTGCTTGAACATAGTTCCCGTACCGGGCACTACGGGGTGATTTTTGCCGTCCATCGGAGTCATGCCCTCGGGGGCAAAGCACACCGTGCCTCCGCTTGAGATTATTTTCTTTATCGCCTTCATGGTGGTAAGGTCAAGGGTGAAATTTGTCTTGGGTATTACATTGCCGAGCTTGAACAACCAATACTGGGCACCGCGGAAAAACTCGTTGTGGGCGGCGACCATATTGTAGCGTCTGGGGTTCATAATCTGGTTGAGGAAAATATGGTCAAATCTGGACAGGTGATTGAAAATTACAAACGCGGGACCGTCCTCCTCGTTGATGTCGTCGATAACCGTGTACTCGCAGTTGTATTTGCCGCCTATGATGGATGTCAGAAGGTAGTTAAACCCTGCCATGAAGGCGGAGGGGGTGTTGTAGCTGCGCTTTTTAAGCTCCTGCTTTATTGTATCTTTGCTCACGTTGCCGTCCGTCATAGTCATCCTCCGTAATATTTTAATTCACCGACTTTATTGTATCATGAAAAGTGCCCTCTGCACAAGTGAGCAAAATGCGGATATTTACTGCATTTTTCTCAAAAATCTGACTGCCGCGCCTCTTTTGACTCAGCAGAAGCCATGGGCTTTATTGACCGATTAAAAAAGCTGTGATAAAGTATCAATATGCCTATTATTGTTGATAAAGAAAAAATGCGCATGGACATCCTTCTGGCATTCCAGCGCTGTATAGAGAAAAAGCCGATTGACAAGATCTCACTGCGTGACATTGCCGCCGAGGCGGGTATGTCTCATCCCAAGCTGCTCAATTATTTTGAGAACAAGGATGAGCTGATTTTGTGCTATCTGAAGTACACAAAGGACTATATGTCACAGCACTGTATGACGTGGTTTATTACCCATAACAGAAAGGATTATGAGTCAAACCTCGCATACATGAACGACTTTATGAGGTATGTTGCCGACGCACCCGAGGGCGAGCTGCGCCCGAATGCCACAACGCAGACCTACGTGCTCGGGCATTACAGCAAAGAAATCGGTGAAATGGTGACTAATGAATTCCGCGAGTGGCGCGAGATAATGGAAAAGTGCCTCGTGGCGATTTACGGCGAGGTGGTCGGCAAGCGAGAGGCAGAGGCGATGATGATTCTCATTGCGGGCACCTTTATCTGCAACTACAACCGCGCCTTGACGGGGGAAATTAACGACAACATCATCGGATACCTCGGCAATCTGACAAAGTCATAGCGTTGTCAAATACTTGGGAAAGGACGCTTTCAAAAGCGGTATGAGAGTATGAGAATAAAAACTAAAGGCTTAGTTACAGTCGGACTTGTCCTGCGCTTTGCGTTTTTCCTTGTTATAGGACTCGCGCTGTTAGGTCTCGGCGGGCTGACGCTTTCGGCACAGTTCGGAGAGGATTACGAGAAAACAACTGCTGTCATTGAAGAAATCAATCCCGTTGGCGAGGGAGAGGTGCAGGTTATAGTCGCCTACACCATTGACGGTGTGGATTATCATACCGAGCTGGGTTACTACTCAAGCGGTATGATGATCGGAGACGAAATCACAATCAAGTATTGCCCTAATGCTTCCTCGGACATTCGCGCGACATCTGTGGACCTCATCGGATATGTATTGGTCGCCGTCGGCGGCGTTTTGATATACATCGGAAGCCGAAGTTTTTCAAAGGGCTTGAAGCGCAGAAAAAAGGACAGAGAGCAGGAAAATTCATTCAGCGAGATGAACAGAGATGTTCCGAAATCGGCGCGGATATTCCCCGACAACGAGGACGGCACGCTGTACTACTTCCATTACGACAAGAGCTTTTCAAAGCAGGGACACGTCATGGAAAACAAGGACAGACAGGTGGTCTATGAGGGTGCCATTAAGCAGTTCAAGCTGATAGGCGATTTTGAGATGGACTTTATAAATCACATCTCATGCCATACGCAGACGCACTTTATAGGTCACGCTGTTTCAACGGGTACATCTCACGTCACCATAAGCGAGGGCTTTGACTATGATGGGCAGAATATTTGGGAGTATTTGCATGGGCGCGGAATAAGAGTCGATCCTATCCTCGACCGACGTTTAATGAGCGTCACCTTTGAGGTTACTCTGTGCGGAATGCCCTTTGCCCGTTTCGTTTCAAGCGGGACAAATCTTTACGGCGAGGAAAAGGCGGGCTTGGCGAAGGTCGCAAATCTGAGTGCCCCCGGACTTTTCCGCATCTATTCCTTCGGGGACGACCTTGACCTTCTGTTCTTAATCGGCGTTGCAATAGCAAGAAGCAGTACATAAGACTAAAGAGGTGGATTATGAAAAACATTTCAAGACAGACAAAGATTATCATTGTAATTGTGCTTTTAATCGGCGCATTGGCGGCATATATGACCTCGGAGGCAATTAAGTATAAAAACGAGCCGAAGGCTATCGTTTCCGCTACCATAAGTGCTATGGAGGAGTACAGCCGCAGTAATGACGGACACACGGAAAGAGGCTATGACTTGTTTGTCGATTACGAGTACGACGGCAAAACCTATGAGCATATTTCATATACGAGCGTTAGTCTCTCCACGGAGCTCAGCATCGGAGATACTCTTGAGCTGGAGGTCTATGTGCGCAATCCCGCAAGCATTGCGCAGGATGCTCAGGGCTTCGCCGTTTATACATGGGCACTGTTTGCGGCGGGTATTGCTTTTGCCGCAGTGCGTGTAAAAAATGACATTAAGATTGCCGAAAAAAACGAAGATTGGTAAGCAGGAGTATTTGCTATGGGAAGCTTGAAATTAGACACTCTGCATAACAGAAAAGGAACCGATTGTGTAAAGTGGGACCATATGGACTTTGTGGACAGTCGAGTATCCGATACCGCTTTACCCCTCTGGCTTTCGGACATGGAATTCAAGGTCGCTGACGAAATAACCGAGGCTTTGATAAAAAGAGTCGAGCACGGATTTCTCGGACATTCTATGCCCGGTGAGAGCTATTTTCAGGCTGTCCAGGGCTGGTATAAGCGCAGATTTAACTGGACGATTGATAAGGATTCAATCTTTTATTCGCCGGGCGTCCTTCCTGCCCTCGGTTTTGTTATAAGAGGCTTCACAAAAGAAGGGAACGGCATCATTATTCAAGAGCCTGTTTTTTATCCTTTTGCTGAGTTGATTGAGGGAAACAACAGAAAAGTTGTAAACAATCAACTGATCAACAACGATGAGAATTACAGCATTGATTTTGAAGATTTAGAAAGAAAAGTCAAGGACCCCAACAACACAATGATGATCCTGTGCACACCTCACAACCCCGTTGGCAGGGTGTGGACAAAAGATGAGCTTGTGAAGGTCGTTGAGCTGTGCCGAGAAAACGATGTTCTTATTTTTTCCGACGAGCTGCATTGTGATGCAACACGCGCAGGTGTGACACATATTCCGACAAAGACAATCACAGATTACAACAAAATCATTACGGCGGTCGCATTGGGAAAAACCTTCAATGTCGGCGGCGTCCCGATTTCTCAAATCATTATTGACGACGAAGAGCTGAGAACGATATGGTACAAGGAAACGCGCCTTAAGCATTACATCAGCTTTGCTCCGCCCTTGGATATGGTGTTAACGGAAATCGCCTACAACAAGTGCGAATACTGGGTTGATGAGGTAATGGAATACATCGAGGATAACTACGATTTTTTGGTAGCTTATCTAAAGGAGCATCTTCCCGAAACGAAATATAAAAAGCCCGAAGGAACATTTTTGGCTTGGATAAACTTCGGCGCCTATGCTGATTACGAGAAGCTTTTTGAATTGCTGATAACGAAATATGATGTTTTGATTGAGAACGGTCGCGTGTTCGGAGAATCAGGCGCGGGATATTTCAGAATGACAGTTGCTTGTCCGAGAAGCTTTCTTAAGGAAGGTCTTGACAGAATTGTGGAAGCAATTCACGAGCTTGAAAGCAACTAAACAACATAAATGCACCCTCTAACCAAACAGAGGGTGCATTTTAAGAAAAATATTCTGTGCTCATAACAGGCTTGGAAGCCTATAAACAGTTCACCGATTCGTTGGAAGGAATATAACAATTCCAACCGATTATTTTAATTGTGCTATACATTTTATAGCAAAGGAGTGTTCGAGCTCGGTTGTTAAATGAGCCGGGTAAGAAATGAGTTCGATATGGGAGTAAACACAATAGAAACAGGCAGAAAGAGAACACTTCGCTATGTAGGCTTTGTTCTGATTCAAAGCCTTGTATATGGCTTTGGAAACCCGCTGACCAAAGTAGCCTACGAGAGTCTTACCCCCTTTTGGTTATTGGCAGTTCGCTTTGCGCTGGCCGCTGCCCTGTTTGCGGTCTTCAAGTGGCAGGATATTTTTGACGCACTGAAAAAATTCTCTGTAAAGGTCTGGCTTCCTTCTGCAATTTGCGGAACGGCAGCTTATATTTCTATCAATCTTGCACTAAACCTTACATCTGCAACCAATGTGGGATTTCTGATGTCCTTGCCCGTTCTTTTCACACCAATCCTCGGGGCAATTGTGCTTCGCAAAAAATATGTAGTCAAACACTTGCCTTTGCAGCTTCTGGCGGTTATAGGTCTATACTTCCTCTGCTGCAATGGAGGACGTTTTTCTTTCAGTGCAGGTGATGTGCTGGCACTCCTCAGCGCCATTTTCCTCGCAGGTATGCTGGTCTTCGGAGAAACTGCTGTTGCAGACATGGACCCTGTCGTTTTTACAGCACTTCAAGCGGGAACAACTGCGGTTATCAGCCTTTTGTGCGCCTTGATTTTTGAGGATGCAGGCGTCTTTTCGTCTGTGAAGCCCGCAGCGTGGGCTGTCGTGGCCTATCTCGCTATCACCTGCACCATTTTGGCTTATCTGCTGCAGAACATCGCAATTAAGCATCTGAGCTCTCGCACAGTATCAATGTTTCAGTGCACACAACCAATTCTTACAGCTGCGGCATCCTTCCTTCTCCTCCGCGAAACCCTTTCAGGCGTGGGGCTTCTCGGCGCAGTTATCATTGTAGCTGCTGTTCTTCTGGACACGCGTGTTTCGCAGGAATAATATTGGATTGATTTGCGGAATGAGTTGGGAGATCACAATCCCGTATTACTCTATTATCAACGAATATGTGAAAGAAAAGCTCGGCGGTCTGCACAGTGCAAAAATTGTGCTTTTTAACGATTGCAAAGGCATTGGGTGCGTTTTGTATTAAAATTTGCGTCTAATTACAAAACTAATGCAGTGATTGATACAATTATCAATCACTGCATTAGTTTTTTATGCCCACACAAGAGGTCATGGCGGGGCTTTGCGGCAAAATGCGAAGTTATCTCGGGAGAGTCACGGTGAAGGTGCTTCCCTCGCCGACAGCGCTTACAACGCTGACCTCTCCCCCGTGGAGTGCGACAATTTCCTTCACAAGCGCAAGCCCGAGCCCTGCTCCGCAGTTTTCTCCCCTTGAGTTGTCCGCCTGATAAAAGCGGTTCCATATATTATCCATAGTTGCCTCGTCCATGCCGATACCGTCATCGGCAACAGAGATATAACAACCGCCGTCATCCTCGCCGAGGCACACGAGAATGTGCCCGTCATCTCGCCCGTATTTATAAGCGTTCTGGAGCAGATTGTGGATGACGCTTGACATCAGAGTCGGATTAAACCTTGCCTCAATGCCCTCGGGGATATTGAGCTCGAGGCTTATCCCGCGCGGCTCATCGCAGACAAATTCCTCACAGCAGGTTCTGACAAATCGGCTCAGCTCGGAACGGCTGAGAGGGTATCTGTCGGTGCCCTGCTGAAGCCTTGTTATGCTCAGAAGCTGATTTACAAGGGCACTCATCCTCTTGCTCTGCTCATCAATTATATTGATTGACTCAATAAAGTCCTCTCGGCTTGCATCCTTTCTCCGTGAGCGCTCACACTGCGCGTGGATGACGGTTATGGGCGTTCTCAGCTCGTGTGACGCATCGGAGGTAAACTGACGCTCCGAGTCAAAGGATTTTTCAAGTCGGTCAAACATACTGTCAAACGTGTTTGCCAGTGCCATCATTTCGGAGGGTGCTCTGCTCAGGTTTATTCTTGCGCTCAGGTCACTGCCCTCGGAGATGGAATCTGCCGCCTCGATAATCTTGTTTATGGGGTTAAAAACCTGCCGCGAGATAAGTGCGGCTCCGAAGATTGTTATTAAAAACAGAGCAGGGAGCAGAGTGTATGTTGACAGTCACATGGAGAC
>DCHB01000044.1:0-147 GCA_002314685.1 Clostridiales bacterium UBA1763
CTCCTGTCGGATGCTCTGTTTTCGCCTATGACTATTTCAACGTTGATATGTTTGAGGCTGCACACGGCCGCGCACCTGCTGTTGCAACAGGCATAAAGCGCGCAAAGCCCGATTCACTGGTATTCACATATCAGGGCGACGGCGACC
>DCHB01000044.1:245-14264 GCA_002314685.1 Clostridiales bacterium UBA1763
GCATGACCGGCGGCCAGATGGCTCCTACCACTCTCGTAGGCCAGAAGACCACCACCTCTCCCAGAGGCCGTGACGAAGCATGGTGCGGCGCACCTATCCGCATTGCAGAAATGCTCTCCACCATTCCCGGTGCATACTACATTGAGCGCTGCGCAGTTAACAACACCCTGAACATCAACAAGACCAAGAAGGCAATCAAGAAGGCATTTACCTATCAGATGCAGGGTAAGGGCTTCTGCCTTGTTGAGGTTCTGTCCACCTGCCCGACCAACTGGGGTCTGTCTCCCGTTGAGGCACTTAAGTGGCTGGAAGAGAACATGATTCCTTACTATCCCCTCGGCGTAAAGAAAGACAAGGAGGCCGAATAATATGAAGAAAGAGTATATATTCGCTGGCTTCGGCGGTCAGGGCATGCTCCTGATCGGTAAGTTCCTTGCAATGGCATGCATGCTCGACGGTAAGCACGTTTCCTGGCTGCCTTCCTACGGCCCTGAGATGCGTGGCGGTACCGCAAACTGCTCCGTCATCGTAAACGACGATCCCGTTGCATCTCCTCTGGTTGACATGGCTGACGCTGTTGTTGCCATGAACCGTCCTTCTCTCGACAAGTTCGAGTCTCATGTTAAGCCCGGCGGTCTGCTCGTTATCAACAGCTCCCTCATCGACCGCAAGGCAGAGCGTACCGACATCAACGTTGTTTACTGCGATGCAAACCGCATTGCAGAAGAAGCAGGCAACCCCAAGGGTGCAAACGTTGCAATCCTCGGTGCTCTTCTTGAGAAGTCCCCTGTTTGCTCCGACGAGATCATGGAGCAGGCAATCCGTTACGAGCTCGGCGAGCGCAAGGCAAAGTTCCTCCCCGGCAACATGAAGTGCCTGGAGCTTGGCAAGGCAGACGCTGCAAAGCAGTAATAGCATAATGTTAAATAGGTACAGTCAAACTGACTGTACCTATTTTTTCTCTTTTGGCTTAAAAATAAGCGCAATAATTATGCCGAAGAATACGGCGGCTGAAATACCTGCGGCTGATGCGGTAAAGCCTCCCGTGAAGGCACCGAGAAAGCCGTCAGCATGAACTGCCTTCTCAACGCCCTCGGCAAGTATATTGCCGAAGCCCGTCAGCGGCACGGATGCGCCCGCACCCGCCCAATCGGCAAGCGGCTTGTATAAGCCAATGCCCGACAGAATAACACCCGCAACAACAAAGCAGGTCAGAATTCTCGCAGGAGTGAGCTTCGTCTTGTCAATTAGAAGCTGACCGACAGCACAAAGCGCACCTCCGACAGCGAAAACCTTTATATATTGTATAAAAATATCCATAATTTCACTTCACTTCGCCGATTCAATAGAAATTGCATGGCATATTCCCAAAATACTCTCGCCCTGCTGGGTGCTTGTAGGCGACATGAGTGCGCCCGTCGGCGCAAATAGAATTTTGCTCCATAAGCCTCTTTCAAAGCCCTGCATAATATATGAGGCAAAAACCGATGCCGAGCACCCACAGCCCGAGCCGCCCGCGTGAACATCCTGCTTTTTTAAGTCAAATATCATTATTCCGCAGTCGGTGTAATGCTTGCCGAGGCTGATGCCGTCTCGTTCAAACAAATCTACAACAGCGTCGTGCCCTAAAATGCCGAGGTCTCCCGTGAAAATGGTGTCGTAATATTCGGGACTGCGCCCCGTATCCTCAAAATGTGCTTTGAGAGTGCTGTATGCCGCAGGTGCCATAGCACTGCCCATGTTGTTTGCATCCTTTATGCCCGCATCGGTAATAATACCCGGGGTAATATGCGTTATATACGGACCGTTACCGCTTGCGCAGAGAATAGCGGCGCCCGAGCCCGTGACGGTCCACTGCGAGGTCGGTGTGCGCTGACCGCCGTACTCAAGAGGGAAGCGGTACTGCCTTTCCGATGAGCAAAAGTGTGAGCTTGTAACGGCGCAGACCGTGTCACAAAAGCCGCCGTCAATCGCCATAGCCGCCAAGGCGAGTGACTCGCCCATGGTTGAGCACGCCCCGTAAAGACCGAAGTAGGGGACATTGAAATCCTTAAGCGCAAAGGCAGAACCCACGCACTGATTGAGAAGATCACCCGAAAAGATTGCCTGAATTTCGTCGGGAGAAATATTTTTCTTATCACAGCAGGTCAAAAAACATTGCCTCAGCATGGCACTTTCGGCCTTTTCCCAAGTTTTTTCCCCGAAATACGAGTCGTAGGATATGCTGTCAAAATACCGCCCGAGAGGGCCCTCGCCCTCTTTTTGACCGACCACGGCGGCGGTAGCGGCAACAGTCGGCGGGTTGTTCAGATTATATGTTCGCTTCCCGAGCGTTTTAGTCATTTTTATCACCGCAGTTATTTTGCCCGATATTTGCTTGAAAATGCTCTCCGAGACTGACAAAAAGCAAATCTGTCGGTAGGAAAGACCAGCAAACAGCGAAAGAACAGGCAGATTTAGTCTGCCTGTTCTCCCTTGTACTTTCGTTTTGTTGCCATGCCGCCTCTTATGTGGCGCTCGGCTTTGTTAATATCAAGCAGCTCCCGCACTCTGCCGTACAGCGGCGGATTAACTGTTTTCAGCCTCTCCGTGAGATCCTTGTGCACAGTGCTTTTTGAAATTCCGAACTGCTTTGCGGCGGCTCTGACGGTGGCTTTGTTTTCGATTATATATTCCGCAAGCTCGCAGGCACGCTCCTCAATATTTGTATGCACATACACCACTCCCCTTGGCTCACATACTCAATGTATATGAAAATCCGAGGGGAGATATGTTTTCAGTTACCGCACTCTATTGAAATGGAGGTGAAAATGCCGAGAATGTCATCAACCTTTGTTTCGCGCTTCTTGTCCCCGTCGATGTCGAGGACAATTTGCCCCTTATCCATCATGACAAGCCGCGAGCCGTACTCAACGGCATAACGCAGATTGTGCGTGACCATAATCGCGGTGAGCTTTTTCTCACGCACGATTTTGTCCGTAAGCTCCATAATAATATCCGCTGTGTGCGGGTCAAGCGCCGCGGTGTGCTCATCCAAAATCAGAAAATCAAGCGGAGTCATGGTTGCCATTAAAAGAGCAACCGCCTGACGCTGACCGCCCGAGAGTGAGCCCATTTTTACATTGAGCTTATCCTCAAGACCGAGTCCCAATTCTTTGAGCTGCTGACGGTAAAGCTCAGTGCGCTTTTTGGATACACCCATGCTCAGCCCGTAACGCCTGCCCTTGTTGTCGGCAAGGGACAGATTTTCGAGTATTGTCATATCGGGGCAGGTGCCCATTGAGGGGTTTTGATACACTCTGCCGATTTTTTTGTAGCGCACAAAATCCTTCTGCTTCAAGATGCTTTTGCCGTTTATTGTGCAGTCGCCGCTGTCAATGGGGATCGTGCCGCAGATTATGTTCAGCATGGAGGTCTTTCCGCTGCCGTTACTGCCAACAACGGAGACAAATTCACCGTCCTTTACGGACAGATTGAAGTCCCTGAACAGACACATTTCGGTCACGGTGCCGGGATTATATGTTTTCGTAACGTTTTTAAGCTCCAGCATATTTCTTAACACCGCCCTTCATACTACCGAGTACGAGAATAATAAGGAACAAAACCGCGGTCACAAGCTTCAAAAGGTTTGCGGGAAGTCCTGCTATAATGGCGATCTGAATACACGCCTTATACAGCACACTGCCTATAACGACTGCCGTCGTACCCTTTACAAAATCGAGCTTTTTGAAGAGGGTAGTGCCTATTATTACCGTTGCAAGACCGAACACCATCTGACCTGTGCCCATTGTCGCCGAAAAGCTTCTCTGCTCCTGACAGACAAGTGCTCCCGCAAGAGCAACAAGTGCGTTTGCAAGCACAAGACCGAGAATTTTATACCGCCCGCTGTCAATGGCGAGGCTTGTCACAAGTGCACTATTATCGCCGACAGCCCTCAATAGCATACCGTTTTTCGTTCTGAGATATGCGTCAAGCAGAAGCTTGAATATAAGAGCGATAATGAACGATACAATAAGCTTGCGGTATAAAAGCGGCATTGAGCCGAAAAGAAGCATTGTCGGCTTTGCGGTGAATATTGTATCAATCGCACGCTCAACGGCAAGATTTGAGCCGCCTATCTGCAGATTGACGGAAAACAGCGCCGTCATTGTTATAATTCCCGCTAAGAGGTCGCGCACCTTGAGACGCACATGAATAAGCCCCGTTGCAAGACCTGCGACAGCNNCAGCACCCGCCGCCATTGAAACGAAAAGGGCGAGATAGGGATTAAAGCCCTTGACGAGCAAAACCGCAGTTACGGCGGCACCGAGAGGGAAGGAACCGTCAACCGTGAGGTCGGGGAAATCGAGTATTTTGTAAGTAATGAAAATGCCGTATGACAGCAGGGCATAAATTAAGCCCTGCGTCACCGTGCTTATTATCATATCAAGCATTTTATTGGCTCCGAATATTATTTTGCCTCAACTGCAACATCTGCAATCGACTGGGGGAGGGTAAGTCCCATGCTGCTCAGTGCCTCGGAATTTATATAGTAGGCAAAATCCGTTACGGACTCATACTCCATATCTGCCGCAGTTGCCTCGCCCTTGAGCACCTTTGCCGCCATTTTGCCCGTCATGATGCCGAGCTCGTAGTAATCAATGCCCGCGGATGCAACACAGCCGAGCTTAACCTGCTCAACCTCACTGCCGTAAACGGGGATGCCCGCCTCGTTTGTCTTCTCAAGCACGGAGGCGAGTACACCGACAACATTGTTGTCCGTGAGATTGCTGATGCAATCAACATTTTTGCTGATGAGCGTGTCAATCGCCTGCGTTACCTCGGCCGAGGCTGTAACGCCGATTGCCTCAATAATAAAGCCAAATTCGGGAGCCTTAGCCTTGTATTCCTCGATAGTGGAGACAGAGTTTAATTCGCTTGTGGTGTAAACAATGCCGATAGTTTTTGCATCGGGCTGAACGGCACGGATGAGCTCAAGCTGAGCTTCTACGGGGAGCTTATCGGAGGTGCCCGTAATGTTGCCCTCGGTGAGATTTGCCGACTTTGGGTCACTTATTGCAGTGAAAATAACGGGAATATCCTTCTCCTCAGCCGCGGCATAGCAGGCGATTGCGGAGGGTGTTGCGATAGCGCACATAAGGTCAACGTTTTTAGCGGCAAAGCTCTGCGCTATCTGACTGTTGATGTTGTCATCAAAGCTTGCGTTCTGATAGTCGATAGCGAAATCCTCGCCCTCAACGAGTCCCGAATCCTTAAGTCCCTGAATGAAGCCCGCGCGGCAGTTGTCAAGCGAGGCGTGCTCGCCGTATTGGCAGATGCCGATTAAGGGTATGTCGTTTTTTACACCACCGCAGGCGCAGACGGAAAGGCAAAGCATTAAGCATAAAAGCATGGCAATAATCTTTTTCATAATAATTTCTCCTAAAATTTTTCATTTACAGTTATTCGTACATATTATGTGCAGTGTCGCCATCGTTTTGTCAGTAAAATCATAAGTCCTCCAAAATAAAAAAAGCCCCATATCTCCGAAGAGATATGGGACAGAATAGATAATTTCTGCGGTGCCACCCAAATTGATGAAATAAATCACCCGCTTAACCTGCACAGTCATGCAGTCCGTACTGTAACGGGTACGCCCCGTCAACTACTACTAACGGCTATGCCGCTTTCGGTTGCCCTCATAAGTCCATTCAGCCTTTCTTCCACTGCCGCATCTCAGCACCTACGACTCTCTGTGAGCTTCCGAAAAACCTACTACTCTTAATCATCGGTTTGTTGAGGTCAATATAACAGAGAAAAACCCCTCTGTCAACGAAAAATAAATTATTAACAATGCCATTTTGCACAAAAATATGAATAAAATTATGTAAACTGTGAACAAATTGCAAATTGGTGACAAAAACACTTGAATTAGACAAATTTTCAATCTATAATATCCTCGTTATAAGTATAAATATCAGTGTTTCGACAAAGGAGGCACATTATGAAGAAAAGAGTATTAAGTCTGGCTCTTGTAGTTGTGCTTTTGTTCTCGCTTATTCCGTTTGGCGCATTTGCGGCAGGCTCGGCAGCGACAACAATTATCACACAGCCGACAAATGTTACCGTAAACCCGGGTGACGATGCTGTGTTCACTATCACGGCGGTGAATACGGATGCGCTGTCTAACGGCGGCTTGAAGTACCTGTGGTACGACCCCGACTCGACTGCCATTGACACAACAAAGCTTGCCGCGGTAAAAACAGCGGGCAAGTGTCTCGACAGCGACATTGCCAATATTTTCGGCAGTGCAAAGCTCGGCGACGGTAAAACTCTGACCTTCTCCAATGTGCAGGAGGAGCAAAGCGGTCAGAACGTTTGCTGTGTTGTGTATTATATTACGGGTACATATATAAAATATGACACGGCAATTGTATTCAGCAACACCGTTTCTCTTACCGTAAACCGCGTGTGCGAGTCACACGTTTACGGCGAAAATGTCTATAAGGTCGAAGCTCTCGATGCCACCTGTGCACACGAGGGAAATATTGAGTATTACAAGTGCCGCGACTGCGGACGCTGTTTTGCGGATGAGGATGCAACGACTCAGATTACATCCAGCACCTATACTATTGCAAAGCTCACAACTCACGTAATGCCTCTTGAGCACGTTGATGCCGTAGCGGGCACCTGCGACTCTAAGAGCGTTGCCGAGTATTGGGTTTGCTCTGAGTGCGGACAGATGTTCAAGGATGCCGAAGGCACTCAGACCACCACTCTTCTCAAGCTCAAGAGCGAGGGAAGCAAGAATCCGAACAACCATGTGAATGTAACTCATGTCGAAGCAAAGGATGCAACCTGCTGTGATAAGGGCAACATTGAATATTGGAAGTGCGAGGACTGCAATACCTATTATCAGGACGAGGCACTGACCAAGACCTGCGATGATGACGATGTCGTAATCGCAAAGAATCCGAATAATCACACCAATCTTGTTGAGCACGCCTATGCTGAAGCTAACTGCACAACCGACGGAAGCAGAGCATACTGGGAGTGCACCGGTTGCGGCAACTATTACAGAGACGCCGCAGGCACAAGTAAGTATGAAAGCAAGAGCGATGTAAAGATTGATAAATTCGGTCATAACTATGTATGGATTGAGTTTGAAGATAACGGCACTTACTATCATGCTCAGGAATGCACAAGATGCTTCACAATAAAGAACATCGGCACCCACTCGGGCGGTACTGCAACCTGCAAGGATAAGGCGGTTTGCTCCACCTGCGGCTTCAGCTACGGCGAGCTTGACCCCGATAACCATACCCATACCGAGGTGCGCAACGCTGTTGATGCCACCATTAAGAAGACAGGCTACTCGGGCGATACATGGTGCACCGACTGCAACACCATGATTGAAAAGGGCACGGAAATTCCCAAGCTGTGCAAGCACACAGACCCCTCCAGCGGTGTTGTAGTACACCACGAGGCAGTCGATGCAACCTGCACGGAGTGCGAAAATCACCATGCTGGCAACACCGAGTATTGGGAATGCAAGGTTTGCGGTAAGCTTTACAGCGATGAGGCACTGACAACCGAGACAACACTCGAGGAAGTCACCATCGCCGAAAAGACTCACAAGACCAGTATTATTGTAACTGAAATTCCCGACCCGACTCTTTATCAGCAGAATTACGACGAGCTTGCACATTGGTACGAGTGCAAGTATTGCGGTTATGTAATAGAAAGCACATATAAAACTCACACACTTTTGTCCTCGACGGCAACCTGCTGCACAGGCTCAAAGAACTGCGTTCTGTGCGATTACGATACGGGTGATTACGATAAGAACAACCATGTAGGTGCCACAGAGGTAAGAAACGCGTGTGAGCCCGACGGCGCAAATCCCGGCTACACAGGCGATACCTACTGCCTCGGCTGCGGTGAATGCCTGAAGAAGGGCAACTACTACTTTGACCCCTGCGAGGGCGGCTGCAAAAACCTCGTGTATGTAGCTGCAGTAGATGCAACCTGCACCGAGGACGGTATGCAGGAGCACTACAAGTGCAAGGATTGCCTCAACCTTTATAAGGACTCTGCCGGCAAGTATGCCTGCACCGAGGAAGACCTCGTAATCAAGGGCGGACACGATCTGCACCCCGGAATTGAAAATCTGAGCAGCGTAAGCCTTTCAACTCTCAAGTCGATGATCGGCAGTACAAACTATACCGATATAGTGACAAAGCTTATAAGCGGCGGCGAAACTCTGTCCATTGACAATATTATAAAGAATATTTCCATCAAGGATATTGACCACTGCCACGATGATGAGTGCCACTGGCTCGGCTGTCAGCGCTGCGGCAAGACTCTTGCAGACCTCAAGTCTGAGCTTCAAATGGCAGGTATCAACATCAGCGAATCATGGTATGAGCTGAGTGCCAAGGAAGCACACTCGGGCGGCACGGCAACCTGCCAGTCTCCTGCAATCTGCACCGAATGCGGTGAAACCTACGGCGCAAAGCTCGCAAAGCACAACTGCTCTGAGGATAACATCTGCTCAATGTGCAAGCAGGCAATCGACTGCTGTGATGCACCCGATGTCACAATCAGCAGAGCAAGTGACACAGGCAAGATTTCTCTGTCTTGGGACGAGGTCGCCGATGCTGAATACTACAAGGTGTGGCGTTGCACAAGCAAGGACGGCAAGTATGTTCAGGTAGGCAAGACTACCACTACCTCCTTTGTGGATAACAGCGCAATAGAGGGCACGACCTATTATTATAAGGTACAGGCAATGGGCACAAACGGCTCATACGGCATTGAAAGTGATGTCGTGTCACGCGCCTGCACCTGCGCAAGACCAGTAATCACAATAACAAACAGCACCTCCTCGGGTAAGGCGATAATCAAGTGGGAGAGCATTGACGGCGCAAGCAGCTACTATGTCTATCGCAGTACAAAGGAAGACAGCGGATTTTCCTATATAGGTAAATCAAGCGGCCTGAGCTATACAGATTCCTCCGCAACGGCAGGAAAGACCTATTATTATAAGGTAAAAGCAATATCCACCTCTGGCAGCAGCTATAACTCCGCACTCAGCGCCCCCGTCAGCCGTCTTATTAAGCTTGCAAGACCTGTCGTTACAGTAACAAATGTTGCAGCTACGGGCAAAATTCAGCTTAAATGGTCGGCAATCAGCGGTGCAGACAAGTATTACATCTACCGTTCAACCGACGGAGACAGCTTTGAATACATCGGCGCATCGACCTCAACAAGCGTAATCAATGCGGGTGCAAAGGCTGGCAAGCTGTACTACTACAAGGTAGTCGCAGTATGCAATGCAAATTCCGATGCAAACTCCGCAAAGAGTGCCGCCGTAAAGATCAGCTGTGACTGTGCAAGACCGACAGTTACAATAAAGCTTTCAAACGGCGACCCGAAGCTCTCGTGGAAGGCTGTTGACGGTGCGGATAAGTACTACATCTACCGTTCAACCGACGGTGGCAAGACCTACTCAAAGTACGCAACAACAAGCAAGCTCACCTACACAAATACCAAGGTGACCTCAGGCAAGACCTACTACTACAAGGTCAAGGCGGTTTGCAGCTCCAACTCGGGTGCAACCTCTGCGTACAGCACCGCAGTATCCGCAAAAGCGAAATAAATACTAAAGAGGGAGCAAAGCTCCCTCTTTGAGACCGAAATAATATTTTTATTAGAAGCGGATATACTATTGCATTATATTTGTTCAGATGATAGAATTAAGCGAAATTTTTATTTAGGGGAAAAATAAAGCATGAAAAACGATACAATGAACCTTTCCAAGAACGAAATGATGATGGTCATGCACGACCAGGAGCAGGAAATCGAAAAGCTTAAGGCAAAGGTCGCTGAGCTTCAGGCAACAATAGATAATTTTGAAATAAAAGTAGGCGAGACAGGCAATCTCGCAGATGCCGCCGCAAAAATCACTGAGCTGTTTGAAACCGCACAGGCAACCGCAGAAACCTATCTTGAAAACATCAAGAAGCGTTCAGCGAAGTCTGAGGAGGCACTGACGAGCGTACAGCAGCAGGCAGACGAGATAATAAACGAGGCAGAAGAGGTCGCAAAGAAGCGCCTTGCCGCAACCGACATAGAGGTTGAGGAAAAGTGGGCAGTAATTGAAAAGCGCCTGCTCGTTATGTACGAAAATCACGTCGGTCTTAAGGAGCTTGTTGAGTCTGCAGGTCTCTTTACTGCAAAGAAAAAGGAAGAGCCTTCCGAACAGTCCGCTGAAAAGTAAGTTTTTCATAAGAAATATACACAAAACATCTTCGATTAAATACAGTCGAAGGTGTTTTTATATACAATTTCTCTATTGTGTCGTTAATTTGCACAAAAATTCATGCCCGTACTATACAAAATAGAGAAAATGAATAAACGCTTGCTTATATTGAAAAAAAGCGATAAAATATTAACAAGTCATATTAAAATGCTATACTAATATGCTTTATTTAATTGAAATGGGGGAAATTATATGAGAGATCTAAAGCATCTGACTTATGTAGAAAACCTCCTGCAAGAGGCCAATAATGAGCTTATCAAAAAGGCCAAAGCAGAAGGAAAAATTTGCGCAGCGTTCCTTTGCGAGAACACTCCCGAGCCCTTGATGAACCTCGGTAACGCATTCGGCGTACGCCTTTTTGCTCCGAACACAGGCTCAATGGATATCGCAACCTATTACATGACCAGCTTTCTTTGCGAAAACAGCCGTGCACTTCTCGAAAGAGCAATTGAGGGCGGCTATAACTTTGCAGACTGCCTCGTTGCACCCGACGGCTGCACAATGATCAACCGCGCCGCAGAGAATATGGAGCTTCTGCACACTATGGACGGCGGCAAGGATAAGTTCTTCTATGAGAACATGGAAATTGCACTTAAGGCAGACGATAACGGCGTTGAGCTTATGAAGCTGCAGTGCATCAACCACATTCTTAATCCTCTGAACAAGAACTACGGAATCGACATTTCCGATGAGTCCATCAGAAAGGCAGTCAAGGAGCATAACGAGATTTGTGAGCTTGTAATGGCTCTCAGCGAGCTCCGCAAGGAAGAGTATCCCAGAATTACCGCTTATGAGTTTGCGGTATTCTGCCTTGCTACATACGTTTGCCCCAAGTATCTGCTTAAGGACATCCTCAAGGAGACACTTGAAGAGGTCAAGAACAGAACTCCCGATGACAAGAAGTACAGAGTCCGTGTTGAGCTCGTAGGCTCCGAGATCGACGATGTTGAGCTTCTCAGAGTTATTGAAGAGTGCGGTGCTTATGTTTGCTGTGACCGTTACTGCTTCGGCACATTCCCCGGCAGAGTTCCCATTCCCATGACTGATGATGAGGATGCACTCACTCAGGTTTGCCGTCACTATGTAATGCTCAGCCAGTGCCCCCGTTACATGAACATGGAAAAGGTTTACGGCAGAAAGCAGTATGTTGCAGACCTCGCTGAGGAATTCGGTGCTGACGGTATTATCTATCAGCAGGTCAACTTCTGCGATCCCTGGGCATACGAAAAGCTCCTCGGCGCCACCATGCTTGAGCAGGATTACGGCTATCCCGTACTGAGCGTCAACAGACCCTACAATATTGCTTCCTCCGTGGGACAGATGCGTACCCGCGTTCAGGCATTCGTAGAAAGCATGGAAATCAAAAAGATTCAGGGAGGTGCCAAAAAATGAAGACAGTTGATGTTGTATACAACACCAAAAAGAAAAAGGGCGATAAGCAGTATGGCGTGCTCTTTAACAACGGCAAGGTAAGAAAACGCCGTGAGTGGCGTGGACTTAAGGACACCCTTTATGATTTCACCAGATGGATTTACCTGTGGAGCATCGTAATTGATGTTACCATGTCCAAGGGCGCAATCAAGGGCCTGTTCCGTTACCGCTGGATGGCAAACTATCTGGCAGTTCCCCATGCAATGGACAAATTCACCATGGGTCAGCGTGACGAGACTCTGCGTATTTCCCACACCGCAATGGACTTCGTCGTAAAAGACGTTGCACTGTGCATCAAGAATGCTCTGCGCGGTGACCGTCGCTGCGGCAATGATACCAAGTTCTCCGATATTTGCGTGCTCACCGATGAGAACGCAATGACCGTTGAAATGATGGGCTTCCCCATGCTGAAGGCAATTCTGCGTGAGATTCCCACCATGTTCTCTGCAAACATCATGACTCAGTACTCCACCACTCACTACCTCGATGTCGCACAGCAGTTCGGCATCCCCGGTGACGTTTGCCCCATGCCCGAGGCAGAGGCAGGCATCTCCATCGAGGACGATTTCCCCGTTCTCGGTAAGTGCGCAGTTCAGGTCAACACCACCTGCGACGGCTCCCTCATGGGCAACGGCATTATTGCAAAGCGCCTTGAGCGTGAGTACGGTATTCCCACCTTCCAGCTTGCAGCACCCATGCGCCACGAGGCTCCCGATGTTCTCGACTATGCAGCAGAGGATATGAAGAGGTGTATCGCATGGATCGAAGAGAAGATGGGTGTAAAGTGGGATTGGGACGCATACTTTGAGGCAATCAAGCGCGTAAATGCAACAACACGCAAGCGTTGGGAGTGGCTCGAGGTCAACTCCACACCTTATCCTCAGTTCTTCGGCGCAATATTCTCCCTGTTTAACGACACAGACTATATGGGCAACTGCGGTCGTTCCCCCGACTTCCCCGCAATCGAAGACAAGATCATGAAGCTCGTACATCAGGGCTACAAGAACAAGACCATGATGGCTCCCGAGTACCGCCATCGCTGCATTGTCTGGGGTGTTCAGCCTCAGTACTGCATCGACCAGCTCTACTGGATGGTCAACTGCTGGGGTGTTGTTCCTCTTACCGATATGCTCTCCATGGTTACCGATAAGCAGTTCTGCGAAGAGAACAAGCCCGAGAACTATGAGCAGGCATATAAGGATATGGCATACCTCAACATGAACATGATCATGCGCAACAAGACTCACGGCGGCTACGAGGTTCTCGTTGACGAGCTTTGGGAGCACGTTGAGAAGATGAACGCTGATATGGTCATGATGTGGGAGCATATGTCCTGCAAGGCACTGACCGGTATGCACGGTATGTTTGAGGACCAGGCACGTGAGCGCGGCATCCACATTGTTTGGGTTTCCCACGACCTCTGCGATCCTCGCGTATTCACCCGTCAGGCAATCCGCGACGAGTTTAGCGAATACATGCGCACCGTTATGCGTGAAGAGCCTCTGGATCCGACTCTCGAGTTCATGCCCGATGAGCACGCATGGTAAGAAAGGAGAAATAACTATGAAAAAATTTGCTAAAATTCCTCTTATGGTTTTAGGTGGCGGCGCAGGCGCTTTCACCCTGCTCTTTACAGTCTATTTCTTCAATCTTGATATGAAGNNGAAGTTCATGGCTTACTGTGTTGACCCCATTCTCCAGTGGTGGTACGACAACAAGGTTGAGCACAACTACTACGTCTGATATAATAATAAAAACAGAGAGTTCATTTTGAACTCTCTGTTTTATTCTATCGGCAGGTGGATGACCTCCTTGTCCTGCTCCATTGCGTATTTAATTGTGTTCCATGTGCCGCCCGAATGACCGTCGTAGCAGGCGATGAGCACATTTGAGTTATCAACCATGTATTTATTGCGCCGCATCATGCACGAGGGCGTGTAGTAATCGGATGTCAGCGTCGTTTTGTCACAGTTGTAGAGAATTTCGCGGTAACGCTTGCGGTCAGCTTCCTTGAATTTCGCGTCCTGACCGTCGTATGGTACAGCCGCCTCAAGAGTTACATCCGAGTGCAGGGCTTTAAGCTTTATAACAGCCTCGGCGCAGTATAAGTCACAGCCAAGCGCCATACCGCAGATAAAATGCGTAATGCCCGATTCATATACAGCCGCAATCACGGCGTCAAGCTTTTCCTTAAACTCAACACAGCGAGCATCGCTCTCATCACAGCCCCACGGCAGCTTTTGCGGTCTGTGCCCCGTGAAGCAGCAGCTTTTGCCAAACTCAGT
>DCHB01000042.1:0-12058 GCA_002314685.1 Clostridiales bacterium UBA1763
ACATCATTGACTAACGTACAAAAATTGAAAAATCGGAAATTTATTTACCCCCCGCAAAGGAGAAGAATATGACACTTACAGAATTATCCCACGAATACAGAGAAAGCGGATTGCTGTGCAGGGAAAGGATGAAGGAGCTCAATCAGAAGCTTGAAACCGAAAAGCTCGGCTCAACCGAGCAGATGCGTATAAGACGCAGAATTGCGACGCTTTCGACAATGGCGCGAGATACCATTGCCACGTCAAAATACCTCGAAAATTACTACGGAGATGATGCGAATGAACAAATCAAAGCAGAATATGTTTGCTAAGCAGGAGGAATATCAGGCACTGCGCGGCTTTATTAAGCTTGTGCAGGCGGGAGACGGTGCCGCATCGGCAATGCGCCGTGCTATTGATGAGGAGCTCACGCCGAGACAGCGTCAGCTTGTGTATATGTACTACATAGAGCAGATGCGTATGCAGGATATAGCCGACGAGCTCGGACTGCACATTACAAGCGTCAGCAGAACGATAAAGCGCGGACGCGAGCGACTCAAAGGCTGTCTGCGCTACGGCGGCAAGTCACTGCTTAAAACACTCGAGGATTGAAAAATGCCGCAGTCTGTGCTATGCTTAGTGCACCGAAAGGAGCGCTGTATGAAAAAAACTCGCAGAAAAAAGTACAGAATAAGCGCGGTGCAGATAATTCTGCTTGCCTCCGCATTTTTGGTGCTGGGCTTGCTGCTCATTAAGGCATACAGGGCGCATAATGCACCCGAGCCGACGGTTGACCCGCACGCGGGCATGGTGTCGGTGTTTAACGGCGATGCGTATATGTGGATAGTGCCCGAGGACGGGCTCGCGCTGAATACAATGGTGCCCGCCGATTTTGCGCAGGACAGTAACGGCGAGCCGTGCTATATATCCGATGCCTACACAACAGAGCGCGGTATTGATGTGTCGGGCTATCAGGGCGATATTGACTGGCAGGCGGTTGCCGACAGCGGCATTGATTTTGCCATAATCCGCGCAGGCGGCAGATACTACGGAAGCGGCGAGCTATATACCGACGACTCGTTTGCGGCGAACTTTGCGGGAGCAAAGGCGGCGGGAATAAAGGTCGGCGTGTATTTCTTCTCGCAGGCTATTAGCGCCGAGGAGGCAAGGCAGGAGGCTGAATATACATTAAAAATATTAGGCGATGCCGAGCTTGAATTACCCATAATGTTCGATTGGGAGCACGTTGAAAACGACGACGCCCGCACCGATAATATTGACGGCGCAACGCTTACAGACTGCGCCGCGGCATTTTGCAGTACGCTGACCGAGGCGGGCTACTCAGCGGGAATATATCTCTACTCCGACACGGGATATAACGGCTACGAGCTTTCGCGGCTTTCCGATTACACCTTCTGGGCATCGGCAATCGGACCGTTTGACTTTTTCTATTACGAGCACGAGCTGTGGCAATACAGCTTCAAGGGAAAGGTCAACGGCATTGACGGCAGCTGCGATATGGATATGATGTTTATAAAAAATGAAGCGACTCAATGAGCCGCTTCATTTTTTCAGCTTGTCAAAAAAGTCCGAGGGACTTTTTCTATATTTATATATTGAATACTCTGCCGGCTTTTATTGCAGGTGCTTCGGGGAAGGGGCAGTCACGGTAGCCGAGAATGCAGTTGCCTATGCCCACATAGTCGTCGCTTATGCCCTTGCTTCTGAGAAGCTGTCTGCCGTATTCGGTGTCGAAAACCTCACGCGCACGGTGTATCCAGCAGGAGTCAACGCCGAGAGAGTGCGCGGCGTTGAGCATATTGCCCATGACGAGTGAGCCGTCCTCAAGGTAGGTGAAAACATTTTTATCCGCAAGCACGCACACCACGGTAGGTGCGCCGTAAAACGGGTCGCCCTCGCGCCCCATTGCCTCGGCATTGAGGCGTGAAAGCTCTGCAATAACCTCTTTATCCTGCACAATCAGCATAATCGGCGACTGCCTGTTCATACCCGTCGGTGCATAAAGCCCCGCGCGGATAATCTCCTCAAGCTCGGAGCATTTTATCTGCTCGGGCTTGAATTTTCTTACGCTTCTTCGCTCGGTGAGGCATTTTATAACATCATTCATTGTCCTTATCCTCAATGTAATACACAATATTCGGGTCTGCACTGTACGATTTCGATGCCTCAAGCGTTGCTTTAACAGCCTCAAGCTCGGTGCGCATCTGCTCAATTTTCCTATCGCTCTCCTCAAGCTCACGGAAAAGAGTTGCATATTTACCCTCGGCACAGTCGCGGTGCTCGTCAAAATACAGTCTGCCAATTTCTATGAAGGTCTTTTTCTGTTCCTCGAGCTCACCGTTTATCTGCAGATTGAGCTTTGCGACGGTTGCATAACAGCGTGCGGTGGTCGTGCCGCGGTCGTAGCTTTCCTTGAGCGCTCCGCTTTCAACGAAGTTTTTTGCCTTCGTGCCGACGGCATTTAATGTGCCCTTTAAGATGCTTTTGTAGTCAGCCATGCTCATTCTCCCTTCTGTGTGTTGACGAACAAATCCTCGCTTTCGTGCGGCTTTCTCGATTTTATTATCATAACAGCGAGCGCGGCAAGTGCGCTGACCGCCGCCAAAAGCTGTGAAACGCGGATATCCGTTGAGCCTATGTATAGGCTGTCGGTGCGAAGTCCCTCAATCCATGCCCTGCCGAGACCGTACCAAAGCACGTACAGCCAGAACGCCTGACCGTCGTATTTTCTGCCGCCCTTCCGTGACCAAATATGCAGACCGATAAATCCGATTAAATTCCAAAAGCTTTCGTACAGATATGTAGGGTGCACGTACATTGTGCCAAAGCCCTCGAGCGTAAGCCCCATTTTGCAGAAAACATCGGTGACTGCGCCGAATGCCTCGCGGTTTATAAAGTTGCCCCAGCGTCCGACGGACTGACCGATTAAAAGACCGAAGCACATGAGGTCTGCAACGGCACTTAAGCGGCGCTTTTTAACTCTGCACCATATTGCACCGACAATAATGCCCGTTATTATGCCGCCGTAGATTGCAAGCCCTCCGTCGCGTATTGCAAAGATGCTTTTGGGGTTTGCGATGAATTGATCGAGCTTAAACAGCACGTAGTACAGCCTCGCACCGATTATGCAGGTGGGTATAAGCCATATCACAAGCTCGTACAAATCGTCGGAGCTTATGCCGAATTCGGGTGCCCTCTTAGCGCAGTACAGCGCGGCAAGCACAAAGCCGATTGCAATAATAACGCCGTAAAAATAAACCTCGTAGCCGAAAAAGCTGAAGCTGTACGGGGGATTTACCGACCAGTCGCCGAGCATAGGGAAGCTTATGGAGGCATCCCTCAACATTGTTGCATTAAAAACAGTCATATTCACACCTTGCTTATCGGAGTAATAACGCTCATGGCAAGTCTGTCGGGTGCCATGAATTCGGTCAAAAAGCTCTCGCACTCGCCGATTTGAATGCTCTCTAAAACCTCAAAGCTGTCAAATGAGCAATAATCGCCGAAAAGTCCCGTTACGAGTGCAATGCTTATATTGTCAAAGTCCTCAAGTCCGCGCAGTCTTGCGCCGAATGAGGCTTTTTTTGCACGCTCAAATGCGTCCTTGTCAAGTCCCGATGCCTTAACCTCGGCAATCGCGGCGTTAATCTCGCGCAAAACTGCCTGCGGGTCGGTGCTCTCGCCGCCTATCATAACAGTAGCAATGCCCGCGGTGTAGTCAATCTCATAATCGTAGTCGCGATTGAGAAGCCCCTCGGAGTACAGACGGTTGTAAAACTTGCCCGACGAGCCGAAAAGCGTGCGCAGTGCAAGCTGTGCAACAATCTTCTGCCTCAGAAGAGAGTCGCCCTTATCGGCGGGAGTGACCTTTGCACCGATAATAAACTGAGGCGCGGAAAGCTCCATTTGCTCCTCATGATATGCCTCGGTCGGGAATTCGTTCTCCTTTTCGCCGAAGTCGGCAAGGGGAATTTCGGCCTTTTCCTTCGGCAGAATATCGAGTGCAAGCTCGTAAATTCTGTCGGGGTCGCAGTCCGCGGCAACGCAAAGCACCATGTTCGACGGCGCATAAAATGCACTGTGGCAGTCATAAAGCGTCTGCGCGGTAATCTCCGCAATGCTCTCAACACTGCCCGCGACTTGATCACGCACGGGATTATGCTCGTACAGCATACGCATGAGGCGGTTATATACAACATAGCCCGCGCTGTCCTCAACCATGCCGATCTCCTGCCCGATAATGCCCTGCTCCTTGCCGACGGTCTCATCGGTGAAATAGGGAGTGGAGACAAATCTCAGAAGCATACTGAGATTTTCCTCAAAGCCCTCGGTGCAGTCGAAGTAATATGCCGTCATGCCGCTTGAGGTGAAGGCATTAGGCTGAGCGCCGTTTGCCGAAAGCACGCTCAGCGCATTGTCGCCGTCGGGCATATCGAACATTTTGTGCTCAAGGAAGTGCGCAACACCTGCGGGGGTGTCGTGCCACTGCCCGTCAAGGAAAAATCTGCGGTGCGCACCGCCGTAATTTGTCGCAAAAACGGCATAAGCGAGTCTGAAGCCCGTTTTCGGCACAACATTTATCCTCAAGCCGTTGGGAAGCTCGGCAGTATAAAGCGTTTCGCCTATTTTTGTGTAGTGCTTACAGTTCATCTGCCTCAGCCTCCTGCTCATCATTTCTCAGGAAATACACAGCGTCGAGCACAACGCTGTTTGCAACAGCAACGACATCGTCGAGCGTAACCTCGTCAACAAGTGCCGCAAGCTCATCGGGCGTAAAGTCAAGCCCGTCAATGGTATTTGCGAGATAAAAGCCCTCAAGCTCGCCCTGACAGTCAAGACAGCCGCGAAGCTCCGAATATACGGCGCGCTTTGCCGCATCAAGCTCATCCGCCGTTACCTCGCCGCCCTTAACGGCATCAAGCTGAGCGAAAATCTCCGCCTTTGCGTCCTCGACCTTGTCAAAATCAACGCCCGAGGATACGAGCATAAGCCCCTTGTGAGTGTCAACAAGTGAGCTCGCGTAGTAGCAAAGTGACAGCTTTTCGCGCACATTCATAAACAGCTTTGAGGTGACACAGCCGCCGTAAACGGCATTGAACACGTAAATCGCTGCAAAATCGGGCTCCTCCATGCAGTCGCCGAGACGCCAGCCCATGACGAGCTTGCCCTGAGTGACGCTCAGCCTGTCCTCAAACATACGCACGGAGTCCTCGACGGCATTCATGCGGATGTCGGTGCCTATATCGTAGTTAATTTCGCCTCTCGGCATACCGCACAGCGCGTCGGACAATACAGCGGCGACCTTGTCAGCCTCCATACTGCCGCAGTAGAAAATCTCAACGGGGCTTGTCGCAATAAGATTGCGATAGTGCTTAGTGAGCTTCTGATAGTAAATGCTCTCGGCGGTATCCTCGGTGCCGTAGCGTGAAACGGCGTAATCCTCATATCCGCACATCTGCTCAACAAGTCTGAAAATCGCGTATGAGCGTTTTTCGTTGATGCGCCCTCTTATCTGCTCAAGCAGCTTTTCCTTCTCGCTTTCAACGTACTGCGGCAGAAGCAGACCGCCCTTCGTATTCGGAGTGAGCAGCATCTCGCAGGTAAGCTGTGCCGTTTTCTCGAAAATATCACTGCCTGCGGGCAGATATTTGTCATCGGGGAAGCTCGCATAAAAGCCCACGCACTGAATTTCGCCGATTTTGCGCACGATAGGCTCAATGCCCGTGCCGTAAAGCCCGTCAAGCTCGGAGGCAATAGACTGCATATCGGGGTGATAGCGTGTGCCGCGGCGCAGAACATACGCGGTCACGGCATTGAATGCGGCGGTATCTCTCTCGAGCTGAGTAAGCAGATTTATGCTCAGACAGCCCGTTTTGAATTTTTCACTGCGCAGGGCGGTGAGCCATACGCCGTTAAGCAACTGAGTTCTGACGGTCTCCATCGTCAATTCTCCTTCACAGTGGTTTTTGAATTTAGTAACTCAGTATAACACACTTTTTAATTATATGGTATCCCTTTTCCGTCGTATTTTTCGCCGTCAAGCATAATTTCACCCGCAGAAACCGAAATATCGTGCTCCTTTCCCTCCTTATCCGTCCATTTTATGCGATATTCGGGAAATCCGTCGGGCAGACACGGACGGATATACAGAGCACCCGACCACAGCTTTAGCCCCAAAAGCTCCTCAAATACTGCTCTGTAATACCAGCCCGCCGAGCCCGTGTACCATGTCCAGCCCGCCTGACCATTGTGCTCGGTGCAGGTATATACATCCGCGGGCAAAACAAAGGGCTCCGCCATATAACGCTTTAAGTCGTGCGAGCAGGGGAGAAGGTCGCACAAAATGCGGTAGCCGTCATTTGCTCTGCCGCGTTTAATGCAGGCAATAGCGAGCCATATAGCCGCGTGCGTGTATTGCCCGCCGTTTTCGCGAAAGCCGGGCCCGTAGCTTCGGATATAGCCGGGGTCTCGGTCATCGGCGTCAAACGGGGGATCAAAAAGCTTAATCAGTCCGTTTTCGCGGTCATATAGCTCTGCCAGTGCAGTGTCTATCGCAGTGTCAATTCGGCTGTTTGAGGCATCGGGGCAAAATGCCGCCCAGCTTTGCGCAATGGAGTCTGTGCGGCAGGCGGCGCACTCGCCCAAGCCTATCGCCGTGCCGTCACGCCAATAGCCGCGCAGATAGCGACTGCCGTCAAAGGCACTGTCGGCGGCAGTGCCGACGGAAGCTGCAAGAGCTCGGTAATGCTCGACATTTTGTTTACATAACATAGATAGAAGGTCGGCAAAGCGCCTCACGGTATGAGCAAAAAAGAAGCTCAGCCAAACGCTCTCGCCGCCTATATTGTCCATGCCGTCGTTCCAGTCGCCCGTGCCGAATAGCAACAGTCCGTGAGCACCCGTGCCGCGATTATAACAGCAGTCAACGGCTCGCCTTGCGTGCTCTAATACAGTCGTCAAATCGTCTGAACGGGAGGGCGTTTCGTATCTATCCCTTTCGGCATCACTAAGCACAGGCGAGTTTACATAACATACAAGTTCGGAGCAGATTTCAGCATCGCCCGTTTTCTCCACGTATTCGCACAGCGCCCACACAAGCCACAGCAAATCGTCCGAACAGCGGGTGCGCACGCCTCTGTCGCCGTCGGGAAGCGTGTGCCACCAGTGCATGACATCGCCCTCCGCGTACTGATGCTCACAGCAGGTGAGTATTTGCTCTCTTGCAAGCTTAGGAGAAAGCAAAAGCATATTAACAGCGTCCTGAAGCTGGTCGCGAAAGCCCGTCGCGCCGCCGCTTTGATACAAAGAGCACCTGCCCATTATGCGGCAGGCAATGGCTTGATACGGCGCCCAACCGTTTACATAATGCTCAAACGGAGCCGAGCCGACAAAGTGTAGCTTTTGCATACTATTCAGCCATGCTATCTGCGTTTTTTCAAGCTCAATAAATGTGTTTTCGGGTTTACATAAATAATCAAGCTTATCATCCTCACAGCAGCCGCAGACGATTACATTTACCTTTTGACAGCTTATAAGCGCACCGAATATCGGGTAAGCGAGGCACTCGGTTTTTTCGTCAAAATCGCCCTTGAGCCATGAGAGCAAATCGCAGGTCCAAGCTTCGGGTGAGTGAGAAAATCCCGCCTTAAAAATCAAGTTGGAAAAGGCTGAGCGCTCGCTCGAGGCAGTGAAATACGAGTTTACATAATCACATTTGACGGCAGTGTAATCGTTGTCGTTATCGGATAAAAGAAGCTCTGTTTTCCATGCTATCTGCCCCGTGATATTGCCGAAAAGCTCTATAATGAATACTCGCGCATCAATTCCGCAGGGCACAAATGCGGTGCATTTTATGCCCGTATTTCCAAAGCTTTTCTCCCAAGAAGCATAGCCAAAGCCGAAGCGCACGCGGCAGTCAAGTCCGTCTGATGCGGCAAAAATACTGAAACGCCCGTTGCTGTTGATATATTCAACGCTTTCGGGACCCTGCACGGAATACGGCTCGTTAATAAGACGGTTAATGCGCATCATGCGGGCATTTTTGTACCACATATTTCCCATGCCGCAGTCGCAGGCGAAATAGCCGAAGGAGCCGTTAGTCAGCATATTTGACCAAAACCTCGGCGGCAAGGAATGGTTTACATAAAACGAGAAACAATTATCACTCCCGTAATTGGATTTGGGGATTGTATCCATGGAACGCGGCGTTAAAGCGGGCAGAATAAACCGAGTGTCTGTCTTGCGCTCAGTCGGCGTTGAGCCGATAATATAGCTTGCACAGTGCGTAATTACTTCCTCCGCCTCGGACGGCAAAATCCACACGCCGCCGTGCACGCCTAAAATTTCTTCAAGACCGTGTATAGCGAGCGTATCGCGCACGGCACCGTAAACGGGACGGCTGTATTCGCCGCCCTCATCACAGAGGAAAACAAGGTCGGCATACACCCCGCAAGCACGCAAAAGGCAAAATTGCTTAGTCACTGACTGCACCGTTTCACTGTCTGATTTGTCAATCGGACAAAAGATTATCGGCATATCGCCCGAGATGCCGTACTGCCATAGCTTTTGCTTGGAAACAAAGGGTTTTTCGGCTTTTTCAAACCATAATGAGCCTATCATGCTCATCGCCAAATCAAGCTCAGCCGTGCTCATCTGAAGCATAACGGCACAAGCCGAGGGCATAGAGCCGAACTCGCTCACGCCCATTGCAAGCATCCTTTGAGCACCGATAAAAGCCCCCTCGGCACTATCGCCAACACACAAGGCAAGTCGTATCGAAAAATGCTCGCCCGCCTTGAGTGAAAACGGACTTTTAACCGTCACAAGCGGCGCTGAAAGATGACCCGTGCCACCGTCTCTGTCAGCACTGAAAAGGGCAGTCTTATCGCAGGCAAGGCACAGCCAAAGCTCGTTTTGCCTTCCTCTCGGCAGTCTGTGAAGCATAAGACAGTTCCCGTCCGCTTTTGAATCAAGTCCGAGCCTCCAATATGCAGGGTGGTTAACATAATCATCAAATCCTGCGAGCACGGGCTCAAAGCTTATTATCATTTTCGCGCTCTCAATATCTGCTTTTGCGTGAAGCTCAGTAATGCGGATTTCGCCGCACTCACTGCCCGCGGCGGCAATTACCGTTTTTGCCTCAAATAAGTCGTTTTCAAATGAAAAGCTGCAGGATAGTTCGCTCATTTCCCACATAAATCCGTCGGCTCGGTTCGGCTCGGGCAGGAGAGAGGTGTGCACCTCGGACTGCTTTATATACATCTCCGTGCCGTGCCCCTCGCCGAGCTGTAAAAACGGGGATTTGTAAACGAGCATATCGCCGCAGGTGGCTCGGCTTATGCCGCTTTCGGTTAACATAATATTATATCTGCCATTTGACAGCACACAGCAGCAGGGTTTTTCAAAATCGACAGCCGTGCCGCGCTTTGCCCACTTCCTGCCCGTTTGTCGGGGCTGTTTTTCGTATCCGCCCTCGTTGAGCCTTAAAACCGCGGCACCTTGCGGCAGTTTTTCTTCCAACAGACACCTGTACGCATTCATCGCGGGCTCTGCCGTAAATCGCCGTACCGTGATATCCTCGCGCAGACAGTTTGCAATGGCGAGCATACTCATGCCGAGGTGGTGTGCCATATAGCATCGCACAGCCTCGCCCGTACTGTTTCTGCACCGCGAGGGCGTGAAATCCACTGCCTCAATAAAGCCGTACTGACCCTTTGCACCGAGCTTTTCGAGTCTGCGCAGATTTACACACGCCGCATCGGGCTCAAGCTTCAGTGCGAGAAAGCTCGAGTACGGGGAGATAACAAGCTCCCGGTTTTGACCGCGCTTGAGTGCAAGCTGAGCACAGCCGTGCGCCTTGTAGCGGTAATTGAGTGCCGAGTCAAGCGAGAAAAACGCGCTTTCCGAAATGCCCCACACCTTTGACGGCGACTGTCGGTGTCTTTGCACGAACAGGCAGTATTTCGCCGTCTCGTACTGTAAGCTGTCGTTTGCAAGCGGCAAAAACAGCTCGGGCATGAGATATTCAAACATAGTGCCTGTCCAGCTTGCCATTCCCTGATAGCCTCTGTACGAGCGCATCGCACGCGAAAGTCTGCGCCAATGCTCACGCGGGACATCACCCTTTGCAACTGCAAGGTAGCTTGTCAGCCTCGCCTCGCTCGCCATGAGGTCGTAATAGCTTTTCGAGGGCTTGCCCTTATTAAGGTCAATGCCCGTGTAAAACAGCCGTCGCCTCTTATCGAACAAAACCGAAAAGTCCATAGGCTCGGTTAAAATGCGCACTCTTTCCGCAAGCTCAGTGCATCCAAGCTCCGTCAAGCCGTTTTTAAGTGTTATAAGGCAGGCGTAAATATTGCCGCTGTCAACCGTCGAAACATATTCGGGCTCAAGCGGACGCAGTGTGCGTGTGTCGTACCAATTCATAAGATGCCCCTTGTATTTACTGAGCCTTTCGACGGAGCTGAGCATTCTTTCAATAAGCGTAACAGCCTCCGATTTTTCGGCAATTCCGAGGTCAAGGGCACACAGCGCACTAACGAGCGCAAGCCCTATATTAGTCGGCGAGGTGCGATGCGCCGTGCCGACGGGCGGCTGCTCCTGATAATTGTCGGGCGGCAAATAATTATCCTCAGCTGTGCAGAAGGTCTTGAAATATCCCCAAATATCCGCGGCACAAGAGAGCAGATACTCGCGGTTATTATCCGATATTCCGCGCTCAGCCTTAGAGGGAAGTGTCAGAACGAGCGCTGACAGCGGTGCAAATACCCACAGCACACCCACAGCTTTTGCGAATATATTTGTTGACATAACAACAAGCAACTGCCCCGTCAGCGGTGCCGCCCACATATTCAGAAAATAGCTAATAAGATTGCGCTTTTTAAGCTCGCTTTGCGCGGCAGTCTCCCATTCAAGAAGCCTTTTGCCGCTAATAAGCATACGCCACAGCGAGCAGATAGCAGTGCTGAGGCAAATCCATGCCTCGTAGGGCAAAAACAACAGACGCAGTGCGGTCTGAACAAATGCGGCACAGACGCCCTTTATAAGCCTGCTGTGATATTTAATCTGCGTATCGGCGCGTTTTAAGGTGCCGTATTCCGTCAATGCTATCAAAAGTCGCGCCGCGAGTGCGAGAAGCGCGGTAAAAGCCGCGAGCATGAGCGCGTGTCCCGAATAAATAAGTCCGAGCAAAATTGCAAGAAAGCTTGCGGGCGCGACAAGACTGCGCCGTAAGCTGTCGAAAAGCTTGAAGCGCTCAATGTCGGGCAAAGTGCGCCCTCTTGAGAAAATCCACGGCGAGTTTTGCCAATCGCCTCTTGTCCAGCGGTGAGTGCGTCTGTAATACGGCACGGGCGAGGTCGGAAAGCTGTCTGTAAATTCCGTATTGCTCAAATAGCCGCCTCTTAAATATGCGCCCTCAAGAGCATCGTGCGACAGCACAAGCCCGTCGGGAATGTGAGCATCCGAGCAGACAATCAGCGCCTCGGCATCAATAATGCCCTTGCCAGAGAAGCCGCTGCGCTCAAACAGGTCGTTATACAGCTCGCCGCACAGCGACGAATACGGCTCAGTGCCGCCCACACCCGTAAAAAATCGTGAAAAATCAGTGGCTTGTGCGGATTTGAGCTCATAGCTCATACGCGGGTGAATAATGCCGTGCCCCGAGACAACGCAGGCGTTTTCTCTGTCAAGCCGAGGCCTGTTCAAGGGATGCGAAATGGCACCAATCAGCTCGCAAAGACTGTCGGGAGTGGGATTGGTGTCGCTGTCAAGGCTTATAATGTATTTTGCACCCTTCAGCCGCGACGCTTTGCCCGCCGACACCGAAAGCTCACTTTTCTCGCCGCGCAACAGCCGTGCAAGCGCAAGCACCGCGCCTCTTTTTCGCTCATAGCCGCAGAATTTTCCGCGTCCCGTGTCCTCGGTGCGAGGGCGTGTGAAAAGATAAAACCCGCTGCCGTATTTTTCGTTGAGCGCGTTTACGGCACTTATTGCAGAGCTTATCAGTGTGTCGTCCGCGTCGGTTACGGCGGTGTCAGCCTCGGGCAGGTCGGCGAGT
>DCHB01000042.1:12086-16915 GCA_002314685.1 Clostridiales bacterium UBA1763
CGTACATGAGGTTTTTGCCGCCGCGTCTGTTTAAGAGAGAAAACTCCTCAAGACGGCGTGCGAGTACCTCAGCGGAGTCTTTGCCCGTGAGCAGTGCGGATATGACGCACACGGTCTTTGCGTCCTCAGGCACACCTTTTTTCATTTCGAGCACGGGCAGTCTGCGGGGCTTGACGCACAGCAAAATTATATAGTCAAGCAGATTTTTGGTAAGCTCCGAAACGGGAAGCAGAAGCAAAAGCGCGGCGGCGACACTGTGCGACAAAAAGCCGCACAAAAGTGAGATAAATGCGGTAAAAAGCACGTTTGCCGCAATATATAAGCCGCCACGGCGTTCCTTTTTCTCCTTGCCGAGTGGCTTTGCGAAAAGATAATAGCCTATGTGTCGGGCGTCACCCTCCGACTGATTGCAAAGCTTAAGAATATGCTTTGCGAGAGCGTGCTCCTCCATGGAATTTGCCCTCGCAAGCTCGGAAAGCCGATCGCGGTAATAAGCGCGGCTCGCTTCGTCCATATCGGGATAAACTCCCGCGGGGTCAGCCATTAAATAGCTCTCGGCAATATCCACAGACTCGATAAGCGCACCCATGTCAAGCTCGGATATAAGCCGAAGCGAGGTGAAAATATCGCAAAAGCCGTCGGTAAGCCCCTCGGGACTGCTCGAGGCTAAAAGCTCCGCGCATTTGTCCGACAGCGAGAATATGAGCGCCGCGCGCAGTGCCTCGGCAAAAAGGCAAAGCTCACGTCTCGGCAAAACCGAGGCGCTTTGCCAGCCGCTTAAGAATATGCGGCACCTATCCTCGCTGATTTTTCCGCCCGTTGCGTTCACAAGACATTTTGCAAGCTCAAGTATTACAATGCCGTTTTCCGAGCACCGAAGCCTTTTTTCGGCGGCGAAGGCACGGCTTGCATCAGTCGCCTCGCGCACGGCGAGGTATCTGTTATCGAGAAGCCACTGACACGCGGAGGGAATATCCGCGCTTGTACTGAAGCGAGCGTCGATTTTTGCATAAGCCGAGTCAATGCGGGAAACGGCATTATTGAGTGCCGATATTATGCTCTTGGTCGCTGTAGTGCCGACGGATTTGTTGAGCCCTGCGCACTGCTCAGCGAGCTTAAAAAGCCTGTCTGCATCAGAGAATTTGCTCTGTGTATCCATGAAAATGACCTCCGAAAATCTGCTTATTGTCATAAATGACAGTTTTACCGCAAATACATGGAAATATTCTTATTATCTGACAAGAACTTTTACTTGACAGCCGCACTTTTCGGGTATATACTCTGTAAAGCAAAAATGATTTACAGGGAGGCATAGCCGTGGAAACTGACAGAGTCATGCGTTCAATGCTGTTCGATTTTTACGGCGAGCTGCTCACGGATAAACAGCGTGAGTACTTTGACCTCCATTATAATGAAGATTTCTCGCTGGCAGAGATTGCCGAGCAAAGCGGTATATCCCGTCAGGGCGTGTGGGATATTATCCGCCGCGCAGAAGCAGCCATGACGGAGATTGAGGAAAAGACGGGACTTATAAAGCGCTTTGCTGAGCAGTCGGAGGCACTTGCAAGGATTAAGACCGAGCTTGACGAGCTCGACAAAATCACCGACGGCAGAGCAAAGGAGCTTGTAAGGTCTGTTTCCGAAAAGCTCGAAATTCTTAAGTAGGAGGCAACGAAATGGCATTTGAATCATTATCCGATAAGCTTAACGCTGCCTTTAAGAAGCTGAGAGGCAAGGGCAGATTGACCGCCGCCGACGTCAAGGAAGCCATGAAGGAAGTGCGCATGGCACTTTTGGAGGCTGACGTCAGCTATAAGGTCGTCAAGGAGTTTACAAAAAGCGTAACCGAACGCGCATCGGGTGCAGATGTTTTAGAGGCACTGTCTCCCGCGCAGATGGTTATAAAAATAGTCAACGAAGAGCTTGTAAAGCTCATGGGCAGCGAAAATCAGAAGCTGAACATCGGCTCAAAATCCCCGAGCGTTGTAATGCTCGTCGGACTTCAGGGCGCGGGTAAAACAACGAACGGCGCAAAGCTCGCCGCATATATGCGCAAGCAGAGCAAGCGTCCCTTGCTTGCCGCCTGTGACATTTACCGTCCCGCCGCAATAAAACAGCTCGAAACCGTTGGCAAACAGCTCGATATTCCCGTGTTCCAGATGGGCACGACAGACCCCGTAGATATAGCAAAGGCGGCAGTCGAGCACGCAAAGAAGCACGGCAACGACCTCGTGTTCCTTGATACCGCAGGTCGTCTGCATATTGATGAGGAGCTCATGACCGAGCTTCAGAATATCCGCGATGCGGTTGAGCCCGCCGAAATCCTGCTCGTAGTCGATGCGATGACAGGTCAGGATGCCGTCAATGCCGCAAACGCCTTTGATGAGGCACTCGGCGTCACGGGTGTCATGCTCACAAAGCTTGACGGCGATGCACGAGGCGGTGCGGCTCTGTCTATAAAGGCAAGCACGGGCAAGCCTGTTAAGTTCATCGGCGTCGGCGAAAAGCTCGATCAGATTGAGCCGTTTTATCCCGACCGTATGGCATCGAGAATACTCGGTATGGGCGATGTGCTCACGCTTATCGAAAAAGCCGAGCAGAGCTTTGACGAGAAAAAAGCACTTGAAATGGCCGAAAGGCTCAAGGCAAACCGCTTCTCGCTGTCCGATTATCTTGATCAGATGCGCTCACTCAAGGGTATGGGCGATATAAACGACATCGCGGCGATGATACCCGGCGTTGATGCAAAGGCACTCAAGGGCGCGAAGGTCGATGAAAAGGGACTTAGTCACATTGAGGCGATTATCCTCGCGATGACTCAGGCGGAGCGCGATGACCCGTCAATCCTCAACGCAAGCCGCAAAAAGCGTATAGCCGCAGGCAGCGGAACAAGCGTTGTTGAAATAAACAGACTGCTCAAGCAGTTTGAGGCAATGCAGAGCATGATGAAGCAGCTTTCGGGCAAAAATATGAAGAAGCTGCAAAAGAAATTCGGCGGAATGGGCGGCGGAATGCCCGGACTCGGCGGATTCAGATTCTAACAGCTTACATACGCAAAAGCGTTTGTAATATAAGAAATATTTTTGGAGGTGAAATATAAATGGTAAAGATCAGACTTCGTAGAATGGGCGCAAAGAAGGCACCTTACTACCGCATCGTCGTTGCTGATTCCCGCTGCCCCCGTGACGGCCGCTTCATCGAGGAGATAGGCGTTTACGATCCCATGGCAGAGGATGCACAGAAGATTAAGGTTGACATGGAGCGCGCACAGTACTGGATTGCAAACGGCGCACAGCCCACCGAAACCGTACGCGGCCTGCTTAAGAAGGTCGAGGCCTAATAAGGAGAAGCTACCGGCATGAAAGAACTTTTGACCTACATCGTACAGAATCTCGTCGATCATCCCGATGAGGTTTCTGTGACCGAGCGCGAAGCCGGCGGCGAGACCGTTTTCGAAGTGCGTGTCGCTGACGGTGATATGGGCAAGGTCATTGGCCGGCAGGGTAGGATTGTCAAAGAAATCCGTATCCTCATGCGGGCTGTTGCTCAGAGAAAGGGCAAGAAAGTTTCAGTCGATATAATGGACTGAAAATAACGAAAAGGGCTACTCAAACGTAGCCCTTTTAGACTATTATCGTAGTACGCCGAAAGAGGAATGAAAATGGAAAAAAAGCAGTATATTGAGGCGGGTAAAATCGTCAACACCCACGGCGTAAAGGGTGAAGTCAAAATTCAGGTCTGGCTTGACAGCCCCGAATTTCTCAAAAAATTCAAGACAGTTTACATTGATAATAAGGCAGTAAGGCTTTTAAGCGGCAGAGTGCATAAGGGCTTTCTGATTGCGGTTCTTGACGGTGTTTGCGATGTAAACGCCGCAATGAGCCTTAAAAATAAAACGGTTTTCATCGACAGAAACGACGCAAAGCTTCCCCGCGGCGCGTACTTTCTGCAGGATATTATCGGTGCCAAGGTCGTCGAGGCGGACGGTACAGAGGTTGGAATTTTGCAGGATATTCTCGAAACGCCCGCGTCCAATGTCTATGTGGTCAAGGGCGAAACCGAGCACCTTATCCCCGCAGTCGATGAATTTATCCTCTCGGTGGATGCCGAAAACGCAGTTGTGACAGTTAAGCTTATTGAAGGTATGTGATTGGAGTTATGTCAACTATGAGAATTGATATAATGACGCTTTTTCCCGACACTGTGAATGCGGTTTTGCATGAAAGCATAATCGGCAGGGCGACAAAAAAGGGTATAGTTGAGATAAATTGCGTGCAAATCAGGGATTATACCGAGAATAAGCAGTGTCAGGTTGACGATTATCCCTACGGAGGAGGCTGGGGCTGTGTTATGATGGCACAGCCGCTGAAATCCTGCCTTGATGATATTATGTCAACTGCAAAGGACAAGCACAGCCGCGTTATATATATGTCGCCGCAGGGCAAGCCCTACAATCAGGAGACGGCAAAGCGACTGCGCAAGGACTATGACCATTTAGTGCTCGTGTGCGGTCACTATGAGGGTATAGACGAACGCTTTATAGAGGAATGTGTCGATGAGGAGATCTCAATCGGCGACTTTGTTCTCACGGGCGGAGAAATTGCCGCGATGGCTGTTGCCGACTCCGTTTGCAGACTTGTACCGGGCGTTTTATCCGATGAGGAGTGCTTCACGGGCGAAAGCCATTGGGACGGCGTTTTGGAGTATCCGCAATACACCCGCCCCGAAACGTGGGAGGGCAGAAAGGTGCCCGAGGTGCTGTTAAACGGCAATCATGCCGCCGTCGATGAGTGGCGGCGCAAGAAAAGCCTTGAGCGCACAATGGACAT
>DCHB01000042.1:16931-21019 GCA_002314685.1 Clostridiales bacterium UBA1763
GCGCCCCGATATGTTTGAAAGGCTCGAGCTGACAGATAAAAAAGATCTGAAGCTTCTCGAGCAGATAAAAAAAGAGCGAAGCCGCATTAAGCTCACGGAGGAAATCACCTGCCGCAAGGCAAATGCGGACGATATTGAGGATATAATGCTCATAGTGCGTCAGGCGAGAAACTACCTCAAAAAGCACCGTGTTGACCAGTGGCAGGGCGATTATCCGACTCAGCAGGCGTTTGAGGACTCAATAGAAAACGGCGAGTGCTATGCCGTGATGTACGGCAAGTCTCTTGCGGGTGTTTTCTGCATGACCGATACTCCAGAGCCCGATTACGACAGCATAACCGACGGCTATTGGCACGGACAGGGCAAATACTGCACGGTGCACCGCTTAGCAGTCGAGGCAAAATTCCGCGGCACGGGTATGAGCGATAAAATGTTCGCCTTTGCCGAAGAAGCCGCGATTGAGAAGGGTGCCGAGTGTATGCGAGTTGACACGCACCGCAAAAACAAGGCGATGCAGCAGCTTGTAAGGCGAATAGGCTACACATACAGAGGAAATGTTACCGTCACAAGCGAGCAGGGACACGACCCCGCCCGTCAGGCGTTTGAGAAAAAGCTATGAGATTAACGGATATTAACGATATAAGGGCACTGCTGTCGCGTCACGGCTTCAGATTTTCAAAAAGCATGGGACAGAATTTTCTGACGGCGTCATGGGTGCCCGAGGATATTGCCGATGCCGCAGGGCTTGATGAGTCAACTGGTGTTTTGGAGGTCGGACCGGGCATAGGCTGTCTAACAGAGCAATTATCCATGCGTGCGGGTAAGGTCGTTGCCGTTGAGCTTGACAACGCCCTGCGCCCCGTGCTGAAGGAAACTCTTGCGGGCAGGGACAATGTCGAGATAGTGTTCGGCGATGTGTTGAAGCAGAATTTAGCCGAGCTTGTAAACGAAAAAATGCCCGATATGCGCCATTGTGTGTGCGCAAATCTGCCCTATAATGTCACAAGCCCGCTTATAACCGCCTTTTTGGAGGCGGAGTGCTTTGACAGCGTGACCGTTATGATTCAGCGGGAGGTTGCAAAGCGCATCTGCGCAAAGCCGAATACGGCAGATTACGGCGCATTTACAGTGCTCGTAAACTGGTATGCAGAGCCCGAAATGCTGTTTGACGTGCCGCCGAGCTGTTTTATCCCTCAGCCGAAGGTGACATCAAGCGTAATAAACCTCAAAATGCGCGAAAAGCCGCCTGTTGAGGTCAAGGATAAGGATGTGTTTTTCAAGGTTGTGCGTGCCGCCTTCGGTATGCGCAGAAAAACGCTCACAAATGCGCTGAGCGCACATTTCAACGCTCTTAGCAAGGAGGACATCGAGCAGATACTCACAGACTGCGGTTTGGATACAAAAATTCGCGGCGAGGTGCTGTCGATAGAGCAATTTGCACGGATTTCCGATAAAATTTGCGAAAAATAAACAGCATTTTTATGCATTGAATGTATTGATTATTTTTCTCAAAAAGGGTAGTCTATAAACAGTAAACAAAGCAAGCTATTTCTGATATATGGAGGCAGCAATATGAAATTAACTGATAATGTCCACATCACAAAGTGGGTCGACGAAATGACCGCACTCGTAAAGCCCGAGAAGGTCGTCTGGATTGACGGCTCCGAGGCTCAGCTCGAGGAGCTTCGCCATGAGGCAATGGCAACAGGCGAGCTTATTAAGCTCAACGAGGAAAAGCTCCCCGGCTGTTATCTGCATCGCTCCGACCCGAACGATGTTGCCCGCGTTGAGGGACGCACCTTTATCTGCTCAAAGCGTCAGGAGGACGCAGGTCCCACCAACAACTGGATGGACCCGCAGGAGATGTATAAGAAGCTGTATGAGATATACGACGGCGCAATGGCAGGCCGCACCATGTATGTAATTCCTTACTCCATGGGCGTTGTAGGCTCCGACTTTGCAAAGTACGGCATCGAGCTTACAGACAGCATCTATGTCGTTGTATCCATGGCGATTATGACCCGCATAGGCAAGGCGGTGCTTGACGCAATCGGCGACAGCGCAGATTATATCAAGGGTCTGCACTCCAAGGCGGAGCTTGACCCCGAGAAGAGATATATTGTCCACTTCCCCGAGGACAACACCATTATGTCCGTAAACTCGGGCTACGGCGGAAATGTCCTGCTCGGCAAGAAGTGCTTTGCTCTGCGCATAGCCTCCACCCTCGGCAGAAACGAGGACTGGATGGCAGAGCATATGCTCATTCTCGGCGTTGAAAATCCGCAGGGTGAGGTACGCTATGTCTGCGGTGCTTTCCCCTCCGCCTGCGGCAAAACAAACCTCGCAATGCTCATTCCCCCCGAGGCATACCGCGAAAAGGGCTGGAAGTGCTGGACAGTCGGCGACGATATCGCATGGCTTCGCATAGGCGAGGACGGCAGACTGTGGGCAGTCAACCCCGAAAACGGCTTCTTCGGCGTTGCCCCCGGTACAAGCGCAAAGTCCAACCCCAATGCACTTGCCGCAACCAAGAAGAACACCATATTTACCAATGTCGTCCATAATCTTGACGACAATACGGTCTGGTGGGAGGGCATGGACAAGAATCCTCCCAAGAACGCGGAAAACTGGAAGGGCGAGCCTTGGGACTGCACAGACGGCTCAAAGGGCGCACATCCCAACTCCCGCTTCACCGCACCCGCAATCAACTGCCCGTGCATAAGCTCCGAGTTTGAGAGCAAGCAGGGTGTGCCCATCTCCGCAATCATCTTCGGCGGACGCCGTGCAAAAACCGCACCGCTGGTCTATCAGTCAAGAAACTGGGACCACGGCGTATTCGTCGGCAGTATAATGGCAAGTGAGACCACCGCCGCCGCAACAGGTCAGGTCGGTGTCGTAAGAAGAGACCCCATGGCAATGCGCCCCTTCTGCGGCTACAATATGGGCGATTATTGGCAGCATTGGATTGACATGGGCAAGAAGCTCAGCAATCCTCCCAAAATCTTCAACGTCAACTGGTTCCGCACCGATGAGCAGGGCAACTTTGAGTGGCCCGGCTTCGGCGACAATCTGCGCGTTGTAGAGTGGGTGCTCCGCCGCTGCTTCGACGAGGCAGGCGCTGTAGAAACCGAGCTCGGCTATGAGCCCAAGGCAGAGGATATTAACCTTGACGGCTCGGGCGTAACCGCGGAAACTCTCGAGGATCTGCTCAAGGTCGATAAGAAGCTGTGGCTTGAGGAATGCGCAGGCATCCGCGAGTACTATGCTCAGTTCGGCGATAAGCTTCCCAAGGAGCTCGCAGAGGAAATCGACGCTCTCGAGGCAAAGCTCTCCGAGTAAAATTAAACAAAAATCAGTCACCCCCGACACGGATTTGAGCGTGTCGGGGGCGTTTTTTGCACTATTTTCGGGTGAAATTAGTGGTGAATGTGCAAAATCAACAAATCAGCGCAGGTTTTTAAGACGAATTGAACAAATTTTTGTGAGCAAAGTGTATTGAAGAATAGGGCTGAAAAATGTTAGTCTAATTGTGGTAAAAGTTTGACAATAATATATATTACAGCAAGTATCAGTATTTTGTTTGTTGACCGAAAAAATCGGTCGGCGTTGAGAAAGGAATAGAAAAAATGAGCAAAAAGTATGTCTATCTGTTTTCCGAAGGCAATGCAAAAATGCGTGAGCTTCTCGGCGGTAAGGGCGCAAACCTTGCGGAGATGACCAACATCGGTCTGCCCGTACCTCAGGGCTTCACCATCACCACCGAAGCGTGCACACAGTACTATGAGGATGACCGTCAGATCAACGAGTCTATCATGGCTGAGATTATGACGAACATCGAAAAGCTCGAGGAGATTACAGGCAAGAAGTTCGGCGACAAGGAAAATCCCCTGCTCGTATCCGTTCGTTCAGGCGCCCGTGCATCAATGCCCGGTATGATGGATACCATACTCAACCTCGGTCTTAACGAGGATGTTGTTGATGTTATCGCGACAAAGTCCAACAATCCCCGCTGGGCATGGGACTGCTACCGCCGCTTCATCCAGATGTACTCCGCCGTCGTGATGGAAGTCGGCAAGAAGTACTTCGAG
>DCHB01000028.1 GCA_002314685.1 Clostridiales bacterium UBA1763
AGGAGCGAATCTGACTGCCCCATTCAATTTTCATCTGTACGCCCTTGATGTCGGAAATCTTTTCAAGGTGCTCGCGCTCCTTAATTTCGGCGAGGCGTGCCCTGAGCATATTTTTACAGTTTTCGAGGTTCTGGAAGTGGCTTCGCTCAACCTGCGAGGCAACTACTATGCCCGTGGGGATATGGGTAAGACGCACAGCCGAGGAGGTCTTGTTGACCTTCTGACCGCCCGCACCCGAGGAGCGATAGACATCCATCTTGATGTCCTCCTCGCGGAGCTCAATCTCATTATCGTCACTTATCTCGGGCATGACCTCAACAGCGGAAAACGAGGTGTGGCGTCTGCCAGAGGCATCAAACGGGGATATGCGCACGAGGCGGTGAATGCCGTGCTCGCTCTTGAGGAAGCCGTAGGCATTTTCACCCTCAATCATAATGGTCGCGCTCTTTATGCCCGCCTCATCACCGTCGAGGTAATCCATGAGCTTGACGGTGTAGCCGTGACGCTCAGCCCACATGTTATACATACGGTAAAGCATCTGAGTCCAGTCCTGCGCCTCGGTGCCGCCTGCACCTGCGTGGAAGGTCAGAATGGCGTTGTTGGCATCGTATTCGCCCGTGAGCAGCGTGCCGAGACGGGTTTCCTCGAGGCGTTTCTCAAATGCGGCAAACTCGCTCTCGAGCTCGGCGAGCATAGAGTCGTCGTCCTCCTCGAGCGCCATCTCGCACAGTGTCATGAGGTCGTCCCATGAAGTGCAAAGCTTGTTGTAATTTTCAACCTTGTTCTTCGTCTGCTTAAGACGCTTCTGCACACGCTGTGAGTTCTCAACATCGTTCCAGAAGCCATCCTGCGCACTCTGTCCCTCAAGCTCCTCGATCTCCTTTTCGGCGGCTTCAAGGCGAAGCGCCTCTTTAAGTCCGTCAAGAGTGGGCTTAAGTGCGTTCAGCTTCTGCTTATACTCTTCAAATTCAAGCATTTATTATCATTCCTTAATAAAATTATCGTCAAAAAATCGCTAAGATATTATACACGAAAGCCCGATGCTTGTAAATGCCTAATTGCACCCAAACTGCGATTTGGCAAAAAGTATCAAAAATATGATGCGGCAGGGCAAAAAATCTATAATAGCCCCCTTTTAATTTGCGGACAGATTTGTTATACTTGAGTGGATAGAGATGCCGCGGAGGAGTTGCGGCATAGAAAGAGTAAAAAAACAGACAGAGAGGACGATTAAAAATGATTTCTCACGGCAAAGAGATAAAGGTGTTCGCAGGCAATTCCAATATCGAGCTTGCAAATTCAATCTGCGGACGCCTTTTCAAGGAACTCGGCGACAGCACCTGCACACACTTTGCAGACGGTGAATGCTCCGTCTCCATTCATGAGCCCGTCAGAGGCGCCGACGTATTTATCGTGCAGTCAACCTGCAAGCCCGTAAACGACAACCTTATGGAGTTGCTCGTTATGATCGACGCAATGCGCCGCGCATCCGCGGGACGCATCACCGCCGTTGTTCCCTATTTCGGCTATGCACGTCAGGACCGCAAGGCAAAAAGCCGTGATCCCATTTCCGCAAAGCTCGTTGCAAACCTCATTACCGCCGCAGGCGCAGACCGCGTTCTCACAATGGACCTGCACGCGGCACAGATTCAGGGCTTCTTTGATATTCCCGTTGACAATCTCTTCGGTGCACCCATTTTCGCAAAGCACTATATTGAGGTTTTCGGCAAGGGCAACGACGATGTAATGGTCGTATCCCCCGATGTCGGCAGTACTGCACGCGCACGCAACTTCTCCATGAAGCTCGGCGTTAACATGGCAATTGTCGATAAGCGCCGTGAGAAGGCAAATCAGTCCGAGGTTATGAATATTATAGGCAATGTTGAGGGCAAGACCTGCATCCTGCTCGACGATATGGTTGACACCGCAGGCTCTCTGTGCGGTGCGGCAAAGGCTATCGTTGAGATTGGCGGAGCAAAGGAAGTTTACGCCTGCGCAACCCACGGTGTTCTGTCGGGTCCCGCAATCGACCGCATTAACGACAGCGTAATCAAGGAGCTTCTGCTTCTCGATACCGTTCCCTATCCCGCCGACAAGCCCGCATCCGACAAGATTAAGTATATGTCGGTTGCTCCCGTGTTCGCAGAGTCAATTCAGCGCATTTACGAGGAAGAGTCCATCTCTAACCTCTTCGAATAATCCGTTTCTCAACAAAAGCCTCTTTATGCAGTAAAGGGGCTTTTGAAAATTTATTAAAGAGGTCAGACCGTGTTTGATAAATTCCGCAACAATAACGGCGTAACATGGCTTGTCGTGTTTCTCGGAAACCCGGGACCGAGATTTGCAGGCACACGCCACAACGCAGGCTTCATGGCGGCAGATGCCATGGCAGACGAGTTTAAGGTCAGCATAAATAAGCTCCGCTTCAAATCACTCACCGCAACCGTGACGGTTGACGGGCAGGGCGTATTGCTCATGAAGCCGCAGACATATATGAATCTGTCGGGCGAGGCTGTCGCGCAGGCGGCGAGATTTTATAAAATAAGCCCCGACCGTGTTATTGTCGTGTCCGACGAGGTGGCGATACCTCTCGGAAGCCTCCGCATCCGCAAAAGCGGCTCGGCGGGCGGTCATAACGGGCTGAAAAATATTATCCTGCATCTCGGTACGCAGGATTTTCCGCGTATGCGCATGGGCGTGGGTGCGGCTCCGCATCCCGATTACGATATGGCAGACTGGGTGCTCAGCACCTTCAAAAATCAGGATGCCGAGGATATGCAGGCACTTGCACGCAGAGTATCTGCCGCCGTGCAGTGCTATATAAGCGAAGGTCCCGAAAGGGCAATGAGTAAATTCAATTCTACGAGGTGACACAATGAAAAAAAGCTGTATCGCAATGCTTCTTGCGGGCGGTCAGGGCTCAAGACTGTATGCGCTGACTCAAAATGTTGCAAAGCCGAATATGCCCTTCGGCGGCAAGTACAGAATTATCGACTTCCCGCTTTCAAACTGTGCAAATTCGGGTATTGACACCGTGGGTGTGCTGACTCAGTACAGACCGCTTCAGCTGAACAGCTACATAGCGGGCGGTCAGCCGTGGGACCTCGACAGCAACGACGGCGGAGTGTTCATTCTGCCGCCATATCAGTCCGCGGGCGAGAAGGGCTCGTGGTTTTCGGGCACGGCAAACGCCATTTATCAGAACATAGGCTTCATCGAGATGTACGACCCCGATGACGTGCTCATTCTATCGGGCGACCATATCTACAAGATGGACTATTCAAAGATGCTCCGAGAGCATCATGAGCGCGATGCCGCCTGCACCATTGCCGTATTGCAGGTGTCGCTTGAGGATGCCTCCCGCTTCGGCATGATGAATTTGAGGCAGGACGGCTATGTTGAGCAATTCGAGGAAAAGCCCAAGCACCCGAAAAGCGACCTCGCTTCAATGGGCATCTACATATTCAACTGGAAAAAGCTCCGCAAGTACCTTGTCGAGGATGAAAACGACCCCGCCTCAAGCAAGGACTTCGGCAAAAATATAATACCCAAAATGCTCGAGGCGGGCGAAAAGCTGTGGCCCTACCGCTTCGACGGCTATTGGCGTGATGTCGGCACCATAACGAGTCTGTGGGACGCAAATATGGATATGCTTTCGACAACGCTTATAAATCTCTATGACCCCGAGTGGCCTATTCGCTCGCGCCCCGTCGTGAGACCGCCGCAGTATGTGGGCGAAAATGCCGAAATAGTCCACTCTATCGTAACCGAGGGCTGTGTAATCGAGGGTCATGTTGAAAACTCCGTGCTGTCAAACTCGGCGCAGGTAGGCAAAGACGCAAGCGTCCTATACAGCGTGCTGATGCCCGGTGCGGTCGTCGAGGACGGCGCGGTTGTAGAGTACGCTATAATCGGCGAAAATACGGTAATTAAAAGCGGCGCGCACGTAGGCTCTGCCCCCGACGGAAGCGAGGAATGGGGCGTTGCGACCTGCGGTCCCGACATTGAAATAAGTGCGGGTGCCGTGGTCGGCGCGGGTGCTATGATATACAAATCCGAGGAGGTGTGAGTATGTCTGATTTTCACGGAATAATTTTTGCATACGGCTCTGTAAAACAGCTCGGCGAGCTCGTTAACAGCCGCACGGCGGCATCTCTGCCCTTCTGCGGCAGATACAGACTTATTGACTTTGCTCTGTCCTCTATGATGAACGCAGGCATACTCGATGTCGGCGTAATAATGCAGAGGGATTATCAGTCTCTGCTCGACCATATTGGAAGCGGCAAGGACTGGGACATGGGACGCAGAATAGGCGGACTGCGCCTTCTGCCGCCCTTCGGTCTGCCCGAGTATCACAAGGGCGATTACACGGGCACTATCGAGGCACTCAACGCCGTGTCAACCTACGTGCGTGAGGCTCACGCAAAATACATAGTTCTCCTGCAGGGCAACACCGCGGCAAACATTGACCTCAAGGCTGTAATCCGTCAGCATCTTGACACGGGTGCGGAGATAACCGCAATCTGCACGGAGCAGACTCCCGATTACAGGCATCACCGCTATGTCGCCGATGCCGACGGCTTTGCAAGAAGCATGATTTTCAATCAGACGGGTGACGGCGATGGCGTTGCGTCATTAGAGGGCTATATAATCTCGAAGGAGCTTCTTATCGGTATGATGGATGCCTGCGCGGCGTCAAATCACTATCACTTCCACCGCGATGCAATAGCCGATTATCTCGCCGCGGGCGGCAAGGTCGGTGTGTATGTCCACCGCGGCTACGCAAAGCGAATTATGAGCCTTGAAACCTACTTCAAAAGCAGTATGGATGCTCTCAAGCCCGAGTGCCGCGCTGAGCTTTTCCCTGCGGAGCGTCCCGTTCGCACAAAAAGCCGCGAGGATGTCAGCACCTACTACGGTGAAAAGGCGTTTGTCCGCAACAGCCTCGTTGCAGACGGCTGTATAATCGAGGGTGAGGTAACAAACTCGATAGTCTTCTCCGACGTGCGCATAGCAAAGGGCGCAAAGCTCAATAACTGCATCGTCATGCGCGGCAGCGAGATAGGTGAAAACGTAATCCTCAGCGCAGTTATTGCGGATAAGTATTCCACCGTTGCACCGTATCAGACGCTTGTGGGCAGTCAGAAGCTGCCGATAGTAATTCCCAAAAACAGCAATATCTAATCCAAGGAGTTTATATGTTCAAAAGTCAGATTTCACGCGACGAGGTGCGCTCGGCAATAGAAGATAAGCTGTGCGCACACTTCGGCGTAACAAGCCGCGATGCAAGCGATGCACAGGTGTTTCAGGCATCGGCTATTGTAATTCGCGAGATAATGAGTCGCCTCATGGCATTCGGCGAGACGAAAAAATCAGACCGCGAGGTGCACTATCTTTCCATGGAGTTTCTCATGGGCAGAAGCCTCATGAAAAACGCCTTCAACCTCGGCATATCCGAGGCACTGACGGGCGCACTCGCCGACCTCGGACGCAATGCCGCCGACATATTCGAGGCGGAAAACGACGCAGGTCTCGGCAACGGCGGTCTCGGCAGACTTGCCGCCTGCTACATGGATTCCATGGCGTCACTCGGCATCCCCGCAACGGGATATTCAATATGCTACGAGCTGGGCATTTTCCGTCAGAAAATCGTTGACGGAAAGCAGACCGAGGTCGCCGACGATTGGCGCACCGCGGCGGAAAGCTGGCTTGTCGCACGCAACGATGAGGCGGTCGAGGTGCGTTTCGGCGGACACATAGTGCCGCATTGGGACAGCTTCGGTCACTACTACGCCGAGCACGTGGGCTATTCAACCGTAACCGCCGTGCCGCGCGATATGCTCATTGCGGGCTACAAGGGCGATGAGATAAACACTCTGCGTTTGTGGGATGCACGAAGCACAACCGCGCTGGATATGTACCTCTTCTCCGAGGGAGAGTATGTCAAGAGCCTCGAGCAGCGCACTATGAGCGAGGTAATCACAAAGGTGCTCTATCCCGCCGATGACCATATTCAGGGCAAGCAGTTAAGATTAAAACAGCAGTATTTCTTCGTGTCGGCGACGGCTCAGAGCATTATTAAAAAGCACCTTGAGCGCTACGGCGATATAAGAAGCTTTGCCTTGCACCACGTCATTCAAATTAACGACACCCACCCGACGCTCGTCATTCCCGAGCTTATGCGCATCATGATGGATGAGCACGGTCTCGGTTGGGATGAGGCGTGGAGCATCGTGACGAAGGCTGTTGCATATACAAACCACACGGTCATGAGTGAGGCTCTCGAGAAGTGGCCTCAGGAGCTCATTCAAACCCTCCTGCCGAGAGTTTGGGAGATACTGTGCGAGATAAACCGTCGCTGGTGCGAATACCTCATTTCGCAGTTCGGCAAAAGCGAAAAGGTCGGCAGATGTCTTATCATTCAGGACGACGGCGTTCACATGGCAAACCTCTGTCTCGCCGCCTGCTTCAAGGTGAACGGCGTGTCGGCACTGCACGGTGAAATTCTGCAGAAGGATTTGTTTGCCGATGTCTGCACTCTGCGTCCCGAGCGTTTTACATATGTCACAAACGGCATCGACCACCGCCGCTGGCTTGCGCAGATAAACCCGAGGCTGAGCGAGCTTGTGTGCGAGACGCTGGGCAGTGAGGCTTACCTCACTCAACCGTCCGAGCTTCAGAAATTCGCGCAGTTTGCCGATGACGGCACGGTGCGCGACAGAGTCAATGAGATTAAGCTCCTCAACAAGGCGGATTTTGCAAAATTCATCTACAAAAATGACGGCTTCGTGCTCAACACCGAGGCGATACTCGATGTGCAGGTCAAGCGTCTGCACGAGTATAAGCGTCAGCTTCTGTGCGCCATGCTCATAAGCCGCCTGCAGAATATGCTGCACGACAATCCCAATATGCCCTTCACCCCGCGCAGCTTTGTGTTTGCGGCAAAGGCGGCAGCGGGCTACCGCACGGCAAAGCGGATAATAGAGCTTTTGTGCTCGCTTGCAAACGATGTAAATAACGACCCCGTGTGCAAAGGCAAGCTGCAGGTCTGCTTTATGGAAAACTACCGCGTCTCCGCCGCTGAGGCGCTCATGCCCGCCTCGCAGGTGTCCGAGCAGATTTCCACTGCGGGCAAGGAGGCATCGGGCACGGGCAATATGAAGCTCATGCTGAACGGTGCGGTGACAATCGGCACTCTCGACGGCGCAAATGTTGAGATGTTCGGTCAGCTCGGTGAGAAAAATATGTTCCTCTTCGGACTTCATGCCGACGAGGTGACGGCACTCAGGTCATCGGGCTACGACCCGAGAAAATACGTCGAGTGCGATGCCGAGCTTAAAGCGGTGCTCGACCGCTTCAGCCGCGGCTTTGCCGACGGTAAGAGCTACTCCGACCTCGTATCGGGACTTTTGTATAACGGCGATGCGTATATGCTCATTGCCGATTTCCGCGACTATGTGAACACCCATGACAGACTCTACGGCGTAATTTCCGACAAAAACGAGCTTGCGCGACTGTCCATCGTGAACACTGCCAAGGCGGGCGTATTTGCCGCGGACAGAGCTGTCGCGGAGTATGCAGAGGATATATGGAAAATAAAACTGTAATTGTAATCGGCGCGGTGAATACGGACATTTGCGGCAGACCGAATGCCGCACCGAATATGCGCGATTCAAACCCCGGGATAATCAGTCTCACCGCGGGCGGCGTGGGCAGAAACATTGCGCACAATCTGTGTCTTATGGGGCTCAAGGTCAAGTTTATCGCCGCGATAGGCGACGACATTTACGGCGACGGGCTGTACCGAAGCTGTGCCGAGCTCGGCATGGATATGAGCCTTTCGCGTAAAATAATCGGCGGGCACAGCTCGAGCTATCTGTATGTGACCGACGAAAAGGGCGATATGCTCATAGGCGTTGCCGACACGGAAATTTCCGACCTCATAACGCCCGAATATTTAGCCGCGCACCTCGACGAAATTAACAGTGCCGACGCAGTTTGCATAGACGGAAACCTGAGCGCGGAAACGGTTTTGTGGATTGCGGAAAACGTCACGACACCGCTGTACGCCGACCCCGTATCCGTGACAAAGGCGGAGAGGATAAAGCCCGCACTGAAGAGGCTCTGCGGCTTTAAGCCCAACGCGCTCGAGGCAATGAGCATGACGGGCGCGGTAACGCCCGAGGATGCCGCCGAAAGGCTCGCAGAAGCGGGCGTGAAGCGAGTTTTTGTTACAGTCGGAGAACAAGGCGTTATAGCCGCGGAGGGCACACAGCGCATTACGGCACCCTGTGCGGCAACGCGGATTGTAAACACAACGGGCTGCGGCGATGCGGCAACGGCGGCTATTATATACGCGGGAGTCTGCGGTATGAGCTTAGAGCAGTCGGCTCGGGCGGCAATGCTCGCCGCGGCACAGACCGCCGAATGCGAAAAAACGGTAAATCCGAAACTGAATATAAAAAAAGAAGTCTGATTTATCAGACTTCTTTTTATTCGGTTAATCCTTCTATATAATCGTTGTAAATGTCCTGCGCGGACTTGACATCCTCGGTCGGCTCAACCGTTGCAGTCGGCTCGACTGTCGGTGTAGGCTCAGCCTTGCCCGTTATGTCCGCCCAGCCGGGCAGTACACCGAGCACGCTTGCCGCGGCTATACCGCAGGCAAACAGGAACACGACAATTATAATCCACACAACGGTTTTCTTGTGCAGGGGATTGCGGTCGCCCTTCTCCTTATGTGCTGTCGCCTTGTATGCACGCACGCCGAGGCTGTCCATGCGCTCGTTAATATTCGCCTTTCGGGAAATGAGCTTTTTACCCATGAGCGCCTCGGAGTTGTTCGGCTCCTCGGCGAGTATCTCATCAAACAGTGCGTCAGCCTCAGCCCAATAGCCCTGCGATACCAGATGATATGCTCTGTCGGTCTTTCTGTCCTCCGCCTTTTGCTCGGGTGAACGCTCAAGCAGCTCCTCAAATATGGTCTTATCCTCCGTGGCTGACACCTCCGTTTCCTTAATGTTACGTTATTTTATCATTTATTGCATTGTCGGTCAATCGCGAAATCGTGAACAATATTGAAATTTTGCACAGATTGTACTAAAATAATCAAAGGGAAGTGATTACTTGAAAAAGCTTGTAATATTCGATTTGGACGGCACTCTGCTCGACACAATAGGCGACCTTTGCGCCTCGGTAAACCACGCGCTCGGCACTGAGCGCTTGCCCCTGCGCAGTCTTTGCGAGGTGCGCTCCTTCGTCGGAAACGGCATACGAAATCTCGTTGAGCGCAGTGTGCCGCAGGGCATGCAGGCGGACACGCTCGAGCGTGTGTTTTGTGCGTTCAAGTCACATTATGCGGAAAACTGCGAGGTAAATACAGTGCCCTACGAGGGCATAACAGAGCTTTTATCTAAGCTGAAAGCGGAGGGCTATTTGCTCGGTGTTGTGTCAAACAAGGCAGACTCCGCCGTCAAAACGCTCATCGAGCACTATTTCCCGAGCACCTTTGACAGTGTCATCGGCGAGAGGGCGGGAGTGCGCAGAAAGCCCGCACCCGATTCGGTGCTCGAAACGGTGAACGCCCTTGGTGCGGATATAAAACAGACGGTGTATATAGGCGACTCGGAGGTCGATGCAGTGACCGCAGAAAACGCGGGCTGTGACTGCGTGCTCGTGTCGTGGGGCTTCCGCGAAAGAGCTCTCTTGGAGAGCTTTAACAAGCCCCTTGCAGACAGCGCAGATGAGCTTTATGACCTGATAAAAACATCGGAAATACTGTAATCAGTATTTCCGATGTTTTATATTTTATCAGCAGATTATTTCGATTGCGCGTTCCATAACCTCGACTGCAAAATCGATGTGGTCGCCGCCGTATTCGCCGTCAAATGCCCAGGGCTCGGGCTCGTCGAATATAAACCGCGCCTTGCGTGTGTGCAGTATTTCTATGTAGGGGCTTGAGTAATCGTGGCTTAAAACCTGCGCGGCAAGCGGGAATACAGTCGCGATGCTCGGCAGCTTTTTTATGAGCACAAGCTCGTGCAGACCGTCGCCGAGCTCGACCTCCTCCTTGGGAAGGTCAACCGTACCGCCGATTGAATAGGTGTTTGAAACACTGCCGTACATGAAGTCCTCATCGAACACGCCGCCGTCGTATTCAATGCGTACATGGCGGCTTTTGAGGTCCTTGACACTCTTTGCCGCGGCAGTGAGATATGCCGCCTGACCGAATTTGCGCTTCTTGTCCTGCGGTGTTGCATAGCTTACGGCGGAGAAGGCACCGAAGGCGGCAACATAGTTGAAGTATCCGCCGTTATAAGAGCCCGTGTCGAAGGGCAGAGGCTCGCCTTCAATAAATTTCTTTGCGCCCGCTATAATGTCGTTTTTCGGAAGCTTGAGCGTGCGGGCTATATCGTTTGCCGTGCCGATGGGAATATAGCCCACCTGCGGGCGCTTATCCAAGGTCATAAGTCCCGTGATAACCTCTGCGAGAGTGCCGTCACCGCCGAGGCAAATAAGCCGCGGATAATCCGCGCCGTGCTCTGCGGCAAGCTCAGTTGCGTGTCCTCTGTACTCGGTAAAAAACAGCGCGGTGTCGTAGCCTGCGTCCGAGAGCAGCTTCAGCGCCTCGGGCAGACCGTTTTTGAAATGTCCCTTGCCTGCGGCGGGGTTAATTATCATCATCAGCGGAGTTTTCATTCTTTTCACCAACAACCTTTGCAATATTTGATGTAGTCACATCTGCCTGTGCAACCGCTATCGAATTTACGAAAATTACATCGTCAATACCGTAGGCATCTATAAGCTCGTCGAGCGTCATGTCGCGGTAGCTTCGGTAGTCGATTACATAGATGTTTTTATAATTTTGCGTGAGGTACGGAACAAAGCAGTTACCGAAGCTGTCCTTTATTACAAGGCAGTTTTTCTCGGTCTTGCTGCTGTTGTTTGTAATGTGCGTGAATGGATTATCGCCTGAGATAAAGCACAGATATTTAAGTCCCGCCGAGGCATTTGTCATATCGCAGATAATGTCAATGCCGTAGGTTGCGCCCTCGGAGGTCGTTATAACGGTATCTATATCCCCGGGAGGCACGAAGGCATAAACCGTATCGGGTGTGAGGGAGTGACTGCGGTTTGCGTATGACCAAAGCGAGCCCTTGTAGCCGTCAAAGCTCTTTTTTGTGAAGCTGTTGAGGTCTGCGGGAGTGTAGCCCGCCGTATTGCAGAACTGACGGTAGGCATAGTATGCCGCCTGCGCCGTCCAGTGATGGTCGGTGCGGAAGTAAATGTACTCACCGTTACGGTAACGCAAAGCCTCGTATGTGTCAACACCTTTTGCACTCTTTAGCTGACCGTAGATGTAGTCGAGGGATTCCTCCTCGCTCGGACAGCCGATTTCCTCAAGGTATTCTGGCTCAAACATAATACCGATTGCCGTGGGCGCCAGAACGGTATATACCCTTGCCCTGCCGTCTGCAATCTCCGCCGCCTTGTTTACAAGCCCCGCAAAGGTATCCGCGCCGTCACGGTAGAAGTAGAAGAACTCGTAGCAGGCATCGTCAATCTGCAAGACGGTGCCGAACTGCACGAAGTCATCATCGCCGACAACGTTGCCGTGCCACGTATCGGTATCGACCTTGTCCCACGGGCTTATTTCCTCTGTCGGTGTCGGTGTCGCGGTGGGCCTCACGGTATCGGACACGGACAGTCCGCCGTAAATTCCGACCTTGGAATGACCGTAGAGAGTCTGAACAAACTCGCTTACAGACAGCCATGCTTCACGGAAGGTGAAGGTGTCGGAAAACCACGTGTCAATGTCGGAAAACCATTCGCCGCCAACAAGTGCCTCAACGGAAAATTCGGGAAAGACGGCGAGGTCTCTCTTCTCATCGGCAGACTGCGTCGGGCGCAGAGGCAAAAGCCACGCAACAACGGTCAGTGCGGCAAGCACGAGGAAAAACGGTACCGAAAACAGATATTTTGTTTTGCCGTTTTCATTGTTCATAATCAGAAATGGAAGTAGATGAATGGATTGTAGCTGCCGCCGACAAGCATAGCCGTTGACAGCAGAAGAATGCAGCAGGGAATTACGCAGTAGCGCACTGCAAGCAGGGCGTTTGTCTTTGTCTTGCTGTCCGCGAATTTTTCCGCAAGATATTCGCCGAGCTTTTTCGGAAGCGGAGTGCAGAAAATTGCGCTGACAAGCAGGATGAACATTCGGTTTTCAAAGAACAGCTTGACCTGATAGCTCGTAAATGCGTTGCCGTTTAAGCCGAAAAAGCCCTTGAATACGGTCAAGAGAAGCTGAATATCCGTGAATTTGAAAATGGTCCAGCCGAAGAATACGATCAGCACCGTGTAAAGCCACGGGAAAAAGCGCGGCAGACGGTCAAGCCATGACTTCAAGAACAGCTTTTCGAGCACGAGGAACACGAAATAGTAAACGCCCCAGATAACGAAGGTCAGCGATGCGCCGTGCCACAGTCCCGTGAGCGACCAAACAATGAAAAGGTTTACAACCGTGCGCAGAAGTCCGCGTCTGCTTCCGCCGAGGGGGATATATACATAGTCGCGGAAAAAGGTGCTCAGCGAAATGTGCCAGCGCCGCCAGAATTCTGTGACGGAGGTGGATTTGTACGGGTAGTTGAAGTTTTCGGGATAGTGCAGACCGAGCATCTGACCGAGTCCTATCGCCATGTCCGAATAGCCCGAAAAGTCGAGGTAAATGTGAAGCATATACGCAAGCATACCGAGCCACACGCCCGTCACGGGCACGGCTGAAAGCTGTGCGAGCTTGTCGGCAAGACCCGAGGCGCCCGAAATTGCACTGTCGGAAAGCAGAAGCTTGTCGGCAAGCTCACCGCAGACATTGCCCAACAGCACCTTTTTGCCCAAGCCGCAGGAGAAACGGAAAACGCCCTCCGACAAGGATGCCTTTGCATCGCGCTCAATGAAAAGCTCCTGCGAGATTGTCTTATAGCGCACGATAGGTCCCGCTATGCACTGGTGGAAAAGTGCGGCATACAACAGCACGTTGAAGTATTTTTTCTGTGCCACTGCATCGCCGCGAAACACATCGACGACGTAGCTTAAAAGCTGAAAGGTGTAAAACGATATGCCGAGAGGCAGTGCGATTTTAGTCACGAATTCGGGCACGTCGCCGAAAAGCGAGAGAGTAAAGCCTGCATATTTGAAAAAGCCGATCAGACCTATGTTGATTATACAGGCGGCGATAAGCCACAGTCTGCGCCGCATATAGCCGTTACAGCGTTCAATGCGCAGGGCTATATACCAGTCGGCAAGGCTCATCCCAAGCAGAACAAGCAGGTACCTCGGCTCGCCCCACGCATAGAATATGAGAGAGGAGATAAGCAGCACCGCGTTGCGCTGTTTAATGCTTCTGCACAGCGCGTAGGCGAGCAGGCTCAGCGGCAAAAAGGCATATAAAAATGTAAGGCTTGAAAAAAGCATAAGCAGTCCTTACTACGGTTTGTTGTTAGTCTTCTGTCAATTTAATTATTTTATCACAACGGTGTGAGCAATTCAACGAAAAAAGCTCCGCAGAAAAATCTGCGGAGCTTTAGAGACTGTCAAAAAACCAAACTGTCGGTAGTAAAAACCTGCAAACAGCGGGGGAGCTTTAGATGCTCAGTGCTTAATTCCCATTGCGCGCTCGAACTTCGGCAGAACGCCGATGCCGTCGGTACGGTGCGGGGGAAGCTGATAAATGTCGTGACCGGGAAAGTCGTTGCCCTCGATAAGCAGGGGGCCGTTATCCGTGACGCAAACGTCCCAGCCGACGATGCCGACCTGCGGAACGACCTGTCCCGCCTTCTTAACGATGTCAAGCACCTCATCCCACAGCGGCACCTGAAAGCCCTTAATGGAGACACCTGTCAGGGGGTGCACATCGTATAGGTTGTAATGCTTATCAAGTGCGGGATAGATGATTTTGCCGCAGTCCTCCTCAATGGGGACGACCATGCCGCCGTTGTTGAAGTTATCGACGTGTCTGCCGTTGCCTATGCGCAGATAGGCGGCGACAACGCTTGTCGTACTGCCCTGCGTGAAGGAAATAACGCGGCAGGTGTTTACGGAGCAGGGGTGCAGTGCCATGAGGTCGCGGTGCTGAACAACGCACTCCTCAAGCACGCAGTGAGGTGCGTTTTTAAGGTGCTCAAACAAATCACCGTCAAATTCGGCGGCGTTTATCTTCTCGATACCTCGGCCGCACTGACCGTCAACGGGCTTTTGCATGAATACGGGATGCTTTGCGACAAACGCCTCAAGCTCCTCGCGGCTTGCGCTATCCATATCGAGCCAGTCGCGGTGCATAAACTCGGAAAAATTGCGGGCGAATTTGAGCTTGTTTTCAATTTCGGGCATATATTTCGGGTCGTTGTAGCGTTTAATGAAGCTGTTGTTTATGCCGCGGGTGAGTACGGTTTTGCGCTGTGCGCGGTTGAGATTATACATCTCAAACAGCCAGTAATCCATATAGCCCGCCTGATAGACAAGCCCGCAATAGACCATGTCGAAGAAAATAAACAGCTTGCACTTGCCGCTTTTTTCGTGAACCTCGTTGAGCTTTTGGAACATCTGCTTATAGTTCATCTCAAGGATGCGGCGGAAAAGATATTTTAATTTGCTCATATTTGAGCCTCACTTCCCTTTGTTGTGCAAAAATTATATCATAGGGAGAGAAAAAATCAAGCTTTACAAACTCTGTACGTTAGTCAATGATGTGAGA
>DCHB01000033.1:0-127 GCA_002314685.1 Clostridiales bacterium UBA1763
CTTGTGTGGGTTGTCCCCGTGGGGCTTGTGCTTGCCGCACTGTCCTGCCTGCTTGTAAAGCTCTATCAAAAGCTTTTCAAGCGAAAGAACATCCTGTGATACGCGAAGAAAAATTATATGAAAAATG
>DCHB01000033.1:179-10798 GCA_002314685.1 Clostridiales bacterium UBA1763
CCCTGCCACTCCGAAACGGAGTGGCAGGGATTATCTTTTTTATGCGCCTCAGAACACGGGCGCGTCTATCAATATCTCTTCAAGCGTCGTGCTGCAATAGTACAGGTGGAGGGACATTTTACCCGAGGTGATTTCGGAGATTGATGTAATTCCGAGGTCATCACCCAACATACAGCTTGTCTCATAGCTTACCGCTACGACAGCGCCCGCGGGAAGTGTGCAGTATTTTGAATCAAACTCGATTTCCTTGCCGTTCAGAACGAGAGCTCCTGCTCCGTCATCCTGAAGATCGTATTCCTTATCGGTGCGGTTTTCAATCGTGAAGAGGACCGACGCACAGCCGAAAGACTCCTCTCCTTCGCATTCGGGAGCAATGCCGAAGCTCCGAACAATAATGCCGCCCTTGTTATAGACGAGCTTTCCCTCTGCCGTGGGCGTATCTGCGGTGTCGGTCTGTGCGAGGGATATTGTTACAGAGTCCGTAGCGTCTCCCCCTTCGGGCTCGATGGCATACTCAAACGAGACCTCGCACACGGGAGAAAGTCCGAGCGCCTCAAAGCAGTAGTCTGACACACCGTAGCCGCCCAGACCCGCGGCGAACACGCAGTAGGTGTGGGGCAGCAAATCCACGAGGAAGCTGGAGTCCTCGGGGAAAAGCATACCGTTTACAACGGGGCGTCTTGCCGAGACCGTGACCGTCTCATCCGTGTCGTTGTGCAATTCTGTGACAAAATCGTACTGCTGATAATCGTTGAGGACGAGGAAGGTCGACGCGGAATAAACACCGTCGGCTATATCGGTGCGTTTGTTTGAGCTGGCGAGCACGCTGTAGGAAAACTGCTCCTGATTATCCTCTGAAAGCATGGCTTCATAGACGCTTCCCGCCGCCTCTGCAACGCCGAGAGCATTCGTTTGAAGCGTTACGGGACCGACCTCTGTCGCTTCCTCGCCGTCTTCAGGTGTCAGCTTTAAGCTGCACAGCGTGAGCTCCGTGATCACCGTTATGCCGCTTGGAATCAGCTCGTTGTAAAGGAGCTCAACATCCTTTGTGAGCGTTGCGCCTGCTTCGACAAGATCGAAATCGAAGCTGCTCAGCATCAGCCCGTTTACGCAGATGTTGTTGAGGTCATACTGCAGATATTCGTCAAGATAGTTTTTAATCTCGAGCTGCAGCACTGCGCCGGACTCGTTGTAGGATATTCCCTTTGCCGTTACCGTGGCAAGCTTCGGGTTATCGTAAATAACGGTTTCCGCGATGCAGGCACCTTCGTCGAAGCCCTCGGCATTTATATTCTGCACATAAGCAGGCAGCTCGGGGGAGGCTTGTCCGTTATTGCTTGTGTCCGTGCCGCAGGCGGAGAAGGCAAAGAGCATCGCCAGTGCCAGTATTATTGATAGAACTTTTTTCATGATGAATACCTCTTGCTGAATATTTTTTGTGCTTTTTATCAGTAAAGCGCTTTCTTAAGTGCGGCGCATCGGTGCTCTATTGCATCCTGTGTAATCGGCGCTTTGAGCATAAGCTCGAAGCCGTGAGGCGTGCCGCGGGTTTCGAAAATTTCTACTGCAACGCCCGCACCCTTAAGGCCTTGCGCGTAGGCAAGTCCCTCATCGCGCAGGGAATCGTACTCCGCAACCTCAACGTATGCGGCGGGCAAGCCCTCAAAGCTCGGAGCCTCAAGCGGCGAGGCGTACTCAATATGCTCCGTCGGAGGCTCGGGCAGATACCACGCCCACATTATTTTGCTTCCCGTTGAATTCCAAACGGGCGTGTCGGGATATTTTTGCGTGCTCTCCGTCTGCATTCTGCGGTCGGTCACGGGATAAATGAGCATCTGAAAAACAGGTGCCGTTATGCCCTCGTCGCGCAGACGCAGAGTCATCGCCGCGGCAAGGTCACCGCCCGCACTGTCGCCGCCGATTGCGATTTTGCCCGTGTCAAGCTTCAGTGCTTCGCTGTTTTCGAGCATCCACATATACGCGCTCATGCAGTCGTTTATTGCGGCGGGATAGGGGTGCTTCGGAGTCAGTCGGTAGTCGGGGAAAATGACGCGACAGCCGACGCGGCTTGCATATTCCTTAGCAAGCTTGAACTGATACGACACCGCGGGACACATGAAGCCGCCGCCGTGAGTGTAAAACAGCACGGGCAGGACCTCGTTTTCGCGTCCCCTCGGCTCAAAGATGAGCACGGGAATTTTGTTGCCGTCGGTGCCCTTTATTCTTACTCTCTTAACCCGCACCTTTTTGGTCGAGGTAACGGGCAGAAGCCGCATAAAAAAGTGCCCCATTCCGTAAATCCATTTCTGCTTGGGCGGAAGCTCGAAAAGTGAAAGCAGCTTAAACTGCGGGTCGATGGGATAATCTTTTCTCATGGCACAGTCTCCTTGTGATTTATGTGCAAAATACTATCACATATTGTCAAAATTGAAAAGCTTTTAAGCTGTTCACGGGGAAAAATATGTGGTATGATGCTAAGCAGGATACAAGCGAAGGAGAAAACCATGAAAAAAGTAAGAGCAGAGGATTTGTTAAACCGCTACGATATGCCGCGTCACATTGAAAACGGCTCATACATCGAAAGGCACTATAAAGACACCGAGTCGCCCCGCCCCGCCTCGGGCTCTATATACTACTATGTCGCCCCCGACGAGATAACGAAATTCCACAGCATCGACTGCGACGAATACTGGTGCTATACGGCGGGCTCGCCGCTTGAGCTTTGCATGATAAGCCCCGAGGGCGAGATAAGCTTTTCGGTGCTCGGTACAGAGCAGGGCTGTGAGCCGCTTATATATTTCAAAAAGGGCGTAATATTCGCATCCCGCCACCCGAAAAAGGAGCAGGAGGGAACGTTTTTAACCTGCATAACCGTGCCGCGCTTTTGCCCCGAGGGCTTTACGCTGTACGAGGATGCGGAAATACTCGGACTATACCCCGAGCTTGAGGACTTTTTCAAGCTTCCCGAATAACAAAAAAAGACCGCCGTGCGGTCTTTTTTTGTTATTCGTCCCGACTTGCGGCGATGCTGTTGAGTATCATGCCGAGGACAATTATGCCTATGCCGACATAGCCCATAAGGTCGGGCATATCGTCCTTCAGAACGAGCACCGCCATAATCACGGTGAACACAACCTCGCCCGACTGTGCCGCCTCAACAACGGCAAGCTGTCGCGGATTGTGCTTGACCATATCCGTGCCCGTGAAGAACATACTTGTTGCAACCGTACCCGTAAACAGAGCAATCATAAATGCCTTCAGGCACTGCGTACCCGAGGGCAGACCCGAGTTTGCGTAGGATATTCCCGCGCAGATAAGCCAGAAGGGAATTGAACAAAGCACCATGCCGAAAACACGCTCGATTGTACTCAAGCCGTCCTCGGCGGCGGTCATCATCATTTTTCTGTTGCCGAGAGGATAGGCAAACGCGGCAACGGACATCGTTATAATAAGCATTGGCCAGTTTGCCCTGACACCCATTTTGAATTTTGAGTACTGCATGAGCATTATGCCCGCAACGATAAGCACTGAGCATGCGAGATTTTTCGCGGGAATTTTTTTGCCGAAAAGCGGAGTGAGCAAAACGCCCGCGACAATGGTAAACTGCCACGCCGCGGCAGTAAACCAGCTTTCGCCGAAAAGCGAGGCTATCGAAATAAACGAGTAGAATATGCCGAAGCCTACGGTACTCCACAAAAGCCATTTCCACGGCTTGGATTTAATGCTTGCAAAAACGTGCTTAAAGCCCCTGCCCCTGACAAGCAGAAGTGCCATTAAAGGCAGAGTGAAAAAGTAGCGCAGACAGCCCGTCCACAGAAAATAGTCCCCGTCAACATTCATACTGCGAACAAGAACAAAGTTTATTGCAAAGAAAAAAGATGCCGTTATTCCGAGCGTCAGTGCCTTTGCAAAGCTTGCTCCCTCACGCTTCATATCCTGCCCCCCTCTTCTGATTTTAGACTATATTATCAATTTCGGTCATAATGTTCAACAGCTTCACGCAATAATCTGCAAAATAACAAAGACTCGGAATTACTCCGAGTCTTATACAATATCAGCCGATTACATCGTAGCCCTGATTTTCAACTGCGACCTTGAGTGCGTCATAGCTGAGCGCGTCTCCCGTGACAACAGCGGTGCCGCTTTCGTGACTTACGGAAGCCTCTGTCACCTCGGGCAGTGCCTCGAGCGCGTTCTTGACTCTCGCGGAGCAATGAGCGCACATCATGCCGTCGATTTTAAGAATTAACTGCATTATTGTTCTCCCCTTATTATTACTCTGTCACCGTGAATTTCGAGCTTGCCCTGACAAAACAGTGCGATTGCGTGCGGCAGAAGCTTCCATTCAGCCTCCTCCATAATTCTCTGCTTCAAGCTGTCAAGTCTTTCGTCCGGCAGAATGTTGACCGCCTGCTGAGAGATAATGGGACCTATATTGCCGTCAATGTCGGCAAAAAACGCGGTGGCACCCGTGACCCTACAGCCGCGCTCAAGTGCGGCGCGCACGGGACTGTCGTCGCAGTTGACAAAGGCGGGAATAAGCGAGGGATAAACGCCGATTATGCGGTTGCGGAACTGCGTTGAGATAACTCCGAGGGGCATATCGTAGCCCGCGATTATTACAAGGTCGATGTCCATATCGCGGAGCTTGTTGGAGATAGCCATGCTGTAGCTGAGCTTTGTGGCAAAATTCTCGGGCTCAACGACAAATGCCTCGACATTTGCATTTGTTGCCCTGCGCAGAGCGTAGGCGTTGGGCTCGGTGCATATCATTGCAACAAGCTGAAAATCGGGAATTTCTCCGAAATACATAGCATCAAGCACGGACTGAAAAAGCATACCGTTGCCCGAAACCAAAATTGCAGCTCTAACCATCACTTATTTGTCCTTTCGGCAAAAAATGTATCTTGCCGCAGTCTGTCTGTTGACATTTTCTGCGGATTTCAGCTCTTTTATTCGCTGATTTAATAAATCGCGGTTTTCATTATACACGCTATTTATCGCGGCGTAAAGAGTATCGCGGGAAATTTCGTCGGCATTGAGACATTTGCCGCAGGAAAGGCGGTCAAAGAACGCACCAAGCTTCGGGTCGTAGCCTATGCCCACCGAGGGCACGCCCGCAATAGAGGCAAAAACTGCGCCGTGCAGACGCACCGACAGCATAAGCCGCGCTGACGATAATTCCTGCATAAGCTCCTCGGCATCCTCAACGCAGGGTGCAATGCGGTGCTCACAGCGCAAAAGCGATGCCGCACGGCGTGTAATGTCCGAATCAAGTGCGGGATTGAGGACGAAAAATTCGGGGATAAGCCCGAGCTTTTCGTTTGCAAGCTCGAGTGCCGCGCAGAGCTCGCCGAGTCTGCCGTCAAGCGCCGAACATTCTCTCAGGCACACGCCGATATAATTATCTGCCTCGGCACACGCGTTAAAATCAAGAGAAAAAACGGGGTCGGCACTCAGCAGAATTTCGGGCTTTGTCACGCCTATTTCCCGCAAAAGCTCGAGGCTTTTTTCGTCACGCAGGCATATAGCGTCGGCACAGGAATTTAATGTCCGCGCAGTCCGCTTGATGTCGGCATCGCCCGTTACGGGACCCATGCCGCTTCCCCACAGCATCACGGTACAGCCGAGTCGCTTTGCCGCCCTCATCAGCGCGAGATAATAGTAAAGACTGCGGCGGCTTGTGACATTCTGCAAAAGACTACCGCCGCCGAAAATAAGCGCATCGGCACGCGAAAGCTCAAACAGAAGTGAGGCAAAATCAAAGCTGTCAACGGCATTGACGCCGTACAGCTTAGCCGCCCTTTGCGGTGCGCGGGTAACAAGGCAGATTGAGACCGTCGGGTCAATGTCACGCAAGCCCGCAATTACCGCCTGACAGCTTGCATCATCGCCGAGATTGTCCATGCCGTATGCGCCGCAAAGCATTACTCTGCGGCAGGAAATATTCTGTTTTGCTTTTTTGCCGTTCAAGCGGGGCTCACCTCTTGAAAAAAGCTTGGATATAATATATCATTATACAAAAATACAGCGGCAAGTCAAGGCTGACAGCCTGACGAAAACCGTCGCAAAAGAGCAAATAATATGACCTTCACCGCTTTTTCGCGGTACAAACCGAAAGGCAGATATGACTACGATTTTTCTTATTCGTCACGCCGAGGCGGAGGGTAATCTCTACCGTATCGCGCAGGGACAGTTTGACAGCTACATAACAGCCCTCGGCTATAAGCAGATTGACGCACTTGCCGAGAGATTTAAGGATGTGCCGCTTGACGCGGTGTATTCAAGCGACCTGCGCCGTACCCGCACGACGGCACAGGCTGTACTGCGTTATCACGAGCTGGAGCTTCACACAACGCCGCGTCTGCGCGAGATAAATCTCGGCGTGTGCGAGGGCATGAGCTTCGGCGATATGCGCGATTACGACCCTGAGCAGATGGACTATTTCAACAACGATCCCGAGAAATGGCGCGCCGAGGGTGCCGAGACCTTTGAAGAATGCACCGACAGACTTATGCAGGCTGTCACGGAGATTGCCGAGGCAAACGACGGCAGAGCGATTGCAATTTTCAGTCACGGCATGGCTATTCGCTCACTGCTGTCGAGAATTCTCGGTGTGTCGAGCCGCGATATGCCCCGCCTGCCGCACGGCGACAACACGGCGGTTACGATGCTTCACTACGGCAACGGCGTTTTCGATGTCGAGTATTTTAACGACAATTCGCATCTCAGCGAGGAAATATCAACCTTTGCAAAGCAGACATGGTGGCGTAAGGAAACGGGCGGCAGAGACGCCTCAAATTTGAGCTACAAGCCGCTGTCACCGTACGAAAACGGAAAAATCTACACTGATTTTTACAAGTCCTCGTGGCTTGCCGCGCACGGAAATCTCGATATGTTTCCGTATGACTGGGTACTGCCCGAGGCAAAGCGGCAGTTTGACAGAGACAGCAATTCCATAGTCGGAGTTTACCGCGAGGGTGAGCTTATCGGCGTTGTGGAATACGACAGCGAGCGCGGTGCTCACGCGGGCTACGGCTGGATAAGCCTTATCTGCCTAAAGGAGGAATACCGCGGCATGGGGCTGGGCATTCAGCCGCTTGGCTATGCGATAACGAGGTTTGAGGAGCGCGGTATGCGTGCCGTGCGTCTGCACGTATCCTCGGAGAACAAAAGGGCGATAGAATTTTACGAGCACAGGGGCTTTGAAAGACTCGGCACAGAGCAGGGTGCGGGCGCACCGCTTTATCTTATGGAGAAGAAGTTTAAGTAATTGCCATGTGGAGAGAAAATGCAAGAGTAAAAAAACTTGATATTCCCGACAGACGCATAATAGCGGTCTCCGATATTCACGCAAACCTGCCCTATTTCAAGGCACTGCTTGACAAGGTGGGCTTTTGCGATGACGACGTGCTTATTATTGACGGCGACTTTCTCGAAAAGGGCGGGCACAGCCTCGAAACCCTGCGCTTTGCAATGCGCCTTTGCGAAAACGGCAGCTGCCATGCCGTGTGCGGCAACTGCGACGGCTGGTCGGATGCCGTGGATAACGAGGACGAATTCTGGTCAACTAAGATTGTCGATTATATGCTGTATCGCGGCGGCGGACTTATTTGGGATATGCTGACTGAGCAGGGCGTTGAGGTGACGCGTGAGCTTGCCTTTGCCCATTATGTGCCTATGCTCCGCGAAAAATACGCGGCGGAGTTTGATTTCATCCGTGCCCTGCCGCACATAATCGAAACCGAGCACTGCATTTTCGTTCACGGCGGCATAAAGCCCGATGTGCCGATGACCGATATGACGGGCGGCGAGTGCATGAAGTTTGACAACTTCCGCAGTACGCCCTATTCATTTGATAAATGGGTGGTTGTCGGGCATTGGCCCGTCATGCTCTATCACGAAAATTATGTCTGCGCAAACCCGATTATTGACCGCGACAGAAAAATAATTTCCATTGACGGCGGCTGTGTGCTCAAGGATGACGGACAGCTCAATGCACTCATCATTCCCTGTGACGGCAGTGACGATATCGGCTTCGTGCCCTACGACCCCTTCCCCGTCAGAACGGTTAAAACCGCGCAGGAAAAGAGCGATAAATCCTATTACATCCGCTGGGGCGACAATGAGGTGCAGGTGCTCGAAAGAGGCGAGGAGTTTTCGCTCTGCCGTCATCTGCGCACAGGCTATGAGATGCAGATACTGACAAAGTATCTTTACGGCGATGCCGAGATATGCAAATGCAATGATTCAACAGACCTTACACTGCCGCTTTCTGCGGGCGATAAGGTCAGTGTTATAGAGACAACGAGCAGGGGATACCTCGTAAAGCACGAGGGTGTTTCAGGCTGGTATTGGGGAGAGCTTATCTAATGGAAAATCTTGAATTTTTGCCGGTTTCAAAGGATGAAATGATTGAACGCGGCTGGTGGTGGTACGATTTTCTGCTCGTCACGGGCGATGCGTATGTTGACCACCCGAGCTTCGGCGCGGCTGTTATAGGCAGAGTGCTTGAGGCGGAGGGCTACCGCGTCGCGGTGCTCGCTCAGCCCGATTGGCACTCCGCGGAGGATTTTCTCGCCTTCGGCAGACCTAAGCTCGGCGTTTTAATCGGAGCAGGCAATCTCGACAGCATGGTCGCGCATTATACCGCCGCAAAAAAGCGCCGCAGTGAGGATTTCTACTCCCCCGGCAAAAAGGCGGGGCTTCGTCCCGACAGAGCTGTCATCGTGTATTCAAACCGCGCACGCGAGGCTTTCGGCGCGGATGTGCCCATAATAATCGGCGGGCTTGAAGCGAGCCTGCGCCGCTTTGCGCATTACGACTACTGGGAGGACAAGGTGCGTCGCTCGGTGCTTGTCGATTCGGGCGCGGATATGCTTGTTTACGGCATGGGCGAATATGCCGAGAGGGAAATCGCAAAGCGCCTAAAAAAGAAAATTCCCGTGTCGGAAATGACGGATATAAAGGGCACGGCATACATAACAAACGAGCCCGAAAAATGCGCATTTGAATATGTCGCGCTCCCCTCCTTTGCCGATGTCTGCGACTCAAAGCGTTTTTACACAGACGCAACGAGGATTGAATACGCCGAGCATGACCCCGTGCGCGGCAAGGCGATGATACAGGAGCACGACGGCAGATTTCTTGTCGTAAATCCGCCCGCGATGCCGCTTACAACAGAGGAGCTTGACTTTGTCGCCGAGCTTCCCTACGCAAAGACCTATCACCCCATGTACGAGGAGATGGGCGGCGTGCCCGCAATCGAGGAGGTACGCTTTTCTGTCATCCACAACCGCGGCTGCTTCGGCGGCTGTAACTTCTGCGCCCTCGCCTTTCATCAGGGCAGAATGGTCACAAGCCGCAGTCACGAGAGCTTGATCCGCGAGGTTACGGAGCTTACGACCTTCCCCGATTTCAAGGGCTACATTAACGATGTCGGCGGCCCGTCGGCAAACTTCCGTCATCACTCCTGCGCAAAGCAGGCAAAGTACGGTATGTGCGCGGACAAGCGCTGTCTTGCGCCCTACCCCTGCAAAAATCTCGATGCCGACCACTCGGATTATCTTGCGCTTCTGCGCAAGCTCCGCGCTATTCCGAAGGTCAAAAAGGTGTTTGTGCGAAGCGGCATAAGATACGACTATATGCTCGAGGACAAAAACAGCGAATTTTTCGCCGAGCTTGTAAAATATCACATCTCGGGACAGCTGAAGGTCGCGCCCGAGCACTGCATAGACTCCGTGCTTGACTATATGGGCAAGCCGCACATAGACGTATATGAGAAATTCTTGGAGAAGTACAAAAAGCTCAACACCAAGTTTTCCAAGGAGCAGTATATTGTGCCCTACCTCATGTCCTCACACCCGGGAAGCACCCTTGAGGATGCCGTGGCACTTGCGGAATACTTAAACAAAATGGGGCGTCAGCCCGAGCAGGTGCAGGACTTCTATCCGACACCGGGCACAATCTCAACCTGTATGTACTACACGGGCATAGACCCCGTGACGATGAAGTCGGTTTATGTCGCAAAATCCTTCCACGAGAAGGCGATGCAGAGAGCACTTTTGCAGTGGAAGCGACCCGACAAGCGCAAGCTTGTAATCGAGGCGCTCAAGACTGCGGGCAGAGAGGATTTGATCGGCTACGGACCCGAGTGCCTTGTGCGTCCCGACAGACCACCGCAGAAAAAGCCGAAGACCGAGAAAAAGCCCGAGCCCGAAAAAACCAAGAAGTCCGAGGGCTATAAAAAGGGCTGGGCAAAGCCCAAACCGAAGAAAAATGCAAAGCCGAAAAAGGGGAACAAAAAATGAGCCATACAATGATTACCGTATTGGGCTGTGTAATAGCGGCGATGAATGTAATAGCCTTTGTGCTCATGGGCGTTGACAAGCTGAAGGCGAAGCTTGACAAGCGCCGCATTCCCGAAAAGGTGCTGTTTCTGTTTTCAGTTTTATTTGGCGCAATCGGCGGCACAATGGGTATGTATTCCTTCCGTCACAAGACAAAGCACTGGTATTTTGCCGTGTTTTTCCCCGCGCTTGCTTTAGTACAGCTTTCGCTTATGCTGTGGTACGGCTTCAGCCTCATGTGAGAATGCGAGTGATGAGTGATGAGTGATG
>DCHB01000080.1:0-78347 GCA_002314685.1 Clostridiales bacterium UBA1763
GATGAGATAGATAAGATTGCCCGCAAGAGTGAGAACACCTCAATAACCCGCGACGTCTCGGGCGAGGGTGTTCAGCAGGCACTGCTCAAGCTTCTTGAGGGCACAGTTGCAAACGTTCCCCCTCAGGGCGGCAGAAAGCACCCGCATCAGGAGTTTATAAAGGTTGATACAACCAATATACTGTTTATCTGCGGCGGCGCGTTTGACGGTCTTGATAAGATTATCGAAAAGCGTACTGACAAAAAAAGCATGGGCTTCGGCGCGGATATTAAGAGCGCCAACTCGAGCGATGTAGGCGAGGTGCTTGCACAGGCACAGCAGCACGACCTGCTCAAGTTCGGCATAATTCCAGAGCTTATCGGAAGACTGCCCGTTATCGCTCCGCTTACTTCACTCAAGCGCGAGGATTTGGTGAGAATTCTTACCGAGCCTAAGAATGCTATGACAAAGCAGTATAAGGCACTTATGAGCTATGACAATGTCGAGCTTGAATATGACGGTGCCGCACTCGAGGCTATTGCCGACAAGGCTATTGAGATGAAGATAGGTGCACGCGGTCTGCGCAGTGTTATGGAAAACATTATGACCGATATAATGTATAGCGCACCGTCCGACGGAGATATCGAAAAAATCGTAATTACCGCGGATTGCGTAAACAACAATACTGCACCCGATATTATTCGCAAGTAATTTTTATATACAAGACGGGATGCCTCCCGTCTTGTATTCCCCCTTGGAAAGAGGTCATTTATGAGTAATTTAACTGTAAAAAATACCCGTGCATTGCCCGTTTTGGCACTGCGCGGTCTTAACATATTTCCGGGGATGCTCTTAAATTTCGATGTTGAGCGTCCTATGTCCATTGCCGCACTCAATGCCGCAATGAATGTTGACCAGGAAATCTTTCTTGTAACGCAGAGAGATATTTCCGTTGACCTTCCGCAGGAGAAGGATTTGTATAAAATCGGCACGGTCTGCCGCATCCGTCAAATGGTTAGACAGCCCGGCTCAAAGCTGTGCAAGGTTATGGTCGAGGGTCTGAACAAGGGCAAAATTGACAGCCTTTTAAGCATATCACCGTATTTTATCGGCGAAATTGAGCTTACGCCCGATAAGGCTGAGCGCGTTGATGAGGCGAAAAAGGACGCACTTATGCGCACTGCCGTCGGTATGTTTGACGACTATGTTCAGCTTGCGGGCAATATGCCTCCCGAAATGGTGCTCAATATTGTCATATGCCGCGACCCGACCTTTGTTGCTGATTATATTGCCCATAATATCAGAATTGATTACAGGGACAAGCAGGAGCTTTTAGAGGAGCTTCATCCCGCAAAGCGTCTTGAAAAGCTTATTAAGACACTCGGACACGAGCTTGATGTTATGACCATTGAGCAGGAGCTCAACGACGCAACTAATGAACAGCTGAACCGCAATCAGCGTGACTACTATCTTCGCGAGCAGATGAAAATAATTCAGCAGGAGCTCGGCGAGGATGACAGCTACGACGATATAGGCGAGTACAGAAGAAAAATCCGCGAGCTCAAGCTCAATAACGAGATAGAAGAGAAGCTTCTCAAGGAGGTTTCACACCTTGCAAAACAGCCCTTCGGCTCAACGGAGGCGACTGTAATCCGCGGCTATCTTGACACCTGCCTGGAGCTTCCGTGGAATAAAAAAACCGAGGAAATAAACGATATAGAGCTTGCACGAAGGATGCTCGATGAGGACCATTTCGGACTTGAAAAGGTCAAGGAGCGCGTTATAGAATTCCTCGCGGTGCGACAGCTCACACCCGAACTTAACGGAAGCCTTCTTTGCCTTGTAGGTCCCCCGGGAACAGGCAAGACGAGCATTGCAATGAGCATTGCAAGAGCAACAAACCGCAAGCTCGTGCGCATTTCGCTCGGCGGTGTTCACGATGAGGCGGAAATCCGCGGACACAGAAAGACCTATGTAGGCTCAATGCCCGGCAGAATTATAGGTGGCATAAAGCAGGCAAAAAGCTCCAATCCCGTAATGGTGCTCGACGAGGTCGATAAGCTTGGCTCAGATTACAGGGGAGACCCCTCCGCCGCACTGCTTGAGGCACTCGACCCCGAGCAGAATAAGACCTTCAGGGACAATTTCCTTGAGGTGCCCTACGACCTTTCGGACGTTTTCTTTATCACAACTGCCAATACAACAGATACCATTCCCAAGGCACTGCTTGACAGAATGGAGATTATCGAGCTTTCAAGCTATACTGACGAAGAAAAGCTTGCAATTTCAAAGAATTATCTTCTTCCCAAGCAGCGAAAAAAGCACGGACTTAAGGCATCACAGCTTAAAATCAGCGACGATGCAATCCGCGAGATAGTGAGCCTCTATACCCGCGAATCGGGTGTCAGAGGGCTTGAAAGGCAGATAGGCACAGTTTGCCGCAAAACTGCCGTAGCCATTGCAAACGGTGAGAGAAAAAGCCTCAATCTCAGGTCGGGCGCACTAAAGCCCTATCTCGGCGCACCGAAGTTTAAGCCCGAGCATTTGCGTGCAAAAGACGAGGTCGGACTCGTAAGAGGACTTGCATGGACCTCCGTCGGCGGCGAGGTGCTCGATGTTGAGGTATGCGTGCTTGACGGCAGCGGAAAGCTTGAGCTAACGGGCAATCTCGGCGATGTTATGAAGGAATCCTGCCACGCGGCGGTAAGCTTTATAAGAAGCCGTGCAAATAAGCTCGGAATTGATGAGCAGTTTTATAAAACCAAGGATATCCACATCCATTTCCCCGAGGGTGCCGTGCCTAAGGACGGACCTTCAGCGGGCGTAACCGTATGCACTGCCATTGCCTCCGCACTGACTGAAAGACCCGTAAGACGCGATATCGCCATGACGGGCGAGATAAGCTTAAGAGGCAGAGTACTTGCAATCGGCGGATTAAAGGAAAAGACAATGGCGGCACTTCGCAGTGGTGTAAATACCGTTATTGTTCCCTCCGACAACGAAGCCGATTTGGACGAAATTGACCCGACAGTAAAGGCGGCGCTTAACTTTGTGCTTGCCGATAATGTTGATAAGGTGCTTGAAGTTGCACTTTTGCCGAAGGATGAGGCTGTAATGGGCGAGGTCATCATGCCCGTAAAAACAAAAAATCAGCACTCGGAAATCAGACAGTAGGTTAATATGAACACACTCAATGTAAACAAGGCTGAGTTTATTAAATCAGCCGCAAATCCCTCGGGCTTTATAAGAAGCGAGCTTCCGAATATAGTCTTCTCGGGCAAAAGCAATGTAGGCAAGTCGTCTGTAATAAACAGACTGCTAAACCGCAAAAACTTTGCACGAGTCGGTCAGTCGCCCGGAAAAACTATACATGTAAACTATTTTCTCATTGACGGCAAGGCGTATTTTGTTGACCTGCCGGGCTATGGCTATGCAAAGGTTTCGCAATCCGAGCGAGAACGCTGGGGCAAGCTTATGGAGCAGTTTTTTGCAACTGAGGGGCTTATAAATCTCGGCGTAATGATTGTTGACTCGCGACACAAGCCCACAGCGGACGATGTGACAATGGCACAGTGGTTTAAGAGCAGCGATTGCCCCTTGGTGGTGGTTGCCAACAAGTGTGATAAGCTCAAAAAGAGTGAGATTGAGCCGAATATGGCACTAATCCGTCAGACACTTGAGCTACCCGACGAGGTTATGCTCATTCCTTTCTCAGCAGAAAAGGGAAACGGCAAGGAAGCTCTTTTTACGGAGATATTAAAATATGTCTGATACTGCAAATTCTTTGATTGAGGTGCTCGGAAATCTCGATTGGAGCGTGCTTGTAAACCTCGCGATGTCCGTTGTTCCCGCGCTAATATGTATAACCTTGCACGAATTAAGTCACGGCTATGTGGCGTATAAGCTTGGCGACAGTACGGCAAAGCAGATGGGGAGACTCACGCTCAACCCGATCAAGCATATTGACCTTTTAGGTCTTATAATGATGGTCGCGTTTAAGTTCGGCTGGGCAAAGCCCGTGCCCGTCAATATGTTCAGATTCAAAAATCCAAAGCGCGACATGGCAATTACCGCCCTCGCGGGACCTGTGTCAAATCTTATTATCTGCTGTGTTTTTTTGCTCATTTACGGTGCTGTTTATGTGCCGCTTCTTACGGCAGGGACAGATTTTGCACAGACGGTACTGAATTCCGTTTACCTCACTGCATATTTAAGTCTCGCGCTCGCAATTTTCAACATAATCCCCATACCTCCGCTTGACGGCTCGAAAATTCTGTTTTCTGCAATGAGCTATGAAAAATATCTCAAGCTGATGAGATATGAAAAGTACGGAATGCTCGTGCTTTTACTCCTTGTTGCAACAGATTTTTTGGGCAATCCGCTTTACACTGCAACACAATATTTGTTTGATAAATTATTTGTTTTTGCCACTTGGGGCTTTGACCTCACTCAGGCGATAGTCGGTTAATATGGAAAATCCTACTTTTTATCTTGAAGGCATAGTCAAGGATAAAAACGAGCTTCAGGACTTTTCGGGTCCGCTTAGTCTTATCCTCATGCTCCTGTCTAAAAACAAAATAGAGATACGAGACATCAAAATTTCCGAAATCCTCGACCAGTATCTTGAATATCTTGCCGAGATGGAACGCATGGACCTCGAGATTGCAAGTGAGTTTGTCCAAATGGCATCGCATCTGCTTTACATCAAAACACGCACACTGCTTGCGGGCGATGAAGAGGTCAGCGAGCTTGAAGAGCTCATGAGCTCACTTGAACAGTTAAAATGCAGAGACATATACAATGCCGTTCAAAAGGTTGTGCCCGAGCTTAAAAGAGCCTCGGAAACGGGACTTTTGTACTATGCAAAGCGCCCCGAGCCTCTGCCTAAGGTGAATAGAGAATACGAATACTCACATGAGCCTGCCGACCTGTTTAAGGCACTGTATGCCGTCGCAACGAGAGGCGGTAAGCCCGTTGAGCCCGAGTTTGCGCGCACAATCGCACCCGCGCGTATAGTCTATGAGGTACGCACAAAAAGTCGCGAGCTCATATCCGCGCTTCAAACAGCACCCGCAAAGCTGAACGATTTGTACGCTAATTGCGAAAGCCGTTCGGAGATTGTCGCGACATTTATTTCACTGCTCGAGCTTTGCAGTATGGGAAGCATTGAAATAAGCGGCGAGGACGGAGATTATCTGCTGACCTTTGTCGGCGGCAACATCGACGAAATACTTGAGAGAATAGTTGAGTAAAAAATTATGGAAAGTATGAATATAAAATCGGCAATCGAGGCTATACTATTTGCAGCGGGTGAGCCTGTACCTGCGGCAAGAATTTCGCTCATACTCGGCGTAAGCGAGGATGAGGTATATTCAGCCGCAAAGGAGCTTTCCGACGAATACAGCTTCAACCTGCGCGGAATAAGACTGCTTAAGCTTGATAAAAGCCTTCAGCTTTGTTCGTCCCCCGAATTTGCCTCGGAAATCAATAAAACCTTGGAGCACAGAAAGCCGCCTATGCTTTCTCAGCCTGCGCTCGAAACTCTTGCTGTTGTGGCGTATTTTCAGCCCGTAACAAGAGCGTATGTCGATCAGGTCAGAGGCGTTGACAGCTCATATACCGTCAGTGTTTTGCTCGACAAGGGACTGATCGAAAGATGCGGCAAGCTCGATGTTCCCGGCAGACCGTCTCTGCTCAGAACAACGGACGTGTTTTTGCGTACAATGGGAGTCAGCGAGCTGTCAGAGCTTCCCGAGCTGCCCGACATTACGGCAAGCGACGGAGCAAAAAAGCTCGAGGATGCAATAGAAAAGCTCAATACGGTGGGCGACAATCAGCTCAGTATCGAGGAAATACGATAAACTCAGGTGGTGCAATTGAAAGCAATTATTATTCTGCTTGCAATTGCACTGCTTTTTTTAGCTAAAATCAAAATTTCCGTTATTTACGATGAAAAGTTTTCCGCAGTTGTGGGCATAATGGGGATAGAAAAGCAAATAAAGCATAAAGCCGATAAGGGTAGAAAGCCTAATCTTCGATTTGCGCTTGAAGCAATAAAGCTCGTGCGGCACTATGCGGAAATTGAAAAGCTCGATATTGAATTTCTGTCGGCAGACAGTGATCCCTTTGACGTATTCAAAAAATACGAGCTTTTTAATATAGTGCTGTCAGCACTGAAAATAGATAACTCTGCCGTGAATTTGGATTATAATGCGGATAAGGATAAAATAAAATTTAAGCTGATAATTTCAATAAGACTTTGGCATACGGCTTATATAACAGCAGTTTTGGCAAAGCAAAGGAGGGGACAAAAACGGAAGCTAAGCTCAGCGACATAATGGCAAATGCCATGGGAAATATAAAACAGCTTGTCGAGGTAAATAATATTATAGGCACACCGATTTCGACACCCGACGGTTTAACACTCGTACCTGTTACTAAGGTAAGCTTCGGCTTCGGCGGGGCAGGCGGCAAGCTTCAAAACAGCAAGGAAGAGCTAAGCGGCGGCAGTGCAGGCGGCGTTAAAATCGAGCCTATCGGATTTCTTGCCGTGAATGAGGGCAATGTCAGAATGGTAAATGTACTCCCGCCCGCAAAAAATAGCGTTGACCGAATACTCGACCTCGTGCCGCAGGTGATAGAAAAGATAGAACAGATTAAAAACTGAAAAGAATGTTAATAATAAGCACTACCTTGGTAAAGGCGGTGCTTATTTGAATAAATACTGCAAAAGCTTGATATGTATAGCACTTGTAATGTCGTTTTTGTGTGCGAGTGCGTATACCGATTTTGAGGATAATATTTCGGCGGAGTGTGCAATACTGTACTGTGCAGATACCGATGAGGTGCTGTATAGGAAAAACGCCGATAAAAAAATGCTCATTGCAAGCGTCACGAAAATTATGACGGCTATCGTTGCGATTGAAAACGGCGAGCTTGATATGCAAATCTCGCTCAAGCCCGAATGGTGTGCCGTTGAGGGCTCAAGTATGTATCTTGATTATACGAAGCAATACACGCTAAGAGAGCTTTTGACGGGAATGATGCTCGTCTCGGGCAATGATGCCGCAACTGCGATAGCCTGCTATATGCGGGGCGATGAGAGGTCGTTCGCCGCTATGATGAACGAAAAGGCGGCAGAGCTTAATATGACAAACAGCTCATTTCGTAATCCTCACGGACTTGATGATGACGAGCACTATTCAACGGCAAGGGATTTGGCGATACTGACCGATTACTGCATGGATAATGAAGATTTCAGGGAGATTGTATCGAGCTATAGTGCAACAATAGGCAAGAATACCTATTATAATCACAATAAATTGCTCGTAAATTATGAGGGCTGTATAGGTGTTAAAACAGGCTACACACTCGCCGCGGGCAGAACGCTTGTAAGCTGTGCGGAGAGAAACGGAATGAGGCTAATATGCGTAACATTAAACGCGCCCGATGATTGGTCAGACCACACAAAGCTTCTTGACCATGGCTTTGAAAATTACCGATTAACCGCGTTTACAAAGCAAAATTTCAAGCTCAGCTTACCCGTAATATCGGCGGCATCGCCGTACACAGAGGCGGCAGTGAAAAATGATTTACTCCTTCTGAGCGATAAAAACAGCAGGGTAGATGTTAAGCTCGAGGTGCCGCAGATACTGTTTGCGGGCGGTGTAAAGGGCGAAAAGGTCGGAGATATTAAGCTATATGTTGACGGAAAGCTTGCGGCAAAGGAAAATCTGGTTTATACTGAAAGCGTACCGACAGATAATTCGGTGTATCTGACCTTCACTCAAAGGCTCAGGAGGCTTTTTGACGAAGCTTCAAAGCCGATATATATTGAATAGGATTAGTATGAAAGAAAGATTACAGAAGCTTATAGCCTCGTCGGGCATTGCATCACGCCGTGCCGCCGAGGAAATGATAAGGTCGGGCAGAGTAACGGTAAACGGTGCTGCTGCAAGGCTCGGTGACAGTGCGGATATTGATAACGACACTGTCTGCGTTGACGGCTTTCAGATAAGCCGTCGTGAGGAGAAAGCATACATAATGCTAAATAAGCCGAAGGGCTATGTTACCACCATGAGCGACGAAAAGGGCAGACGCTGTGTCAGTGAGCTTGTGAAGGATGTCGGCGTGAGAGTATATCCCGTCGGCAGGCTCGATATGTACTCCGAGGGGCTGCTTATTTTGACAAACGACGGTGAGCTTGCAAACAGACTTTTGCACCCGAAAAACGAAATTGAAAAGACATATCGCGCATTTATTTCGGGTAAGTGCAGTGATGAAGCTGTAAATATTCTTCGCAGTGAGCTCGTTATAGACGGATATAAAATTAAGCCTGCACGGGTAAAAATAATAAGCCGCGATGTTACGGGTGCCGAGCTTGAAATTGTTATCCACGAGGGCAGAAACAGACAGATAAGAAAGATGTGCGAGTATGCTGAAATTAAGCTCACGGGACTGAAGCGAGTGTCGGAGGGAAGCCTCGATTTAGGTGAGCTCAAAGCAGGTAAATGGCGCAGACTGAATGATGAAGAATTGCAGGAGCTCGGCGTAAAATAAATGTTTGTTTGTTGAATAACTAAATATTTTTGCCCTAAACTGCGAAATTTTGCAAGTTTAGGGCAATTTAATTGCAAAATGCTATTGCATTTTTTGATAAGAAAAAGTAAAATTAAAGCTATGTTTTATAATGGAGATGATTGTTGTGGAGAAAGATCTTTTGGCAGTTTTGGCTGAGGGGAGCCGCAAGTTTTCCAAGGGCCAGAAAATCATAGCAAAATACATTTTGACAAACTACGATAAGGCGGCATTTATGACCGCGGGTAAGCTCGGAAAAATTGTCGGTGTGAGTGAATCGACAGTTGTGCGCTTTGCCTCCGAGCTCGGCTTTGACGGTTATCCGAACATGAGAAAAGCCCTGCAGGAAATGATAAGAAACAGGCTCACCTCTGTTCAGCGTATTGAGGTCGCAAAGAGCATGATAGACGATACGGATATAGTGAAGTCTGTCATAAACAGCGATATTCAAAATCTGCAGGCAACGCTTGAAATGCTAAATCAGCCGAGCTTTAACGACTTCATTGACTCTATAATCAACGCAAAAAATATATACATTGTCGGTATGCGCACTTCGACATCGCTTGCTTCATTTTTGGGACTGTATCTCAATCTCCTGCGCAGCAACGTAAATGTTGTTCATGACATAGGCGCAAGCGAAATTTACGAGCAGATTATCAGAATAGGTGAGGGCGACCTCTTTATCGGACTGAGCTTCCCGAGATATTCAAGCCATACCGTTGAGGCAATGCAGTTTGCAAAGAAAATGGGCGCGAAGGCGATAGCCATTACGGACAGCGCCGCATCACCCTTTGAGGGTATCGCCGACATAAGCCTCCACGCAAAGAGCGATATGGTATCCTTCCTTGACTCTCTTGTTGCACCTATGAGCCTGATAAATGCAATTATCGTTGCAGTCGGAATAAGACACAAGGACAGCGTTTCGGAGACCTTTGAAAAACTTGAAAAAATTTGGCAGGAGCATTATGTCTATGAGCCCGCTGAGCACTGATGTTGTTGTTATAGGCGGCGGAGCATCGGGAATGATGTGCAGTGCCGTTGCCGCTGACAGAGGCTTGAAGGTAATGCTTGTAGAGCCGAATAAAATTCTCGGCAGAAAGCTGAGGATAACAGGCAAGGGCAGATGCAACGTAACAAACAACTGTGATGTTAAAGAAATTCTAAGCAACATTCCCGGTGACGGCAGATTTTTATACAGCGCCTTAAACAAGTTTTCACCGCAAAACACCATTGAATTTTTTGAGGGACTCGGACTGCCTCTCAAAACCGAAAGAGGCAACCGCGTTTTTCCTGTTTCCGATAATGCAAACGATGTTGCGGGCACGCTCATCCGTTATATTAAAAAATGCGGTGTTGAGCTTTTGCAAGCCTCGGCAAAGCGAATAATTACGGAAGATGCTCAGGTTACGGGCGTTGAGACGGATAAGGGGATAATCTCCTGCCGTGCCGCGGTTATATGCACTGGCGGGCTTTCATATCCCTTGACCGGCTCAAAGGGCGCAGGATATAAAATGGCGCAGGAGCTCGGTCATACCGTAACGCCGTGCAGACCGTCGCTTGTACCGCTTGAAAGCGATGACGATTACTGTGCTCAGATGCAGGGCTTTTCGCTTAAAAATGTCGTGCTGTCGGCATTTGAGGACGGTAAGCTGATATACAAAGAGCTCGGCGAAATGCTGTTTACTCATTTCGGAGTCAGCGGGCCGCTTGTATTGTCTGCAAGCTCACACATGAGAAATATGGGGAAGTCAGAATACAAGCTTTCAATCGACTTGAAGCCCGCACTTGACGAAAAGAAGCTTGATACAAGAATTTTACGCGATTTTGAAAAATACGCAAACCGCGATTTTGCAAATGCCTTGGGAGATTTAGCGGGCAAGACGATGATTCCCGTTTTGATAGAGCTTTCGGGCATTCCTCCCGAGACGAAGGTTAATTCGATTACGCGCGAACAGCGTCATGCACTGCTTCACCTGCTGAAGAATTTCCCCGTAAATATTATCGGAACAAGACCGATTGACGAAGCGATTGTCACATCGGGCGGAGTTTCAACAAAGGAAGTTAATCCGCGAACAATGGAGTCAAAGCTTATAAGCGGACTGCATTTTGCAGGTGAGGTATTAGATCTCGATGCCTACACGGGCGGGTTTAATCTTCAGATAGCATGGTCAACGGCTTATACAGCCGCAAATTCAATATAAGAGGTTATTTATGATTTCAGTAGCAATTGACGGACCCTCAGGGGCGGGCAAAAGCTCCGTAGCGAAAAAAGCCGCCGAGCTTTTCGGGCTTGTTTATGTTGATACGGGCGCAATTTACAGAACTATCGGCCTTGCCGCTTTTAACAGAGGCATGAATACGAAGGATGCAGATGTTATTATCCCGTTTTTACCCGAGCTCGATATCGATATGAGATACAACGAAAACGGTGAACAGCGTATGTTTCTGTTCGGCGAGGATGTTTCCTCAAGGATAAGAACACCAGAGATATCAATGTGCGCGTCCAATGTATCGGCAATACCCGAGGTGAGAGAATACCTCATGGATATGCAGAGAAATATGGCGAAGAAATATGATGTCATAATGGACGGCAGAGATATAGGCACCGTTATTCTTCCTAATGCGGATTTGAAGATATTTCTCACCGCGTCACCCGAGGCAAGGGCTGACAGAAGATATAAGGAGCTTATTCAAAAGGGTAATAATGTGACGCTTGATGCTGTGCTTGAGGACATGAAAAAGCGCGATGCACAGGACTCGGGCAGAAAAACCGCGCCCCTTGCTGCGGCGGCAGATGCCGTTTATCTCGATACAAGCGATATGACACTCGAGGAAAGCGTCAGCGCTGTATGCAGGCTGATTTCGGAAAAAACGGGAAAGAAGCTCAAGTGATATGAAAAAAGTAACTGTCGCTAAAAGTGCGGGCTTTTGCTTCGGCGTAAGCCGTTCGGTTGACATGGCTCAGAAAATGCTCGAGGAGGGCAAAGCGTATTCACTCGGACAGCTTATACATAACGACGATGTTGTTAATACCCTCGCAAAAAAGGGCTTGACGGTAATAGATTGCCCGTCAGAGCTTCCCGAGGGAGAAAGAGTTATAATCCGTTCGCACGGCATTGCCAAAAGCGTGTACGATGAGCTGGAGCAAAGGAAAGCGCAGATAACCGATGCAACCTGCCCGAAGGTTAAGAAGATACACGAGATTGTATCAAAAGCGGGTGAAAACGGAAGGTATGTCCTTATTATCGGTATGCGAAGGCACCCCGAGGTTGAGGCTGTCTGCGGCTGGTGCGGTGATCACTCATTGTGCGAAAATGTGCAGGAGCTTGAGGATTTGTTTGCAAAAAATCAAGATTTATTGGATAAACCGATAACAATGGTTATTCAAACAACGCAAACCCGTAGTAATTTTACCGAATGTTCAAATTTTTTGAAAAAAATATGTACAAATGCAGAAATCTTTGATACAATATGCGGTGCAACATCCATGAGACAGGAAGAGGCTTCAAAACTTTCGGCCGAATGTGATGCAATGATTGTAATTGGCGGCAAACACAGTGCCAACAGTGTCCATCTTGCTGAAATCTGCAGGAAAAGCTGTAACAATGTTCAGTTTGTGAATAATGCAGACGAAATTGATATGGACAAGCTGTCAGATGCTGTGAATGTAGGAATTACAGCCGGCGCATCCGCACCTGCATGGATAATTAAGGAGGTAAGTAATAAGATGAGCGAAGAAATCAAAATTGATGCTGCAGCAGAAGAGAAGGAGATGTCCTTCGACGAAATGCTGGAGGAATCCATCAAGACTATATATAACGGAGATAAGGTAACAGGTATTGTTGTCGCCATTACCGGCACTGAAATCAGTGTCGATATCGGCACCAAGTATTCGGGCTTTATACCCACCACCGAGTTTACCGACGACGGTGTCAAGGTTGAAGACGCAGTCAAGGTCGGCGACGAGCTTGAAGCAGTTGTTGTCCGCGTAAACGACGTTGAAGGTACCGTTATGCTTTCCAAGAAGCGTCTTGATGCGGCTAAGAGCTGGAACGCAGTTGAGAAGGCTGTTGAAGACGGCACCGTTCTCGAGGGCGTTGTTACCGAGGAAAACAAGGGCGGCATCGTTGTCAATGTCAAGGGCATCCGCGTATTTGTTCCCGCTTCCCAGTCCGGTCTGCCCAAGGAGGCAGAAATGAGCCAGCTTCTCAAGCAGAAGGTCCGCGTTAAGATTACCGAGGTTAACCCCGGTCGCAAGCGCGTTGTAGGCTCCATCCGTGCTGTCGCTCAGAAGGAGCGTCGCGAGCGTGCAGAGGCTATCTGGAACGATATCGAGGTCGGCAAGAAGTATCACGGCACCGTTAAGTCCATGACCGGATACGGCGCATTTGTTGATATCGGCGGCATTGACGGTATGGTCCATGTCTCTGAAATGAGCTGGAATCGCGTTAAGAACCCCAACGAGGTATTCGCAGTAGGCGACGAGGTTGATGTTTATGTCATCAACTTTGACAAGGAGAAGCGCAAAATTTCTCTCGGCTACAAGGATCCCGCAGAGAATCCCTGGGCAAAGTTCACCGCAGCTTACGAGGTCGGTGCAACTGCACAGGTCAAGATCGTAAAGCTCATGACCTTCGGCGCATTTGCTGAAGTTCTGCCCGGTGTTGACGGTCTTATCCACATTTCTCAGATTGCAAACCGCCGTATCGGCAAGCCCGAAGAGGTCCTTGCAGTCGGTGATGTTGTTGATGCAAAGATTACCGCTATCGACAATGACAATCAGAAGATTTCTCTGTCCATTCGTGCACTCTCCGAGCCCGCACCTGCAGAAGCAGCTGTTGAGGTTGAGGAAGCTGCAGAGGACGCACTCGTATATGAAGTCTCCGCTGAGGGAGAGGCAACAGGCGAGGTCTCCGAGGACTGATATTTTAAGCTGTTATAACTGCCTGCCGAGAAATCGGCAGGCAGTTTTTTGTTGAAAAATCAATAAAAACAGAGCTTTTTTCTTGCAAAATCAGCTCAGAATGTGTATAATTTATACATGATAATAAATTGGGAGGGATATTCGTGTTTGCTGTCGGTGACTACATAGTTCATCCTATGCACGGTGCGGGTATTATTGAGAATATTGTCAGCAAAAAAATCAACGGATGCGAGCAGGAATACTATGTTCTCAAGCTTCCCGTGGGCGACATGGTTGTCATGGTGCCCGTTGTCGGCTGTGAGTCAATAGGTGTAAGGACTGTTATTTCAGCCGATGAAGCAAATGATGTTTTATCTGTATTTCCCGATATAGAAGTCGCCATGACTCAGAATTGGAATAAGCGATACAGAGAGAATATGGAGAAGATTAAAAGCGGCAATTTGCTTGAGGTTGCCGAGGTAGTGAAGGGGCTTATGTGCCGCGATGCCGACAGGGGACTTTCAACAGGCGAGAGAAAAATGCTGCATACTGCAAAGCAGATTTTGATATCCGAGCTTGTTATTTCCCTTAATTCGGATTTCGAGAGCATTGAAAATAAGCTTAATTCTTTTGTTTGATTGAGGCGAAACAATGTCTGTTATTGACAAAATTCTTAAATACAAAAAATCGTCAAGTGATTTTTGCACGGCGATAATAGTCGCCGCGGGTAAATCTCAGCGTATGGGCAGGGATAAAATTCTTATGCCTATTGGCGGTATGCCCGTTATTGCTCATACCTTGAAGGCTTTTGAAAAGTCCGAGCATATTGATGAAATTATTGTCGTTACGAAATATGAGAGCATTCAGCAGATTGCAGATATTTGCAATGAGTACGGCATAAGCAAGATAAGCAAGGTCGTTATAGGCGGTAAAACGAGAGCAGAATCAGCACTTATCGGCGTGTGCGAGGCATCGGATAAAGCGGGAGTTATTGCAATTCATGACGGCGCAAGACCGTTTGTAAGCGTAAATCTCATCGACCGTGTTATAAATGCGCTTGGGGACAACAGTGCCGTTGCGCCTGCAACCTTTTCAACCGATACCGTCAGAATTATTAACTCTAAGGGAATTGTAACGCAGACTCCCGACAGAGATACTGTCGCTTTAATTCAAACACCGCAGGCGTTTTCGGCCGAGGTTATTAAAACCGCGCTGACAAAGGCTGTTGAAAAGAATATCGCAATAACAGACGATTGCTCTGCGGTTGAGGCAATGGGCCTTAAGGTCTGCGTCGTAGCGGGTGAGCAGAGCAATATTAAGCTCACATCATCAATGGATATTTACATTGCCGAAAAAATATTGTCTGAGCGGGGTGCTGTCAAGTGAGAATAGGTCACGGATACGATGTGCATAAGCTCGTTGAGGGCAGGGATTTAATTCTCGGCGGAGTAAAAATTGAGTATGAAAAGGGCTTACTCGGGCACTCGGACGCCGATGTTTTGACTCACGCTTTAATGGATGCGCTGTTGGGTGCGGCGGCATTGGGCGATATCGGCAAGCTTTTTCCCGATAACGATGATGCCTTCCTCGGTGCTGACAGCATTGAGCTATTAAAAAAGGTTTGCGCCGTTCTCGGCGATAATGGATATAAAATCGTAAATACCGATTGCACAGTGATCGCACAAAGACCGAAGCTTGCTCCGCATATTGACAAAATGCGCTCTATTCTTGCGCAGGCGATGAACATTCCCGTATCCTGCGTCAGCGTAAAGGCAACAACCGAGGAAAAGCTCGGATTTACGGGCGAGGGCTTGGGTATCTCCGCACACAGCGTTGTGCTTATTGAAGAAGCTTAACAGCAGATGATTTTTCATCTGCTGTTTTTTATCAAAAGAGAGACACGCGCATAGTATGTAATAAATCCGAAAAGAGGTCGGCTATGCGTTATCTAATCATGTGCAAATCACTAACCTATGCTCAGCGGGCATCAAGGGCGTTGGAGAGTGCGGGAATAAAGGCTCATTTATTAAAGGCACCTGCGGGCTTGATGTCAAACGGCTGCGGCTACTGTGTTTCGGTTTCTCCGTTTGATGCCGAGAGGGCAGTAGGCTTGTTGAGGGCAAAAAATCTGCCCATAGGAAGGATATATCTTAAAAAATCCGATAATTCTTATCAGGAGGTTAAGCTGTGATATATCTTGACAGTGCAGCAACAAGCCTGCTGAAGCCTCCCGAGGTCTTGTCGGCAATGAAAAATGCAATAAACACAATGGCAAGCCCCGGGCGAGGCTCATATTCTGCGGCAAGGCTTGCGGCAGATACCGTTTACGAATGCAGAGAGCTTGTGTGCAGACTGTTTCATTATGATAAGCCCGAAAATGTTGTGTTTTCAATGAATGCAACACACGCTTTGAATATTGCAATTCGCTCAGTTGTAAAAAAAGGGGACAGAGTATGCGTCTCGGGCTATGAGCATAACTCTGTTACAAGAACGCTAAACGCAGTCGGTGCGGAAATGCTTATAGCAAAATCAGAGCTTTTCGACAGGGAGGGTACGATAAAGGCATTTGAAAAACTCATACCGAAGGCAGATGCTGTTGTTTGCAATCATGTTTCAAACGTGTTCGGATTTATCATGCCCGTAAAAGAGATTTCCGAGCTTTGCCGCAAATATTCGGTGCCCTTTATACTCGACGCCTCACAGTCTGCGGGAATAATTGACATTGACGCAGTAGAGATGTATGCGTCGTATATAGCAATGCCCGGGCATAAGGGGCTTATGGGACCTCAAGGCACGGGGATATTGCTGTGCAAGTCAAATCCCGAGCCTCTTATGTTCGGCGGAACGGGCTCGGAAAGCATAAATCAGCTCATGCCCGACAGCCTGCCCGATATGCTTGAGGCGGGTACTCACAATGTTGTGGGAATTGCGGGGCTTGGAGAGGGAATAAAATATGTCCTACAAAACGGCGCGGAGAATATTGGAAAGCACGAGCAAAGACTGTGCAGATTTATGGCATCAAGGCTTAAAACACTCGAGGGTGTTGAGGTGTTTTACTCTGAGGAAAATCAAGCGGGAGTGCTGTCAATAAGACACGGAAGCATAAATTCCGAGACACTGTGTGAAAAGCTCGGTGAAAATGAGGTGGCGGCGCGATGCGGACTGCACTGCTCGCCTTTTGCGCACAAGTCAGCAGGGACATTGCAAACGGGCACGATCAGATTCAGCTTTTCGCCCTTTCTTGATGAGAATGATATATTAAATGCCTTTAATATATTCAAAAATCTTATAATTTGCGAAAAGTTAATCAATATGTAATTGCCTTTTTAGATGTTTTATTTTATAATATAGTGATAAAATTTCTCGTATTAGCAAGTGCGTGTGAATTGCGCAGGATAAGTGGTGATAATCAATGAACGGAATAGCCGGCTTTTTCCAAAATATAGGCAGTGTTATATCTACAATCGGTTTTGCCGATATTGTCGATATTATCATTGTTGCATATCTGATATACAAGGTAATCGGTCTTATCAGAAAGACAAGCTCGTATAACCTCGCAAAGGGCTTGCTTGTCATGCTGATTGCTCTATGGCTGTCAGGTGTGTTTAAGCTTACGATGATAAATTATGTACTTAAAAAGGCTGTTGAAATAGGTCTTATAGCACTCGTTATTATCTTCCAGCCCGAGCTCAGAAAGCTTCTTGCTAAAATGGGCAGCAGTAATTTCTACGGCTTATTCTCAGCAAAATCGCAGTCGGTTTCAGAGCTTGATTCTGCAATAACGCAGACTGTGCTCGCCTGTCAGCAGATGTCGGAGACAAAGACGGGCGCGCTTATTATGTTTGAGCGCGGCATGACTCTCAACGATATAATGACTACGGGCACGCAGATTGATGCGGAGACAACCGCAGAGCTTCTGAAAAATATTTTCTATCCCAAGGCACCGCTTCACGACGGCGCAATGATTATCAAAAATGCGAGAATTGCCGCCGCGGGCTGTGTCCTTCCGCTGACAAAGAACAACAACCTCAGCAAGGACCTCGGTATGCGGCACAGAGCAGGTATAGGCGCAAGCGAGCAGTCGGATGCAATTGTTGTCATAGTCTCCGAGGAGACGGGCGCAATATCAGTTGCAATCGAGGGTATGTTAAAGCGTAATCTTGATAAGGTGACCTTTGAAAAGCTCCTTAGAAACGAGCTTGTTCAGGAGCCCGTTGAGAGTAAAACCCCGAAGGATATAATCGCACGCTTTTTTGACAAAAATAAGGTGAACAGCAATGAAGCAGAAAAGAATAAGTAAAGTTTATAACAGCAAAATATTCTGGATAATTATTTCTCTGCTTTGCTCATTTGCTATGTGGGCATATATAACAAGCCCTAATGCGGAGGATTATCAGAAGACCTTTAAGGGTGTGCAGGTCGAGCTTGCAGGGCAGGAAAAGCTTATGAGCTCACAGAGTCTCTCGATTACCGAGGTTGATACTCAGTCTGTAACCGTAACACTCCGAGGCAACCGCAGTATACTTGCAAGACTTGTAGCAAGCGATATTAAGGCGGTTATTGATGTCAGCAACATTAAACAGCCCAATGACATGACATGGGCGTATGAGCTTCAATATCCCGAAGGGGTTGACTCAAGCGAGATAACAATAGTCAGCAAATCGCCCGAAACGATTAACTTCACGGTTGTAAAAAATGCTACCAAGACCGTAAGCGTCAAGGGAAGCTTTGAGGGCGAGATTGACGATGCCTGTGTTGCCGAGGAAATAGTGCTCGAGCCTTCAACGCTTGATATTACGGGACCCGAGGATATACTCGCCGATGTTGATTACGCATGGGTAACCTTCGGCAAGGACAAGATTGACGCAAGCTACACCGAGGATGTCGGATTTAAGCTCATAGATAAGAACGGTAACGAGGTTTCAACAACGGGCTTGGAATTTTCCGCGGATATCATTACCGCAACTCAGCCGATTCTCAAAACAAAGGAAGTTCCACTGACTGTCAAGCTTATCGCGGGCGGCGGCGTTGACGAGGACGACTGCACAGTTACAATTAACCCGAAAACGATCGAAATAGCGGGCGACTCGCGTATTATCGACAAGATAAACAGCATTGAGCTCGGCACGATTGACCTTGCATCATTCCAGACGAGCTATTCTCACACCTTCCCCGTGACAATTGACGACGGTGTGCAGAACATTAACGGCATAGTTGAGGCGGATGTCACGGTTGAAATCAAGGGTACGCACACTAAGACATTTACAACCGATAATATCTCGTGCAAGAATGTCACTAACGGATATACGGCGACAATTGATACTAAATCAATTGAGATTTGCCTGCGTTCAAAGGATGCAAGCTCATTAAACCGCATTGATGCGGATGATATAAGCGTAGTTGCGGATTTGAGCGACTACGGAACAACAACGGGGCAGATTATTGCAACGTGCACGGTATATGTCAGCGGAATTGACGGAGTCGGCGCAGTCGGCGATGTTCGGGTGTCGGTAACAATATCAAAGGATTAGAGGCGAATATAATATGACACAGGATGCTGTTGTTACAAGAGTTTTTCATAACGGACTTGCCGAGGTAGCAGTAACACGCGGTACAGCCTGCGGAAGTAATTGCGGAAACTGCGAAAGCTGTGCTTTTCAAAATGAGCTTAAGGCGATTGCAAAGAATACGGTCAATGCCATGCAGGGAGAAAAGGTAGTAATAGAAAGTATGTCATCGCGTATTTTCGGTGCCGCATTTTTGCTCTATATAGTTCCGTTTATCGCACTGTTTATCGGTTACGCTATCGCCGCAGTAAACAGCCTGCCTGAGGGCAAATGCATAATAGTCAGCATAGCGGCATTTCTTGTTGCGGTTGCCGTTGTGGTAATTTATCAGAGAATAAACAAGCGTAAAAAACCCATTACTTTTGAAATAGTTCAGCTGCGCTGACGGGAGGATAAAATGATTAAAAGCATGACCGGATACGGCAGCGCAAAGGGTACCGTTGAGGGAATTGAGGTATGTGTTGAGCTTAAAAGCGTAAACAATAAATTCCTTGATACATCGGTCAGAATGCCGAGAAGCTTCCTTTTTGCCGAGGAAACAGTCAAAGCCGCCGTGCAGGAGCATATAAGCCGCGGTAAGGTTGATATTTTCGTCACCGTTGACACGTCGATGGCAGACGATATGGCAGTTAAGATCAACGAGCCCTTGCTCAAGGGTTATCTTGATGCGCTGAGCCTTATTTCTGAAAAATTCGAGCTTTCCAATGAGCTCAATGCAATGAGCGTCAGCAAGTTCCCCGATGTTTTGTCAGTCGAGAAAAAGGAGCTTGATGCCGATGCCGTTGCCGAGGGTATAAGAGCGATTGCCGAAAAGGCACTGTGCGATTTCGACGCCATGCGTATCCGCGAGGGTAAAAAGCTTCACGAGGATGTTTTGGCAAAGCTTGAAACTATTGAAAAGCTTGTCGGCATAATCGAAACCGAGTCGCCCAAAACAGTTGCTCAGTACCGTGAAAAGCTGACAACAAAGCTCAATGAGGTTCTCGGCTCATCTGGAATTGACGAGTCAAGGATAATAACAGAGGCGGCAATTTTTGCCGATAAGGTTGCAGTTGACGAGGAGACCGTAAGACTTCGCAGTCACATGGAACAGCTTAAAGCTATGCTTGACGGCGGCTCGCCCATAGGCAGAAAAATCGACTTCCTGCTTCAAGAGTTTAACCGAGAGGCAAATACAACGGGCTCAAAGTGTCAGAACGCCGACATAGCCCATGTGGTTGTCGATTTGAAGTCGGAAATCGAAAAAATCAGAGAACAAATTCAGAATATAGAGTGAGGACACAAGCTTGAAGCTCATAAATATCGGATTTGGCAATATGGTGTCTGCTGAAAGAATAGTGGCTGTTGTAAGCCCCGAGTCGGCACCTATTAAGCGTGTAATTCAGGATGTCCGCGAAAAGGGACTTCTTATTGATGCCTCCTTCGGAAGAAGCACAAAGGCGGTAGCGGTAATGGACAGCGGACATATTATACTGTCGGCACTTTCCCCCGAGGTGCTGGCGGCACGAATGATAAATGCAAGTGAGGAAGGAATTGAAAATGGCTAATCAAAGAGGAAAGCTTATTGTAATCTCGGGACCGTCAGGTGCAGGCAAGAGCACTGTCGTGTTCAAGGCACTTGAGGGCAGAACGGATGTTTGCTTCTCCGTTTCTGCAACAACAAGAAAGCCCAGACCGACAGAGGTTGACGGAAGAGAGTATTTCTTTGTCGATCTCGATAAGTTCAGAGACATGGTTGCAAACGATGAGTTCTTAGAGCACGCCGAGTATGTCGCAAACTCCTACGGCACACCGAGAGCTTATGTTGAAAAGAAGCTCAACGAGGGCATGAATGTACTTCTCGACATTGAGGTACAGGGCGCACTTCAGGTCCATGAAAAGATGCCCGAGGCTGTTATGGTGTTTATCATTCCGCCCTCCATGCAGGAGCTTGAAAACCGACTCAGAGGCAGAGGCACAAGCTCTGAGCGTGAAATCGAAGCCCGTCTTTTCAGAGCAAGAGAAGAATATGCGGCGGCTGATTTTTATGATTATATTATCATCAACGACGATGCCGATGTAGCCGCAAAGGAATTTTCGTCAATAATAACCGCAGAATACTGCAAATTTGATTTAAGAAAAAACTTATTAAGTGAGGTTTGATTATTATGATGCTTTATCCCCCCGTAGCTGAGCTTGTTGACAAAACAGGAAGCCGCTATCAGCTTGTCAATCTCGTAGCGAGAAGAGCGCGTTCAATTTCCGCCGATGCAGAGGAAAACGGCGATATACTCGAAAAGAAGCCCGTTTCCGCGGCTATTGACGAGGTATATACAGGAAAGCTTACATTAGAGAAGTAATATAGCTATGCTCAGCGGAGCATTCTCCGCTGGGCTTTAATTCTTTGAGGAGGGTATGTATGTTTAAGCCTAAAGTGGCAAAAATTGCGGTTTCTGCCGCTACATATTGGCTTGATAAACCCTACGATTACCTTATCCCCGAGAATTTAAGCGCCGATGTCAAAGCGGGCGTGCGCGTAACTGTCCCGTTTTCAAGAGGCAACAGACGAAGCGAGGGAATTGTTCTCGGCGTATCTGACCATAGTGATTATGAAAGTCAGCTGAAGCCCATTGAGGCTGTATTAGACTCAGAGCCCGTATTGAGCATTGAGCAATTACAGCTTGCGTTATGGATGCACGACAGATTTTTCTGCACGGTTTACGACGCAATTAAAACTATTCTGCCTGCGGGCTTTTGGTTTAAGGCAGACGGTGCACGAAAGGTCAAGGACAAAACTGTTGAGATGATTGAGCTTGCGGTTGATGCCGAGGATGCGTATTTAATTTCGCAGAATAAGCGGCGAAAAGCTCCGCAGCAGGCATCCTTGCTTGAGCTTTTGTGCTCAACGGGCAGAGTGTTGGCAGTTGAGGCACTGCATTTTACGGGTGCATCGCGTCAGTCACTGAAGGCTCTCATAAATGCCGAGCTTGTTCGCTCCGAGCAGGAGGAAACCTTCCGCAGACCTGAGGTATTTTCAGGTAAGCTAAAGCCTCTGCCTGAGCTTAACGCTGAACAGCAGTCGGCGTTTGAGGGCATAAATGAGCTCATGACGGGCAATAAGCCTGAGGCGGCACTGCTTTTCGGTGTGACGGGAAGCGGCAAAACTGCAGTGTATGTTCATCTCATCAGCAATGCTATAGTAAAGGGCAAAACCGCCCTTTTGCTCGTACCCGAAATTGCACTCACTCCGCAGATGATAAGCACCTTTTCGGGCTATTTCGGCGACGAAATTGCCGTACTGCACAGCAGTCTTTCGGTAGGCGAGAGATACGACGAATGGAAGCGTGTTAAAAACGGCGCGGCAAAGCTCGTTATAGGCACGAGAAGCGCCATATTTGCTCCGAATGAAAACCTCGGACTTATCATAATAGACGAGGAGCAGGAGGACAGCTATAAGTCGGAAAATTCTCCGCGCTATCACGCGAGAGACATAGCAAAATATAGATGCGCAAAGTCAAATGCCCTGCTTTTGTTAGGCTCGGCGACACCCGAGCTTGAAACAAGATACTGTGCGCAGACGGGAAAATACAACTTTTTCAGTCTTAGTAAGCGTTACAATGAGCTTAAGCTTCCCGAGGTCAGCATTGTTGACATGAAACGGGAAATCCGCAACGGCAACGCGGGCAATATCAGCACAAAGCTTCAGGACGAGCTTGCCGAAAATATAAAAAACGGCGAGCAAAGCATACTGTTTCTCAACAGAAGAGGCGCAAATAAGCTTATAAGCTGTGGAGATTGCGGCTATGTTTATAAGTGCCCGAATTGCAGTGTATCCTTGACATATCACAGCTCAAACGGCAGACTTATGTGCCATTACTGCGGCTATTCACGCAGGGTTGACGGTAAATGCCCCGATTGCGGCGGAATTCTGACCTATATCGGTGCAGGCACACAGCTTATTGAAGAGGAAATTCATCAGCTTTTCCCCGAGGCAGATGTGCTCCGAATGGATATTGATACCGTCAAAGCCGCTGGTACACATGAGGCACTGCTCGAAAAATTCGAAAAAGAAAAAATCCCCATTATGATCGGCACTCAAATGGTCACAAAGGGGCTCAATTTTGAAAATGTAACGCTTATAGGCGTTATATCCGCAGACCAAAGCTTATATTGCGGAGATTACCGTTCGGGCGAGAGAACATTCTCGCTGATAACGCAGGTAGTCGGCAGAAGCGGCAGAGGCAAAAAGCAGGGAAGGGCTGTAATTCAGACCTTCACTCCCGATAATGAGATAATAAAGCAGGCGGCAAAGCAGGATTATGACAGCTTTTACTGCTCCGAGCTTGAGTTGAGAAGACTGCAGCTGACTCCACCCTTTGCGGATATAATATCAATCACGGCATCGGGCACGAACGAGGATGCCGTTATGCGATGCAGTGTTGATATCCGCAATATTCTGCTTGCATCTATTAAGGATGAGTATGTAAGAATATTGGGACCTGCACCTTTGTCGGTGGTTAAGGTTAATAACAGATACAGATATCGCGTTAGCATAAGCTGTAAGGCGGATAAACAGATACGTGAAATCGTATCCGCTATTTTAATTAAATGCAACAGCTCTGGTAAATATAAATCCGTCAGTATTTTTGCTGACAATAATCCATCAGATCAATAAACGGAGAAGTCAAAAATGGCACTTAGAAATATAGTAACTAAGGAAGATAAAATTCTTTATAAAAAATGCAGACCCGTCGTTAAGTTTAACGACAGACTTCACATTCTGCTTGACGATATGGCAGAGACCTTGTATAAGGCAAACGGTGTAGGTCTTGCCGCACCGCAGGTCGGCATATTGCGCAGAGCAGTGCTCGTTATCGAAACAAATGTCGATGAAGGCGAAGAGGAGTTCGTTATTGAGCTCATAAATCCCGAAATCATTGAGGCAAGCGGTGAGCAGGTTGGCGCAGAGGGCTGCCTTAGTGTCCCGGGTGAATACGGCATCGTCCGCAGACCCGATGTTGTTAAGGTCAGGGCACAGGACAGAAACGGCGAATGGTTTGAGTACGAGGGCGAGGGTCTTACGGCAAGATGCTTCTGCCATGAAATAGAGCATCTTGACGGGCATCTTTTCACCGAAAAGTGCGAGAGAATGCTCACAGAGGAAGAATTAAGCGGTCCGTCCGAGGAGGAATAAATGCGTATAGTATTTATGGGCACGCCCGATTTTGCGGCGGCTTCATTACAAAAGCTTATTGACGAAAAGTGCGAGGTTGTAGGTGTTTTCACTCAGCCCGATAAGCCGAGAAACCGCGGTATGCAGTTATCCTTCAGTCCCGTAAAACAGATTGCACTCGATAACAATATACCCGTATTTCAGCCGACAAAGCTCCGTGACGGCACTGCAACCGAGCTTATAAGGTCACTTAATCCCGATATTCTCGTAGTAGTTGCCTACGGCAGAATTTTGCCCGATGATATGCTTGAGGTCGCAAAATACGGTGCAATCAATGTTCACGCTTCGCTTTTGCCTAAGTATCGCGGTGCGGCACCCATTCAGTGGTCGGTGTTAAACGGCGATAAGGAGACGGGCGTTACAACAATGTACCTTGCCTCCGAAATGGATACGGGCGATATAATATTCACAGAAAAAACACCTATAGGCGAGTTTGAGACCTCGGGTGAGCTTTTTGACAGACTTATGGTCATGGGCGCAGAGCTTCTCATTAAGACACTGACGGCTATTGAAAACGGCACTGCATCTCGCATACAGCAGGATAATTCGCAGGCAAGCTATGTAACAATGCTCGATAAGAGCATAAGCCCGATTGACTGGACAAAATCACCCCGTGAAATCATTAAATGGATATACGGCTTAAATCCGTGGCCTGTCGCAACAATGCAGATAGGCGATGACACATTTAAGGTTTACGCAGCCGAATATACCGAAACCGTCACCGAAAAAGCCCCCGCAAGCATTGTTAGTGCGGGTAAAAAGGGCATTGAGATTGCCTGCGGCGGCGGAAGGACAGTTTTAATAACCGAGCTTCAGGCGGCGGGCAAAAAACGCATGAAGGCCGCCGATTACCTGCTCGGTCATCCCATTGTAATAGAGGAATAATATGCCTGATTGTGCAAGACAAGCAGCTCTTGAGGCTATCGAAAGATGCAGAAGAAGCGGAGCATGGTCATCTGCTGTAATAGACGCAGTAATAACTAAATATTCGCTCGATTCAAGGTCTGCCGCGCTTGCTTCGCACATCTTTTTGGGCGTAATGCAGAACAAAGCTCTGTGCGATTTTTATATTGACAGCTATTGCACATCGGCATCTAAAATCGAGCCTAAGGTACGGGATATTCTTGAAATTGCCGTTTATCAGCTCGTTTTTATGGACAAGATACCAGCAAATGCCGCAGTTAACGAGGCGGTAAATATATGCAAAAAGCTCGGATATTCAAGGGCTTCGGGCTTTGTAAATGCAGTGCTTCGTAAAATATCAAGAGATATTGACAAGCTTCCCGAGGTACCGCATAAAGGAAGCGGTGAATATCTCTGCATAAAATACAGTCATCCAAAGTGGCTGTGTGATTACATGATAAACCGTTACGGCTATGATTTTGCCGAGGGATTTTTAGCGGCAAATAATCGCGAGCCCGATACGACAATTCAGGTTAATACGCTTAAAACCGACTGTGATGATTTGATGAATATGCTCGCTGACAGCGGAGTTTCGGTTAAAAAGCATGAATGGCTTGATAATTGCCTTGATGTTAAAGGCAATATAAAGTCCATGAAGGGCTTTGATGAAGGGCTCTTTTATGTGCAGGATGCCGCGGCAAGAGCCGCTGTGTGTATAGCAGAGGTAAAGAGTGGCGATAAGGTGCTTGACGCCTGCGCCGCACCGGGCGGCAAAAGCTTTGCTTTGGCAATAGATATGCAAAATAAGGGCAGTATTCTGTCCTGCGATTTGCACGAAAAGAAGCTGAAGCTTATAAACGAGGGTGCCGAAAGACTCGGAATTGAAATAATCAGCACAAAAGCAAACGACGCGCGAAATGCCCCTGATGAGCAATACGATGTCATAATCGCCGATGTGCCCTGCTCGGGCTACGGAGTAATCCGCAAAAAGCCTGATATAAGATACAAGCCCGAAAACGAGAGAAATGCACTGCCCGAAATTCAACTTGCAATTCTTGAAAATCTATCAAGCGCACTCAAGCCCGACGGAACGCTTATATACTCAACCTGCACGGTTTTTGAGGAAGAAAACGAGGCGGTTGTAAATGAGTTTCTTTCAAAACACACCGATTTTGAAGCTGTTGAGTTTACTTTGCCCGGCGGCAAAATAGCTCAGAACGGTATGCACACCTTTTGGCCTCATATTGACGGCACCGACGGATTTTTTGCTTGCAAGCTCAGGAGAAAACAATGAAAAATATAAAATCAATGCTGCCTGAAGAAATCGCGGCGGATTTTGAAAAGCTCGGTGAGCCTAAATACAGAGCGAAGCAGGTTTATAAATGGCTTAACAGAGGTGTCGGCTCGTTTGAAGAGATGAGCGATATACCGAAGTCGCTGAGAGAAAAGCTCGAGGCGGAGTATTCTATTTACAAGCCCAAGGTAATAAAAAAGCAGGTTTCGCAAATTGACGGAACAATCAAATATTTATGGGAGCTGTACGACGGTAATGCTGTTGAGACGGTTGTAATGAGCTATAAGCACGGCAACACCGTATGCGTATCCTCGCAGGTCGGATGCCGTCAGGGCTGTGCCTTCTGTGCATCGACAATCGGAGGACTTGTCAGATGCCTTGAGCCGTCAGAAATCCTTGATGAGGTGCTGTTTTCTCAGCTTGATTCGGGCAAGACTATCAATAACATAGTCCTCATGGGTATTGGTGAGCCGCTTGATAACTTCGATAATGTCGTTAAGTTTTTGAAGCTTGTCAACAATCCCGACGGTATGAATATCGGTATGCGTCATATTTCGCTTTCGACCTGCGGACTTGTTGAAAAATTTGATGAGCTTGCCGAGCTTGATATGCAGTTGACATTATCTGTGTCGCTCCACGCACCCGACGATGAAACCCGTTCAAAGCTGATGCCCGCTAATAGGGGCAGAGGCGTTGAGGCACTTATGTCAGCGTGCAGACGTTATTACGACAAAACGGGCAGACGAATTTCCTTCGAATACATTATGATTGACGGCGTTAACGATACCGAGTATCACGCTAAGCTATTGTCAAAGCACGCAAAAAGCGTATGCGCACACGTCAATCTTATCCCCATGAATCATGTTGAGGAGAGAGAGTTCAGACCTTCAACAGCGGGACACATGAAAGCGTTTATAAAAATCCTTGAAGATAACGGCGTTAATGTTACTGTCAGAAGAAAGCTCGGCGGTGATGTTGACGCATCCTGCGGTCAGCTTCGCAGAAAAATTGAGAAGGGTAAGGGTTGCCGATGAGAAGCTTCGGAATAACTGACAAGGGAAAAGTCAGAAGCGAAAATCAAGACAGCTATATAATTGAAAACTGTGATAAAAGAGGCAGTATTGTCGCCGTAATTTGCGACGGTATGGGCGGCGCAAAGGCGGGCGACCTTGCAAGCCGACTTTCGAGCAAGGCATTCGTCAGCAGAATATTTGAAACGCTCGTAACGCCGAAGCTGTATATTAGCAACTATGAGAAGCTTCTTAAGGAAAGCGCGGAGGATGCAAACGGCGTTGTTTACGAGTACTCGCAGTTTGACTCGGATTATAACGGCATGGGAACAACTCTTGTCGGCGGAATAATTACCCGCCGCAAGGCGTGCCTGGTCAATATAGGAGACAGCAGAGCGTATCACCTCACACCCGAGGGTATAACGCAGGTTTCAAAGGACCATTCTTATGTCGAAGAGCTTGTCGAAATGGGCGCAATCACTAAAGAACAGGCAAGAACACATCCGAAAAAGAATGTAATTACGAGAGCAGTCGGAATAGATAAATCCGTGAAGTCAGACTATTTTGAGGTGGCACTGAATAAGCACGATGCCATTTTGCTCTGCTCTGACGGACTTTCAAACATGGTAAGCGACGATGAAATGTTCAGAGCTTATCAGGAAAAGAAAACGCCCGATGAGGCGTGCGGCGAGCTCATGAAGCTTGCACTTGACCGTGGCGCAAGAGACAATGTCTCTATTGTGCTTGTTAAGATTTGATATTTGTAGGTGCTGAATATGGAAAAAAGTACTGAAAAATATATAGGAATGCTGCTCGATGGCAGGTATGAAATACTTGAGCTCATCGGCACAGGCGGCATGGCAAATGTCTATAAGGCATTGTGCCATAGACTGAACCGCTATGACGCTGTTAAAATTATGCGCGACGATACAGCCGCGGATGAGAATTTCAGAAAGCGCTTCCGTGATGAATCCAAGGCAGTCGCAATGCTTTCACATCCGAATATTGTCTCTGTTTATGACGTCAGCCATAACGATGATATTGAATATATTGTCATGGAGCTAATAGACGGAATAAATCTTAAGCAGTATCTTAAAATGAAGGGTGCACTTTCAAGCGATGAGGTGCTTGATTTCAGTATTCAAATAGCAAGAGCGCTCGCCCATGCACACAGCAAGGGTATTATTCACAGAGATATTAAGCCTCAGAATGTAATGCTTCTCAAGGACGGGCTCATTAAGGTCGCAGACTTCGGCATAGCCGCATTACCCACTGAAAATGAGGAGTTTTCAAATGAAACCGTCGGCTCAGTGCACTATATTGCACCCGAGCAGGCGAGAGGTGCCGCGCCCGATGCAAGAAGTGATGTATATTCTCTCGGCATTGTTATGTACGAGATGATTACAGGCAGACTGCCCTATGTCGGTAAGTCCGATGTTGAGGTCGCCGTTAAGCACATGAATACCGATGCAATACCGCCAAGCGAAATTGTTTCGGATATTCCCGCGGAGCTTGAAAGAGTATGCCTTAAAGCAATGTCCACTGATATTGCAGACAGATATCAAACTGCTGATGAGCTTCTCAGCGATCTTGAAAATTACCGCAACAGCCTAATTACCGCCGCTTCAAACGATTCGGGAGTTGCATCAAGCGTTATAGAGACCGAGGATTACGAGGAAGCTGTTGACAGAAAAAAGAGAAAGCACGAAAAAAGAAAAAATAAATCGTCAATAAGCTCGGGCATTATTGCTGTTTTGATTTTTATAATGATAGTCCTTGTATTTACAATAGGCTATTTTATGAAGGATATGTTCTCAAATCCCGAGCAGATTGAGGTGCCCGACTTTGTAGGTCGATATTATGAGGATGTTATAAACGATTCCGATTATAACGAGCAATATAACTTCACCGTCACCTTTAAGGCGGACGATGAGCACGAAAGCGGCATAATTATAGAACAGACGCCCAAGGAAGGCGTAAAGAAGATTATAAGCGACAAGGATACAAAAATTGACGTTGAGCTTGTATGCTCGGGCGAGGTTGTTCCCGAAGATAATGTAAAACAGGCAGAGGTGCCCGATGTTACAAATAAGGAGCTGTCCGAGGCTGTTGCCACTCTCAAGAATTCGGGCTTTAGTTATGTTGTAAACGAGGTGTCCTCACAGAGTATTACAAAGGGCTGTGTTGTAAACACATCTCCCGCCGCGGGTGAAGAGGCATCGACCGACACGCAGATAATTATTACCGTCAGCACGGGACCGCAGACTGTGACAACAAATGTGCCCAAGCTGATAGGCTTGTCTAAGAATGCAGCTATCGAGAAAATTGAGGCTAATAATCTCAGCGTTGGTGAAATTACCAAGGTTGACAGCGAATACGAGGAAGGCACTGTTATATGGCAGAGCATTGATTCGGGCGAAACCGTTGAGGAGCACACAACGATAGATATTCAGATTTCACGCGGAAATGCTGACGGTGGCGCATGATAATGGAAGGCACTATTATTAAAGCACTGAGCGGGTTTTACTATGTAAGCAGTGACGACACGGTGTATGAGTGCAGAGCAAGAGGCAAATTCAGACTTGACGGCACCTCTCCCTTAGTCGGCGATAAGGTCAGCTTTATTGCTCAGTCGAATAATAAGGGATATATAGAAAAGGTTGTTGACAGAAAAAACTTCTTTATCCGTCCCGCTGTTGCAAATATTGACTGCCTTGTGTTTGTAGCTGCTAATACAAATCCGATTACAGACCCGTTTTTAATAGACAGAGTATCCGTTATTGCCGAGGAAGCCGACTGCGAGCTTGTTGTCTGCATAAACAAAACAGACCTTGACTCAGCCGATGAGTTATACGAAATATATTCGCACTCAGGCTTTACCACAATACGAACAAGTGCCGCAACGGGTGAGGGAATATCTCAGTTAGAGCAGGCGCTTCGCGGGAAAATTTGCGCCTTCACGGGAAATTCAGGCGTCGGCAAGTCGAGCATATTAAATGCCATTGTTCCCGAATTTAATATTCAGGTCGGGGATGTCAGCCAAAAGCTCGGCAGAGGCAAGCATACAACAAGGCACGTTGAATTATACAGCATCGGCAACGACACATATATTGCCGATACTCCGGGCTTTGCATCCTTTGAAATTGAGATGATGCAGACCATAGAAAAGCAGAATTTGCAGTACGATTTCAGAGAATTCAAGAAATACAGCGGTCAATGCAGATTTGCCGACTGTGCCCATATAAAGGAGCCCGGCTGCGTTGTGTCTGAGGCTGTAAATAATGGGCTTATTATGCCGAGCAGGTATCAGTCGTATAAAAGACTGTATGAGCTTTCTGCACAAAATAAGCTATGGGAAACTAAATAATAATTAAACCGCCCTCTGCATAGAGTTTAATAATCTGTGCAGGGAGGCGGTTTTTTGCATAAGGGGAAGCATTCAATGTTTGCGACTGTAATAATACTATTAGGCGTGGTGATAATCCTGTCAATTGTTTTGCCGTCTTCTTTTTGGTGGTTTATATTGGCGGCGTGCCTTATATACTTCGGCTTATGGCTTAAAAGATGTAGGTAGATTTGTAATAATATAATCCACAGCGAATATGCTTGTATAAAAAGTGCAAAGGAGTATTGCTATGGAAATAGGGCTCGAGAAGAAGTTTATAAGCTGTTTTCAGCTGTTGTATAGCTCTGAAAGAAACATCGAGGTCAGCGGCGATATTGTTGTTCCCGATACAAAGAACGATATTCAAAGCATTATTTACGCGAACGCAAAATATAAAATAAGGTCAAAGGATACCGAAACGGGAAAAATAACAATAAAAGGTGAACTGGAATACTCAGCGGCGTATGTTCCCGCTGACGGAAACGGAATAAGCGTATTAAAATCAGAGCTTCCGTTTGAATTTGTTTTCGAGTCTGAGGATATAGACAGCAGTTCGTTTACCGAAGCTCATATAAGTGTAAGCAATGTTGAAACAAGGATGCTTAATCCGAGAAAAATAATGGTCAGCATACAGTTAAATGTAAAAGCCTTATGCTATGGTATATCGGATTTCGTTTGGTATAAACAGCCGAAGGAGCAAATAAAAAACTGCTTTTTCAAGCAGTCAAACCATAGGGTTGATGTAATAAGCCTTGTAACGGAAAAAACTTTCTCGATAGAGGATGAAGCGGAAATAAATAATATAAATGAAAATACACAGCTTGTATTCAGCGATGTGAGATTTGTTTTCGACTCTGCCGAGGCGGTAGGCTCAAAGCTTGTTGTAAAGGGTCATGCAAATGCAAATATTATTCTGGCTAATAACGACAGACTTGAAACGGTAAGTAAAACCGTAAGCTATTCGCAGATTTTTGAGCTGCCGGAAAGGGATATTACACCTATATTTGGAGCTGAAATCCTGCCGACGGGTGATTATTTCGAGCTTTCAGAGGGCAAAATCAGCTTTGAAGCACACGCGGTTATTCAAATTTACTGCAAGCAGGAATGCGATATTGAATATCTTGAGGACGCTTATGCCTGCGGGAAAAAACTGAGCAGCATAAAAGCAGAGAAAAGCATAGATTTCAACACGAAGGTAATAAGCCTGCAGGAGAAAACAAAACTGACAGGCACGTCAAGCGCGGAGATAAGTGAAATACTGTTAAGCGAGGTACAAACGGTAAATCCGAAAATAATCGACGAAAATATTATCGTTCCCTTGTCGGCAAGTGTTGTATATTCGGATGCTTCTGGTAAGCTTTATATGAGTAAAATGAACGGAAGCATCAAAGCCGACATAAGCGAAATGAAGACAAACAGCATAGAAAAAACTGAAGTAATAATAGAAAACAAAAAGTCAAACTATAACGGAAATGAGATATCAGTATCAGTATCTGCCAGCATCAATATTATGCTGACAGAAAGAAAAACGCTGAGTATTATTTCGGAAATATCGCTTGATGAGCTTGAGGATAAAAAGCCTGCGCCGTCTGCATATCTTGTATCGACAGATAACAGCGACCTGTGGAGTCTTGCAAAAAAGTATAGCTCAAGCGTTGAAGCGATAGCGAAATATAACGTCATTGACGCTGATGCTAATATAAGTGAGAAGCTTCTGTTTATTCCGAGATTATAATGGAAAAATCCACAGCAACGAATGTTGCTGTGGATTTTTAGGTTTAATCAGAATTGAATATTGCCTGAGCCGTCGAGCGGGGCAATGCTGATAAAGGTTTTGCCGACGCTGAGAGAAAGGGGAGTGCCGTCAGTAAGTGTGTAGTGGAAATTGTCGTTGCGGTCGGCGCGTTCCCAATTGATTTCAACATATTTGCCGCCCGTGCAGAAGTAGCCTGTACCCGAGCCGACAACATTCATTTCGCGGTGACCCTTGTTATCAACAACAGAGTTGCCGATGTTAAGGATAATAACATTTGCAAAATCAATGTGCGTATCGTCGCCGTCGGTATATTCGGTGCCGTTAATAAATGCGTTGTAGCAAGCTCTTGCGGCGTCATACTTAAGCTCGGTTGCGGTGCTTGAAAGATATGTAATAGTAAAATCGGTGGAGGATTTATCGCACTGAGTTACAGCGTTTGCGCTGAAGGAAAGACCGTAAGTGGTATCAAATCCCTCGGGATGCTCGGTTGTGAAGGTTTTTTCGGAATATTCTGCAATAGCGGAGCCCTTAGCATACAAGGTGTGCTCATAGCTGACCTTGCCGACTCTGTCGGGGTCGCGCACCCATGCACTGCCTGCCGCGCCGTAGGTAGCGTCAATATCGCTTATGCCGTACTGCTTAATATCAGATCTTGCCTGGTTGCTGCCGCCGCAGTGGACATATATGGCATCGTATGACTGAGCAAGGCTTACATAGTAGGGGCGCGCACTTCGGATATAACCGACATCAATTTCGCTGACATCGTTAAATACAGCCATCATACGTGTAATATCGCCTTCAACAAGTGCTTCATAAATAATGCTTGCATTTGAAAGTCCCTTGCAGGGGCGTGCACTCGGGTGATTATTTATCATTACGCAGTACGGGCGCGCAGAGCTCGTATCGGTTGTTGCCTTTTCGCCCGTAAGCGGATTTATTGGACCTGTGTATGTATCGTTTACATTCAGACCGTCGCTGTTAATGTCGGGTGCCTCACTCTTATCTTTACCGCAAGCCGTGAAAAGACATAGACAGCAGCAAATCGAGAGAATAAAAGCTATAAGTCGTTTCAAATCGAAACACCTCACAATATAAGATCTTTTGCGTTCTAATAATACTACTTAATACTTTGGTTGTCAAATTTGTGAACATATGTTAATATATATGCGGAGATGATATTATGAACATTATTGAAGATACAAAATCAGCGGTTTCCGAGCTAATAGAGAAGTCGAAGCTTAAAAGCGGAGACCTTGTTGTGGTCGGTTGCTCGTCAAGTGAGATACTCGGAGAGCATATAGGAAAAGGCTCATCACCCGAAACGGGAGTGGATGTCGCTAAGACAATATTAGACACTCTTAACGCTAAGGGAATTTTTCTTGCCGCGCAGTGCTGTGAGCACTTAAACCGCGCACTCGTAATCGAAAGAGAAGCGGCTGAAAAGTTTATGTATGATGAGGTTTGCGTAAGACCTATGCCCAAGGCGGGCGGCTCATTTGCAACGGCTGTATATGATAATATGACAGACCCAGTTGTTGTTGAGCATGTTAAGGCAAAAGCGGGCATTGATATCGGCTGTACGCTTATCGGAATGCACCTTAAGGATGTCGCAGTGCCGCTGAGACTCTCTATAAAGAAAATCGGCGAGGCAAGCGTAAATGCCGCCTATACAAGACCTAAGCTAATAGGTGGAATAAGAGCACATTATCCTGAATAACCAAAAGAGGGCTCTGTGAGCCCTCTTTTGATTTACAAAGAAGCATTATATATTTGTATGCGAGTTTTATGTCGCAAAATGTGATATTCAGTAGCTTTTGAATATTGAATATGCTGTCTGAATGTGTTATTATACCAACACTTGACATTGTATCAAATGATAGTTTTAGAAAGAGAGAAATTTAGTTTTATGAAACTTGATTCGCTGATTAACGCAAAGGACCGTGCCGCCCAATTTATGATGGACGACATTAAGAAAATCTGCACCACCATGCCCAAGCGAGACCCGGGCTCGGAGGGTGAAAGGCAGGTCAGTGAATATTTTAAGAAGCTTTGTCTTGAGGAATACGGCTGTGATGAAGCTCATGTTGAGAGCTTTAAGGAGCACCCCTATTCATTCTTCGGCTGGACATGGGTAACATTTACAATGACCATACTCGCGGCAGTTTTCTGCTTTTTCCAGATCAGAGTGCTGTCAGTTGCATCTGTCATTCTGTCGGTTTTGGGCTGGCTGCTTTGCATTTTGCAGTTTGGAATGTATCTTCCCGTAATCGACTGGCTTTTCCCCGAAAAGACAGGTCACAGCATGTGGGCAGTGAAAAAGCCCAAGGGCGAAGTGAAGGCTCGCGTTTTTATCTGCGGTCACAGTGATGCCGTGTGGGAGTGGCCCGTAAACTATGCACTCGGCGGTGTGGGCTTTGAGGGGCACATGGCAATCTCCGCTATTGGTACTCTCTATTATCTTGCCGTTGCGATTATGCAGGTTTGCGGTGCTGATGCCGCCCTTACTCACACTATGTCGCTTTGGGGTATAATTTTCCTGCCCTTTGAAGTCGGTATGTTCTTCATGTGGTCATGGTGGGATGCCGAGGGCAAAAGCCACATTGTTGACGGTGCAAACGACAATCTGTCAGGCTGCTACATGGGGCTTGCACTGCTCAAGGAGCTTAAGGAGCAGGGCATCGAGCTTGAGAACACTGAAATCGGTGTTATCTGCGCAGGCTCTGAGGAAGCAGGTCTTCGCGGCTCATTAGCATGGTGTGAGGCACATAAGGGCGAATTTGACGATGTGCCAACCTATATTTATTCCTACGACACCATCTATGACCCGAAGTACCTCATGGCAAACTACCGCGACTTAAATGCCACACTCAAAACGGACAAGGCACTCTGCGATCTGTTTATGGATAGCGCTGAGGAGCTCGGAATAAACTGTGTTAAAGGCTTTGTTCCACCTCTGGGTGGAGCCACCGACGGTGCTGCTTTTGTTAAATACGGCATGCGTGCCGCAAGCATCACAGGACTTAACCACAAGCTTGAAAAGTATTACCACACAAGACTTGACACCTACGATAACATGAATAAGCAGGGGCTTGCTGACTGCTATGCCGTTACCTGCAAGGTGCTCGAGCATATAGAAAACGGATATAAGCTATAAACAATAAAACGCCTCTGTTTACTGTATCAAAACGGAGGCGTTTTTGACGGGATTAAAATAAGTCTTTAATAGACCTCTCTTAATTTTTTATTACAATCGAACATTCTCTCATTGTCGCTATAAGGATTTCTTCGTTTTCAGATGATATTTCAGTCAGCGGCAGACGAAGCGAACCGTTATCCAAACCCATAAGCCTCATTGCCGTTTTTACGGGAATGGGGTTTGTTTCTATAAACAGATTTGAAAACAGCTTTGCATATTTGTTGTATAACTGCGATGCTGACTTGAAATCACCGTCTAAACAAAGCTCGCAAAGCTTAGCAACTGCGGCGGGTATAATGTTTGACGCAACGGAGATTACACCCAATGCACCCATTGACATCATTGCAACTGTGTTGTCGTCGTTACCACTCCAAATATGGAGGTCATCGCCGCACAGTGCTCTTGTCATTGTAAACAAGCTTAAATCCCCCGATGCCTCCTTAACTCCGTTTATATTCGGATGTTCAGACAGTTTTTCGTATGTCTCAGCTTTAATTCCTATGCCCGTTCTGCTCGGAACGTTGTATAAAATCATGGGGATGTCTACTCTGTCTGCAACAAAGGTAAAGTGCTCAATTAACCCCTTTTGCGTTGTTTTGTTGTAATACGGAGTCACCATTAAAATGCCGTCAGCACCGCATTGAAGGGAGTGCTTTGCGTTTTTAAGTGCTTTTTGAGTGTCATTACTGCCGACCCCTGCGATTATTTTCATTCTGCCGTCATTATATCTGCATACAAAATCAACAAGCTCCTCACGCTCGTATTGAGTCAATGTAGCATTTTCTCCTGTTGTTCCGCATACTACTATCGCACTTGTGCCATTGGCATATTGAAAATCAATAAGCTCCTTCATTTTGGCATAGTTAATTCCGCTTTCATAAAACGGCGTAACAATAGCGGTGCATGAGCCTTTGAAAACAGGTGTTTTGACCATAAACAGCCTCCGATCATATTTGATAAGCAATAATATTCAAATATGATGTCAGGTATTACAAAGGCATTGAAATTACGCGGTTTTCGTATTATAATATTACATCGTGAATTTTGTAAAAGGAACTGTTTTTATGCCCGAAACTGTCAAAAAGTTAATATTGACTTTAATTTTCGGCACATTGCTTTTCGTCATTGCACCTACGGCATTAGCGGATGAGCTTGCTCCCTCTCCGCAGTATATTGACCTTCCCGTAACAGTCGATACGGTAAAGGTCGGTTTGCGCTCGGGCGGCTCAGCAGTAGCTGAAGCAAACATCTCAAACAAGGTCGGAAGCGGCTTTAAGCTTGGATATTTTGATTATTTAAGACAGTTTCATAAGCTCGGAAGCACCTCAGTAACTGACCTTACTCTGCGCCCCGATACGGGCTTTGTATTAACCGACGGTACCAAGGTCGGGCCGTGGCATATTATTCTCAATAAGGAATTTTCGGGTTTTGACAGCGCCGCTGAGTATGCAAAAACGCTGTGGGGCGGATTTCCCGCATATATTGACGGGCAATACAGAGTTATGGTCGGCGCTTATGCTGATTCTTCAAAGGCGCAGGCAGCAATAACAAAGCGTAAGCTTAACGGCGAGCCTTTTACGGGTGGAGAACACGCAATTCTTGCGGCACAGACAGGTACATCAGAGCTTCAGCTTTTGATTGATGTAGGCGATAAAACCGCGCTTGCGGTAAAGCCCGTATCAAAATCCAAAAGTGCACAGACATGGTTTGCGGGTAACGCATATTACGGAAGTTTTGAGTTTATCTGCAATAATCAGGCACTTACCGTAATAAACTACGTGTCCCTTGAAGCATATGTCAAGGGTGTATTGCCGTATGAAATGAACGGTAATTGGCCGAGTGAGGCATTGAAGGCGCAGGCGGCTTGCGCAAGAACATACGCTCTTAATAATATAAACAGCTATATTGACCGCGGCTTCGATGTCAGAAATGACACATACAGTCAGGTTTACAGAGGTATAACGGGCACAACCGAAAGCACAAATAAAGCATCATCCGACACAAGCGGCAATTTTGTACGCTATAAGGGCGCCTTGTGTAAGGTGTATTATATGTCCTCTGACGGCGGCGCAACTGACAGCAGTGCAAATGTATTCTCACAAAAAAGAGCGTACCTTTGCGGCGTAAAGGATAATAACGAGAAAGATATTGATTTTTACAACAAGACTTGGAAAAGCGAGCTTACGAGTGCAAACATCCTTTACAGACTTTCAACAAGCGGATATGAGCTTAAGGATATAAAGAGTATTGCTGCTCAGCGCTCTGAGCTCGGCATAGTATATCAGCTTGATATTACTGACTCCGCGGGCAATACAGTTACCCTTATGGGCGAGGATTGCTTCAGAGTATTGGGCTTAAACAGCTTGAATTTCACTGTCGTTTGCAAGGAAAATGAAGCTAAAGAAAAAATATGGACCTTCAACGGCAAGGGCTGGGGGCACAACTGCGGCATGAGCCAGTGGGGTGCGTATGCCATGGCATCGGATGACAGTGTTACGTGTGACGACATTATAGATTTTTATTTCAGCGGAGCATATTTAGCATGAACAAATCGGATTTTTATTTTGACTTACCCGAGGAGCTTATAGCACAGACACCTCTTTCTAAGAGAGATACCTCGCGTCTTTTACATCTTGATAAAAACTCGGGCGAGCTTGAGCATAAGCATTTCTACGATATTAAGTCTTATCTTCGCAAGGGAGACTGCCTTGTTCTGAATAATTCGAGGGTGCTTCCCGCAAGACTAATAGGAGCAAGACCTACGGGCGGAGCTGTTGAGCTTGTATTGCTGCGTGATTTAGGTGAGGGAAGATGGGAGTGCCTCAGCCGTCCGGGCAGGAAAACAAAACCGGGGCAGGAGGTTGTTTTCGGAAATGGAGAGCTTACGGCAACGGTCGAAAGCGTGACAGACGGCGGCAACAGAATAGTAAGGTTTTGCTTTGAAGGAATTTTTCTCGAAATTCTCGAGCATCTTGGTAAAATGCCGCTTCCACCGTATATAAAAGAGGAGCTGCAGGACTCAGAGCGTTATCAGACCGTATATTCAAAGGAGCTTGGCAGCGCCGCGGCACCGACTGCGGGTCTGCATTTTACAAAAGAGCTTCTCAAGGAAATTGAGGATATGGGCGTTAAGGTCTCGTATGTAACGCTCCATGTCGGTCTCGGTACCTTCAGACCTGTTAAAGCCGAGAAGATCGAAGACCACGATATGCACTCGGAGTTCTGTATAGTTCCCGAGGAAACGGCAAACACAGTAAACGAAACAAAAAAATCGGGCGGAAGAATTATTGCTGTCGGCACAACCTCGTGCAGAACGCTTGAAAGCTTTGCGGGAGATGACGGAAAGCTTCAAGCAACATCGGGCTGGACAAATATTTTCATTTATCCCGGTTATAAATTCAAGTGCATAGATGCCTTGATAACAAATTTCCATTTGCCCGAAAGCACACTGATTATGCTGGTTTCCGCATTGGCAGGCAGAGAAAATGTGCTAAATGCGTATAAAACCGCAGTTGAAGAAAAATACAGATTTTTCTCCTTCGGCGACGCTATGATTATCGAATAACTAAAGGCAGGTTTTTTATGTATAAACTCAAAAAACAGGAAGGTCATGCACGCAGAGGCGAGTTTCAGACACCTCACGGAACTGTGCAGACTCCCGTGTTTATGAATGTCGGCACTGCGGCGGCAATAAAAGGCGCATTATCTGCGGCAGACCTTAAAACAATCGGTTGTCAGGTTGAGCTTTCCAATACCTATCATCTCCATTTAAGACCTGGTGATGAGCTCGTTAAGGAAATGGGCGGACTTCATAAGTTTATGACATGGGACGGACCAATTTTGACCGACAGCGGCGGGTTTCAGATTTTTTCACTCGCGAGTCTCAGAAAGATTACCGAAGAGGGTGTAAAGTTTAATTCTCATATTGACGGGCGGCATATTTTTATGGGACCCGAGGAAAGCATGAAAATTCAGGCAAATCTCGGCTCGGATATTGCAATGGCGTTTGATGAGTGCATCAAAATACCGTCGCCGCATGACTATGTCAAAAAAAGCTGCGACAGAACATACCGCTGGCTCGAAAGGTGCAAAACGGCATTGGACGAATATAACAGCATGGACGACGCCGTAAATCCCGGGCAGATGCTGTTCGGCATAAATCAAGGGGCGACCTTTAAGGACCTGCGTATTGAACACATGAAAAAAATTGCAGAGCTTGATTTGCCGGGCTATGCGATAGGCGGTCTTGCGGTGGGGGAGAGTCATCAGGAGATGTACGACACCATAGAGGCCGTAGAGGAATATATGCCGAAGGATAAACCGCGCTATCTTATGGGCGTCGGTACCCCGGGAAATATTATAGAGGGCGTTTACAGAGGCGTTGATTTCTTCGATTGCGTAATGCCTGCACGAAACGGCAGACACGGGCATCTGTTTACTTGGAGTGGAATAATAAACATCAAGAACGAAAAGTATTCAAAAGACGCAGGCCCCATAGATAAAGAATGTGACTGTCCCGTGTGCAGAAGGTACAGCAGAGCGTATTTGAGACATCTGTTTAAAGCGGATGAAATGCTCGCTATGCGATTTGCTGTGACTCATAATCTGTATTTCTACAACAAGCTTACCGAAAAAATACGCACGGCTATTGAAGAAGAAAGCTTTGAACAGTTCAGAGGCAAGTATTCAAAATTGTTGGATACGAGAATATAAAGCACTTGAAATTGCTTTAATAAATATGTATAATAAATTTGTTCAATCAAATAAATAAGGAGTAAACCAATGATATTAGCAGCAGCAACAACATCCGGCAGCAACGGATCTATGATTTTAGTACTTCTTCTTTTCTTCGTCCTTATGTGGGCATTTATGATCAGACCTGAAAAGAAAAAGCAGAAGAAAGTCGAAGCAATGCGCAGCGCACTTACCACAGGTGATGAGGTCGTCACCATTGGCGGAATTATGGGCATCGTTGTCAATGTAACGGACGACAATGTTACAATCGAGACAGGCGAGGACAGAGTCCGCGTTCAGGTTAAGAAGTGGGCAATCAGCTCAAACGTCAGAGCAGAAGCGGCTGAGGCAAAGGCTAAGGCAAAGGAAAAGAAATAAAATCGAATTATTATCCCTCCGAACAAATATGATGTATAAACATCAACTGTTCGGAGGGATTTTTTTGCGCAAAAAACAAAAAGTGAAAATTAACGGCAGGGGAGGGGGGATAAGAGCGACAATATACTCGGTGATAATAACACTGATTTTAATTTTATTGATGTCGCTTGCTGTTAAAAAAGAATACATAAGCGAAGACAATATAAAAGCAAGTTTAATAGTAATAAATATTATTGCCGCAATTATCTGCGGAGTTGTTTCGGGATGCGGAAATAATAAGCTTGTTGTTTCCATAATTGCCGCAACAGCATACTCGGCGATAATAATATTTATCGGCTTTGCATTGAACGGCACGATAGGCAATATAGGTTCAATTATGCTGATTTTAACAATGACAGTTGTGATAAGTGCCTTAACAAGCAGAATCAATTTAGTGAAAAGCAACAAAAGATTGCACAAAATGCACAAAAAGTAAATTTTACAATAACTATCTGTAATGCGCATGTGAGGTTTACATAATTTATTTGATTACCTATATATTGTGCTATTATAACAATAATTTAACTAAATATTGCGAAAAAAGACCGAAAATCAAAGATCATTAGTTCTGCTGGTAATGCGGTTTACATAATAAGATTTACATAATATAAGTGCATAATTAACAAAAATCATCATTTTTTGCAAAAAGCCTTGATTACAGCGAGAATTTATATTATATTATCCATACGGTGAGATTATGTAAATTCATTCATTATTTTCGCTGTTGCTTCAAGGCGTTGAGGTAATATATGAATAGTGTTTTTACAGCAAAATCTGCCGTTTTCAAAAAATCCGAAAATTCAACATTGTTATTGCTTTGCCTCGCTTTTTTAATGGGCGTAGGCGGTTTTGCGCTGTTTTTTGGCTTTTCCTCAGATATAAACCTTGTGGAAGCTGATATCAGCTGTTTTGCTTGTGTATTTTCGGTTTTCTTATTACAGATATCCGCTTTTTCGGCTTTAGGAACATTTTTCATACCGTTACTATTATGCGGCATCGGAGCTATCAGCTCGTACGCCTTAGCTTGCGTAATATTTGTGTCGGACTTATCTTTTCTCTTTTTAGCAAAGCTATTTGCTGTTTTGTGGATCTTTGTCCTCTTTGCTTTATACATTGCAATCAGCGCTTCCGGATCTGCGGATGCTGTTTTTTCTAAAATCAGAAGGGATAAGCGCTTTAAGATGGATATATTAAAAACGCTTGTAATTATTTCTCTGTTTGTTATTTTGTCTTTTATCGGAGCTTCCGATTTTAATATGATTTCTTAGAAAGGGGGATCTTTTGAATGCTTAATTCGGATTATATTGAAGTTTTCAACAAGTATTTAACTGAAGTGAAAAAGTGTTCACAGAATACCCTCAGTTCATATCTGCGCGATATAAGACAGCTCGGAGAATATTTACAGACTCATCTTGACGCGGGCTTCGAAGCCGCAACAGAAGAGGAGCTTGCCGACTACATAAATTGGCTCAAGGGCAACGGTAAATCTGTTGCAACAGTAAGCCGCGCGATTGCATCTGTAAAGTGCTTTTACGGTGTACTTGTCTCTGATAAGCTTGTTGAAAACAATCCCGCTGCAAAGCTTGTTCCCGATAAAGCCACTCAGAAGCTTCCACAGATATTGACAAGTAAGGAAGTCGAACTTTTGCTCGAACAGCCCTCATGCACAGACGCCAAGGGCTATCGCGACAGAGCTATGCTTGAGCTTCTTTATGCTACGGGAATAAGAGTATCTGAGCTTATAGACCTTAATATCAGCGATGTAAATATTTCCGCGGGAATTATTCGCTGCTTCAGCAAGGAAAAGGAGAGAATTATTCCTCTTTATCCCACTGCAATTAAGGCGCTTTCCGAGTATATTGAGTTTATAAGACCTCAGATGATAGCTCTTCCGGGCGAACAGGCACTGTTTGTCAATGTCAGCGGCGAGAGAATGTCCCGTCAGGGCTTTTGGAAGATTATAAAGTCATATCAGCAGAAGGCGCATATTGAAAAGACTATTACTCCGCATACACTTCGCCATTCCTTTGCCGCACATCTGCTCGAAAACGGCGCTGACCTCCATTCAATTCAGGAGATGCTCGGTCATGCCGATATTTCATCGACTCAGATTTATTCACAGCTTGTAAAAAAACAGCTCAAGGATGTTTATAATAAAGCACATCCCCGTGCCTGATGAATTCAAAAGGACTGCTAACGCAGTCCTTTTTTCTTGTTGATAAACAGCATATTTTGTGGTAAAATTCATCATGGGAAGTGATAGATATGCGTATATTGGGTATTGACCCCGGACTTGCAACAGTCGGCTTCAGTATCGTTGATTCCGATAAAAAGGGTATGCGTCTTATAACCTGCGGTGTTATAAGCACACCTGCACATACCTCTCTGTCAAGCAGGCTTGACAGAATATTTGAGGACATGAATGAGCTTATTAAAAGCTTTAACCCAGATGTAATGTCTGTTGAGGAGCTTTTTTTCAACACAAACATCACGACGGGCATTTCGGTTGCTCATGCAAGAGGAGTAATTCTTCTTGCGGCTTACCGCGCAGGTGTCAGGGTTTTTGAATATACTCCCTTGCAGGTTAAGCAGGCGGTTGTCGGTTACGGCAGAGCAGAGAAAAACCAGGTTATCGACATGGTGCGCAGAATACTGAATCTTCCCGCGGCACCGAAGCCCGATGACGCCGCCGATGCGGTGGCACTTGCAATCTGCCATGCAAGAAGCTCAACCTCACTTCTTTCCGATAAAGGAGATAATGATATATGTTCTACCATTTAGAAGGTATTGTTTCTGATATTGATATTAACCTCGCGGTTATCGACTGTGCGGGCGTAGGCTATGCTGTCAATACGACTGCAAACACGCTGTCACAAATAAAAATAAAGACAAAGGCTAAGCTGTATATTTCCGAATATATCAAGGAGGATTGCTTTGATTTATACGGCTTTGCAACGATGAGCGAGAAAAAGTGCTTTGAAATGCTGCTCACCGTGTCGGGTATTGGTCCCAAGGCGGCGCAGGCAATTCTTTCAACAAGTACACCCGAGGCGCTTGCTATCGCGATTATGAACGGCAATGATAAAGCAATTACCGTCGCACAGGGTGTTGGAAAAAAGATTGCTCAGCGCGTTATTCTTGAGCTTAAGGATAAGGTCGGAAAGCAAATGGGCAGCAGTGATATTGAAATGCCCGCTGTAATGACTCTTGCCGACGGAGACTCTCGTTCCGATGCAATTGCGGCACTTATGGTTTTGGGTTATTCAGCACCCGAGATAAACGCCGCACTGAGAAAGCTTGATGTTACGGGACTAAACACTGAGCAGATTGTTAAGCTTGTGCTTAAAAATCTTATGTAAGGAGACAGAAAATGAGCATAAATTTTTCAGACGGTCTTGAGGACCAGCCCATTGTCACAAGCTCAGTCAGTCTCCCCGAGGACTCGGGAGAAGGAAGCTTAAGACCGAGGACTATTACCGAATATATAGGGCAGGAGAAGGCGAAGGATAATCTAAGCGTCTTTATTGATGCCGCAAGATTGCGTAATGAGCCGCTTGACCATGTGCTTTTGCACGGTCCCCCGGGACTCGGCAAGACCACCTTGGCGGGCGTCATCGCAAATGAGATGGGCGTTAATATGCGTATAACCTCTGGTCCTGCGATTGAAAAGCCCGGCGATCTTGTCGCAATGCTTACAAATCTCAATGAAGGCGACATTCTGTTTGTCGATGAAATCCACAGACTCAACAGAGCATACGAGGAAATCCTCTATCCCGCTATGGAGGACTATGCTATTGACATAATTCTCGGCAAAGGTCCTTCCGCTAACTCCTTGCATCTTGAACTGCCTAAGTTTACTTTGATTGGCGCAACAACTCGCTCAGGTCAGCTTACGGCACCCTTGCGTGACCGTTTCGGCGTCACGCTGAGACTTGAGCTTTATACCGTAAACGAGCTCAGACAAATTGTTGAACGCTCATCTGATATTCTCGGTATAAAGATAGACAGGGAAGGGGCATTGGAGATTGCATCCCGTTCAAGAGGCACGCCTCGAATTGCCAACCGTATGCTGCGCAGAGTGCGTGACTTTGCGCAGGTCAGGGCGGACGGAATAATAACAAAGGAAGTTGCTGATATGGCACTTTCGCGCCTCGAGGTTGATAAGCTCGGGCTTGATGCACTCGACCGTAGAATGCTCGGCAGTATCATTGAGTATTACGGCGGAGGTCCCGTCGGACTTGAAACGCTCGCGGCGACAATTAATGAGGATTCCGTCACTCTTGAGGATGTGTATGAGCCGTACCTATTACAGCAGGGATTTTTAACGAGAACTCCCCGCGGACGCTGTGTGACGAAAAAAGCCTATACACATCTCGGCATTGAGTATTTAGGTCAGCAGGAAATTGGTTTGTAAGCAAAAAAATATGAACAAATAGTACAGTTAAACGCTTTTTTCTATTGACATTCCATAACTTTGATATATAATATAATAGAATTATTGGAATATATACTGATTTTTATGGAAAATTACTCTAAATTAGATGACACAGCCTTACAACAGCTTGCCTCAAGCGGTGACAGGCTTGCCGAGGAAACTCTTGCAAAGCGTTATATGCGCCTTGTGCGTATGTGCGCGAGACCTCTTTTTCTCACTAACGGAGACAGCGAGGACCTTATTCAAGAGGGTATGCTCGGTTTGTTATCTGCAATAAGGCAGTTTAACCCTGAAAAAAACGCGGCGTTTAAGACCTATGCAGAGCATTGCATAAAAAACAGATTATTCTCAGCGATAAAATCAGCGTCGAGCACCAAGCACTCATTGTTGAGTGACGGTGTCTCGTTAGATACACTCCTCTCGGACGAATCCCAGACCCAATTATTGGCTTATGCTGAATTGTTTCAGAAATCACCTGAAGAGCAGGTTTTGGCCAGAGAGAACAGAGAATACACAGAAGAGTTTTTCTTATCCTTTTTTGCAAAGCTTTCAAAACTCGAGAAAATCGTTTTGAACAACTATCTAAAGGGCTTAAGCTATAAGGAAATAGCGCTTCTATGCAATAAAGATGAAAAAGCCATAGATAATGCAATTCAAAGGATAAGGCGCAAGCTGGCGCACAATCTCAAATCAGGCGATATCAGCAGAAGCTGACGCATATAAAAGCCGAAAGGCAAGTTAAAAGAGAGGATACAAAATGTACGAAGACAAGACCTTAGTTTGCAAAGAATGTGGTCAGGAGTTCGTGTTCTCCGCAGGTGAGCAGGAGTTCTACGCAGAGCGTGGTTTCCAGAACGAGCCCCAGCGCTGCAAGGCATGCCGTGACGCTCGCAAGAACGCAGCTCGCGGTCCCCGTGAGTTCTTCACCGCAGTTTGCGCAGCATGCGGCGGCGAGGCAAAGGTTCCCTTTGAGCCCAAGTCCGATCGCCCTGTTTACTGCAGCGAGTGCTTTGCAAAGATGAAGGAAGAGGCCTGAGGATTTATCCTGCAGGAATAGAGTGGGACGTCCTCACGACGTCCCTTTCTCTTTTACGAAAACTAATTAGATTGGAGATATAACAATGGAATTGTTGAAAATTATGGACCTCGGCAGAGAGAGCATGATCTCCGAAATTCTTGAAGATTTCCCCGAAGCAATGCCCAAGTTCCAGGAGCTCGGAATGCATTGCCTCGGCTGTGCACTTGCTACCGCAGAAAGCCTTGAGCAGGCTTGTGCCGCACACGGCATAGACCCCGACGAATTCATAATCGAGCTTAAGGCCTATTTAATGGCACTGTAATTTAAGTTCATGTCAAAAAAGCCGGTCTTACCCGGCTTTTTGACTTATTTGGTGATTTATGAGCAACAGACTTGAATTGATAGCATCCTATGTTAATGACGGCATCGGCGTAGCCGATGTCGGTACAGACCATGCCTATATTCCCGTAATGCTTGTCAAAAGAGGCTACAAGGGCAATATTATCGGAACGGATATAAACGAAGGACCCATACAAAAAGCCGTACAGAGCCTTGCTGAGGCTGAATGTGAGGATAGGGTACAGCTTATTCATTGTGACGGGCTTGACGGCTGTGACAGTGAGCTTATTGATACCATTATTATCGCGGGAATGGGCGGAGATACAATAACGGGTATTCTCGACAGAGCTGAGTGGTGCTCACGAAGCGACATGAAGCTGATTTTACAGCCCGTTACAAAGCCCGAAATTTTGCGATATTGGTTGTCGAATAACGATTTTCTTATTACTAATGAAACCTTTGTAGAGGAAAACGGTACGGTATATCAGATAATCTGCGCTAAGCCCGATAAAGCCGCAAAGTATTTGGATTCCGAGCTTTTTACCGGCAGATTTGAGCTCGTCTCTGCCGAGCCGCTTTATCCTAAGGTGCTGTCATTGCATATTAAGCGCTTTGAATCGGCTATCAGCGGACTTTCTAACGCCAACAGAGACGGCTTGGATGCATGGCTCGGAATAATTAAAAATATGCTGTGTGAACTAAAGTCTTTCAGGGAGAAATTAAATGAAAATTGTAAATGATATTTTTTCGTTTCTCAACGAGCTCGCACCCGTTGAGCTGAAAATGGATTTTGACAATGTCGGAATTTTGGTCGGAAGTAAAAATACAGCGGTTTCCAAATGTCTTTTGGCGCTTGATATAACCGATGAGGTTATACAAGAGGCGATTGACACGGGCGTACAGCTTATAGTATCTCATCATCCCGTGATATTTAATGCCGTAAAGAGCATAACTGATGACAGCCTTGTCGGCAAAAAACTAATTAAGCTGATTAAAAACGACATTTCCGCCGTGTGTATGCACACAAATCTTGATATTGCCGAGGGCGGTGTAAACGACGCACTTATGTGTGCGTTAAACGCCGAAGCCATAGGTGCACTGGATGCTTCGGGCTGCGGCAGAGTAGGGGAGATTAAAGAGGAAACCGAGCTTTCGGATTTTCTTAAAATCTGTAAAACAGCATTAAACAGTAATGGCTTGCGTTATCATGATGCAGGTCTGCCCGTTAAGAAAATTGCCGTTATGGGCGGCTCGGGCGGTGATTGCATCGCTCTTGCAAAGGCTCTCGGCTGCGATACTTATGTTACCTCCGATATAAAATACAACGGCTTTTTGGATGCAAAGGAGCTTTGCATAAATCTAATAGATGCTGACCATTATTGCACGGAAAATACGGTTATCCCCGTGCTGTATGAAAAGCTGTGCGCTCAGTTTGCAGATGTTGAATTTGTCATATCGGAAAAACACAGTCAGACAGCCCGCTTTTATTAAAACAGAATATTTAGCCTCCGCAGTTCATAGACTCGTACAAACGGTTTAACTGCGGAGGTTTTTTATGAATAATCCCGATATTTATAAGGATATATCTTTGAGAACAAACGGATCAATCATGCTCGGAGTCGTAGGTCCCGTTCGCACGGGAAAATCAACATTTATAAAGCGATTTATGGAGCTTCTCGTAATTCCGCATATAGAGGATGTATATGCAAGAGAGAGGGCGAAGGATGAGCTTCCGCAAAGCGGCTCAGGCAAAACAATAATGACATCCGAGCCGAAGTTTGTTCCCGAGGAAGCGGTACAGATTAGGCTATCCGACGATATAAGCTTTAGCGTCAGGTTGGTTGACTGCGTGGGTTATATGGTCAACGGCGCGGCAGGGCAGTTTGAGGACGGCAGTGAAAGAATGGTTGCAACGCCATGGTATGACCACGAAATCAGCATGACCGAGGCGGCAGAGTCGGGAACAAGCAAGGTTATATGCGAGCATTCAACAATCGGACTTGTAATAACGACGGACGGCAGTATTTGCGATATTCCGAGAGAGGATTATATTCAGCCCGAAGAAAGGGTAATAAATGAGCTTAAATCAATAGGGAAGCCCTTTGCAGTCTTAATAAACTGCAAGCAGCCGAATTCAGATTCGGCAAATGCTTTGAGAGAAAAGCTCAGTGAAAAATATGAAATTCCCTGTATGTGCGTTAGTTGCACAATGTTAAATGAAGATGATATGAACAGTATTATGAGCGCTGTTCTCGGCGAATTTCCCATATCTGAGCTTGATATTTGGCTTCCGCCGTGGATAGATGCACTTGACGGCGATGTTAAGCTCAAGAACGATGTTTATGAAGGAATAATTGAAGCGTCTAAGGGAGCATCGAGAATAAGCGATGTTACTTCGATGATATCAAAGCTCAATGAGCTTCAAACAATAGAAACAGCAAGCTTAAACAGCTCAAATCTCGGCAGTGGGGTAATGAATATTGATGTCAAGTTACCCGATAAATTGTATTATGAGCTGATAAGCGAGGAGGCGGGGTGCGAAATTACAAATGACGGTGAGCTTATAGCCCTGCTGCAAAAAATGAGCAAGATAATGCGTGACTATAATCACATTAAAAAAGCTCTTGACGATGTAAGACAGACGGGCTACGGCATTGTATTGCCCGAGGCAGATGAGCTTGAATTTGACGAGCCCGAGATTGTAAAGCATTCGGGAAAATATGCCGTCAGACTAAAGGCGAAGGCGCCTGCAATACACATGCTGAGAACGGGCGTAGAAACAGAGATCAGCCCGTCAATCGGCGGAGAAAATGCCTCGGAGGAGATTATAAGCTTTCTTCTTCAGGGATATGACGGTGATATGAGCAAGCTGTGGGAATCAAATATTTTCGGCAGACCGCTGAACGAAATAGCGGAGGAGTCTATTATTGAAAGGCTTAATAATCTGCCTGTCAATTCAAGGGCGAAGCTTCAGGAAACCCTACAGAGAATAGTTAATGAGGGAAGGGGTACGCTTATTTGCCTTTTGCTCTGATTTTTGTGTCAAATTACAGTTGAAATTATAGCAAGCAAAGACTATAATCAACTTATATTTTACATTGTCGGAGATGAACAACATGAAAGCAGTATCCAGAACAGCGCAGGCGGTTCGCGCCTCAACAACCTTAGCGGTTGACAGCTTGGCAAAACAGATGAAGGCTGACGGTCTTGATGTAGTCGGTTTCGGCACCGGCGAGCCCGATTTCAGAACTCCCGAGAATATAAATCAGGCGGGTATCGAAGCAATTAACGCAGGAAAGACCAAATACACTCCTGCCGCAGGTATAATTCCTCTTCGCAAGGCTATAGCCGAACAGCTCAAGGCTGAGGGTCTTGATTATGACTATACTCAGATAGTAATTGCAAGCGGTGCTAAGCACAGCCTATATATAGCTCTTTCGGCTATTACTAACCCGGGTGATGAAATTATCCTGCCCGCACCGTATTGGGTTAGCTATTATGAAATGATTAAAATGACAGGCGGCACACCCGTTATAGTCAATGCAGAGGAAAAGCAGGGCTTCAAAATTTCCGCTGAGCAGCTTGAAGCGGCAGTGACCGATAAAACAAAGTGCTTTATGCTCAACAATCCCTCAAATCCCACGGGTATGCTATATACAAAGGATGAGCTTAAGGCTATTGTTGACGTCTGCGTTAAATACGACCTCTATATAATTGCCGATGAAATTTATTACAAGCTCGTATATGACGGACTTGAGTTTACAAGCGTTGCTTCCTTCGGCGACGATGTCAAGGAGCGCACACTGCTCATTAACGGTGTATCGAAGTCCTATGCTATGACCGGCTGGAGAATAGGCTATTGCGCCTGCAATAAACAGCTTGCAAAGATTATGAGCAATTTCCTCAGTCATTCAACGGGCGCACCCTCAACAATCAGTCAGTGGGCGGCAGTTGAGGCTATTACAGGCCCTCAGGATACCATTGAGGATATGCGTAAGGCATTTTTGCAGCGCAGAGACTATATCGTTAAGCGCATGAACGAAATTGAAGGCGTAAGCTGTATTGTCCCTAACGGCGCATTTTATGTCATGATGAACATTGAAAAGCTCATAGGAAGAACTCTCGGCGGAAAGCTTATTGAAAATGATGATGATTTCGCCGTAGCCTTCCTTGAAAAGGCGCTTGTTGCAGTTGTGCCTTGCTCGGGCTTCGGTGCAAAGAATTTTGTTCGCTGGTCTTATGCCGCTTCAATGGAAAACATTGAAAAAGGTCTTAACCGCCTTGAAAAATTCCTCAGCGAATGATATAATAATCACCCCATTAACATAGCTTGTTAGTGGGGTGATTTTGTGTTTATAACGATTGATATTAAGCGAGTTATTAAAATTACAGCCGTGTCTCTGCTTGCCGTTTTGCTTCTGCTTGGCATAAAAGCCGTTTCAGACCACGGCTTCATGGCTGCTATGAATAACAGCGATAAGCATACTCTTGTGCTTGATGCAGGTCACGGCGGCGTTGACGGCGGCGCAGTAGCAGTGTCGGGGGAAAAAGAAAGTGATATTAACCTCTCATTAGCATTGAAGGCGGAAATAATTGCAGATTTTTTAGGTGTTGAGACAGCTTTAACACGCACAGAAGATACCGATGGAGCTGAAAACGGTGAATACAGCGAGAGGGAAAATCTTATAAACCGAGTTGACACGGTTAATTCTGTTCAAAATGCAGTTTTAATAAGCATTCATCAGAATAAATTCCCGAGCAGTATTGTCAGCGGTGCGGAGGTAATGTATTCTGATAATATCCAAAGCAAACAGCTCGGCTTAATTACGCAGGATAATCTCGTTTCTGAGCTTGATAAAGAAAACCGCAGAGTTGCGAGAAAAGCTCCGACGGAGCTGTTGTTGACATCGTCCGTTTCATGTCCTGCCATACTCGTTGAATGCGGTTTTATGTCCAATCCCGATGAGGCAATAAAGCTTTCAAACGAGCAATATCAGACAAAAATAGCGACGGTTTTAATAGCCTCATATATTCAGTATATAAATCAGCTATCTTCAATATAGGAGAGAAAAACATGAGACAAAAGACAGTGTTCTGCTGTTCGGAATGCGGCAATGAAACAGTAAAATGGAGTGGAAAATGTACCGCCTGCGGCGCGTGGGACAGTCTTGTCGAGGTAAAGCTCGACAATAACAAGGTAAAAGGCGTTTCAAAGAGTGCGTCATCCGTTAAAAAAGTTCCAAAGCTAATATCAGAGCTTGATACAGAGTCGGAAATCAGATTTTCAACGGGTATAGGTGAGCTTGACAGAGTTTTAGGCGGCGGCGCAGTCAAAGGCTCGCTCGTGCTTGTCGGCGGTGCACCCGGTATAGGTAAATCAACACTGCTTTTACAGCTTTGCGGTCTTGTTGACGGCGGTCAGAAGATACTGTATGTGACGGGCGAGGAAAGCGAGAGACAGCTTAAAATGCGTGCTCAGCGTCTCGGCGTTGAAAAGGGCGATGTCTATGTGCTCGCCGAAACAGGCCTGTCCGATATAATGGAGACGGCGGAGTCACTTTCTCCCGATATAGTGATAATTGACTCAATTCAAACAGTTTTTGACGCAGAGATTAGCTCAGCCCCGGGCAGTGTAAGTCAGGTCAGAGAGTGCACGATGTCCATTATGCGTCTTACAAAGGAAAAAGGCTTTACAACCTTTGTAATAGGACACATAAATAAAGAAGGCAACATTGCAGGTCCTAAGGTGCTTGAACACATGGTTGATTGCGTTCTGTATTTCGAAGGGGAGAGGAGCACCTCTTTCAGAATATTGCGAGCAGGCAAAAACCGTTTTGGTTCAACTAATGAGATAGGCGTTTTTGAAATGGCTGATACCGGGCTTAAAGAGCTCAAAAACCCGTCGGAAATCCTGCTTTCGGGAAGACCCGATAACGCACCGGGTACCTGCGTAAGCTGTGTTATTGAAGGCTCGAGACCGATATTAGCGGAAATTCAAGCGCTTGTTGCTCCTGCGGCATACGGCTCAGGCAGAAGAAGCACAAACGGAATTGACTATAACAGAGCGACGCTTTTGATAGCGGTGCTTGAAAAGCGCGGCGGAATGGCGGTGTCGGCTTGCGATGCGTATATAAATGTTATAGGCGGTCTTGAGCTCGATGAGCCCGCAGCGGACCTTGCCACAATGCTTGCAATCGCAAGCTCATTCAGAGACCTTCCGCTTGGCAGAGATTTAGCCGCTGTCGGCGAGGTTGGCTTATCCGGTGAAATCAGAAGCGTTAGCTCTCTTAATATGCGATTATCGGAGATTGCACGCCTTGGTTTTAAGCGTTGCGTGATACCTGCACATATAAAAGACGATATTAAGAAGCCTGAAGGCCTTGAGCTTATTTCAGTTAAGGATATCAGACAGGCAATAAAGGCTACATTAGGATGATATGATAAGAATAATCAATAAGCCGCATCTCCCACAAGGGCAGGTGCGGCAAGTAATAATAGGGAATAAGTACCGAAATTTGCTCGAAAACGCACTTTTTGAGCATAATATTGAGGTGTTTTGGCTTGATGATAACCCTTGCGTGGATGAAAGACTCAGAGGTCATGCGGATTTATCGGTACTGCACACAGGCTCAAATAAGCTGTATTGCTGTGAATACTTAGAGAATAGCAATATTGTCAATAATTTAACTAATTTGGGCTTCGAAGTACAGTATACAAAAAATCCGCAGAAAGATTATCCACTTGATGCAGGTCTGAACATTTGTATACTAAATGATAAGCTGTTTTATAATTCAAAGAGCGCATACAGTATAGTAATAGAGTCGATAAAAGAAAAAGAGAAAATCCAAATTAAACAAGGCTACACAAAATGCTCGGTATGCGTTGTAAATGAAAACGCTATAATAACTTCCGATAGAATAATACACAGAAAAGCTACTGAAAATAAAATACAATCATTACTAATAGAAAAGCCATTTGTAAAGCTCGACGGATTTGAACATGGATTTATAGGCGGAGCATCGTTTAAGCTAAATAAAAATAAAATAGCGTTCACGGGAAGAATTCTTGATAACGAAATCAGAAATAAAATAGAAAGCTATCTGCAAAAGCTGAGTATTACACCCGTATATCTGACAGAACACGAAATTTTCGATATTGGCAGTGCAGTAGTGCTTACAGAGGATATTTAATGAAATAATCGGTTTAAGCCCGATTATTTCATTTTCAACTCCCACAAATTAAACAAAATCTTTATTTTGCTTAATTATTGGTCAATTTGCCGATAGACAGATAAAGCAGTTCCCTGTTATAATGAATTAAGATAAGAAATCAGATTGGAGCTTTATTATGGATTACAGAAGCGAAGCACCCGAAATAATTAAGAATTTTTTGACTTATCACGAGACTATTAAAGGTCATTCCAAGAAGACTGTCGATGAATATTATCTTGACCTCAGAAATTTTTTCAGATACCTGAAGATTGCGCGTAATATTGTCCCCCGCGATACTGAGCTTGAAGAAATCTCAATTAAAGACATTGACCTTGATTTTGTCAAGTCAGTTACTGTTTCGGAAACTTATGAGTATCTTGCTTTCATGACTCGCGACAGAGTTAAAAATCAGCGCAGCCGTGAGGCTGAATACGGTACTATGGCATCCACCCGTGCACGCAAGGTTTCAACAATACGAAGCTTTTATAAATATCTCACACTCAAAGCCAAGCTGCTTGACACAAATCCTTTACAGGACCTCGATGTGCCCAAGATACCGCACACCTTGCCGAGATATCTAACTTTGCCCGAGGCGCAAGCCCTCCTCTCCTCTGTTGACGGTAAAAATAAAGAGCGTGACTATTGTATTCTTTGCATATTCTTAAATTGCGGCTTGCGTATTTCCGAGATTGTCGGTCTTAATATACAAGATATTAGAGCCGACCATTTAAGAGTATTCGGCAAAGGCAGTAAGGAAAGAATTATTTACCTTAACGATTCAACTGCTCAAGCGATAAACGATTATCTTCTAATTAGAAAAAGCATAGCCGCGATTGATAAAAATGCACTGTTTTTATCAAATCGCAGAAAACGCATGAGTCGTGAGGCAGTACACAGCATGGTTAAAACCTCACTCACCCGCGCAGGGCTTGATGCCGATAAGTATTCCTCACATAAGCTACGACACACAGCCGCAACCTTGATGCTTCAAAACGGAGTTGATGTGAGAACATTGCAGGAGCTGCTCGGTCACGAAAACTTAAATACAACGCAGATTTACACTCATGTTGACAACAGCGAGCTCAGAATTGCCGCTGATGCAAACCCTCTGAGTAAATTTAAGCCCGAATAAAAAATCAGAGTCTTACAGACTCTGATTTTTTGTCATTTGAACTATGTTGAGTACACCGAATATTCCTGCGGCGAAATCGAAAAGCGTAATAAACCATAAGGTTGCGCTTCCCGTCAAAGCAAGGATAATTGATACAAGCTTTACGAGCAAAACCGCGGCAATATTTTCAGCTGAAATCCTTTTTGAGAGCTTGGACAGCCTTACCAGTGTTGAAAGTCCGTATATGCCGATGTTAGACATACACAAATCGCAAACATCGTCCATTTTGCCGACTCTTGCGTCGAGGTCTGCCTCGGTGTGATAATCGATGCTCTCAGCACTTACATACAAAACAGCATCCTTTTCATCAACGACCTGCTTTATGTTTGAAATGGTTTCAAGCTTCTTTAATGTATCACAGCAGGGATAAAAGTCGGTAATTTTGATTGAATTTGCGGTTTTTTCGCATATTTCCGAACCGTCCTCGGATAAAAGCACGCTGTTGATACCGTAGCTTTTCAAATCCTCGACGGACTGCGCGGCGTATGGATTTATACTCTCGTTAAATATTACGGAGCCTGCAAATTTGCCCGAAACTATAAGATATAGTACATTTCCCTTTCTAACAGAAGAATCACTTATCGAAATTCCGCGTGAATTGAGGAGATTCATAGTACCGAGCAAAACAGGCTGACCGCCGATTTTGACCTCCATACCGTAACCCGGAATATCCTTGAAATCCTGTATGTACTCGGGGAAAATCTCTCCGTCATAAGCTGCAACAATTGATGAAGCAATTCTCTGTTCGGACCTGTATGCTACATAAGCAATAGCTTTAAGGAAGTTTTCATTATCCATTACGGGAGAAATGATGGATGCAATTTTCGGAGCACCTGCAGTTATTACATCAAATTTATCGAACACCACTTCCCTGATGCCTGATGCCTTTTCCAATACCTCGGGACTGTCAAAATACACACCTGCCGAGGCTGAATAGCCGATTGCGGAAGCGGTGCAAAGCGATAATGACGCAAGTGCAGACGCAGGTGCAACAGCGGCTAAGAGCATTGCTCCCCTTCTGATTGACATTACAAAGGTCATATCGGAAAGTATCGGCAATAAAACTGCATATAAAACAGCAGCTATCAACGCCGCCTTAGATGCAAGGTCAAAAATCGGCCGAAGCTTGGTCTTGTAAGGGTTTTCAACCGTATCATATCGGTTCAGCAGACTCTTAATGCTGGAAACTTCCTCTGCATCACTTTTCGGCAGGTTATCTGAAATGTTCTTTTTGGTAAGTCTGAGAGCAAAATCAAGGAACAGATTACACAGCTCAAAGATTACGGCAAAAACAACAGACTCAACATAACAGCCCGCGGCAAAGCTTGCAATCGCCGCAACGAGAATCAAACAGTAAGGACTGAAATAATCCTTTTTGACTATTGCCTTGTATGAGGACAGCATAATATTAAATCCGCCCACAACAAAGGCAACTATCAAAATAAGTGCTGAAATAAGCGCGGTTGTACTGATTTTGTATGCCAGAATAAGCAGGATAACGGATATTGCGAGCCGAATAAGCGTGTAGATATTCAGCAGTACAGCCGTTGATGCCTTACTGCTTTTAGAGGCTTTGCTTTTATGGTTCACAAGCTCACCTTCCCTGTTAAGTGAATAAACTAAATAGATTATGCCTTTCCGTCACAGCCGAGGACATCAACGAGCTTATGAGCGACCATGGACTTAATAGCGGCTCTTGCGGGCTTGAGATACTGTCTCGGGTCGAAGTGCTCGGGATGCTCATTGAAGTACTGACGGATAGTAGCGGTCATTGCAAGACGCAGGTCGGAGTCGATATTGATTTTGCAGACTGCCATAGATGCCGCCTTGCGAAGCTGATCCTCGGGAACGCCGATAGCACCGGGCATATTGCCGCCGTTTTCGTTGATAAGCTTAACAAATTCCTGAGGAACGGAGGATGAGCCGTGAAGAACTATCGGGAAGCCGGGCAGACGCTTTTCAACATCCTCGAGAATATCAAAACGGAGCTTGGGGTCGGTGCCGGGCTTGAACTTGTATGCACCGTGTGATGTACCGATAGCTATTGCGAGGGAGTCACAGCCGGTCTTTTCAACAAATTCCTGAACGTCCTCGGGACGGGTGTAGGAGGAATCCTCTGCACTTACATTGACCTCGTCCTCTATACCTGCGAGTGTACCGAGCTCTGCTTCGACAACAACACCGTGGTCATGAGCATATTCAACAACCTTGCGGGTAATCTCAATATTTTCCTCAAAGGGCTTTGAGGATGCGTCTATCATAACGGATGTAAAACCGCCGTCTATGCATGATTTGCAGATATCGAAGCTGTCGCCGTGGTCGAGATGAAGTGCAATGGGAAGACCTGTCTCTGCAACTGCGGCTTCAACAAGCTTCATAAGGTAGGTGTGGTTTGCGTAGCTGCGAGCACCCTTTGAAACCTGAAGAATCAGCGGAGCGTTAAGCTCTGCGGCGGCCTCGGTGATACCCTGCACGATTTCCATGTTGTTAACATTGAATGCGCCGATAGCATATCCGCCCTTATAGGCCTTTTCAAACATTTCCTTTGTAGTAACGAGTGGCATAATTATATTACCTCCGAATATAAAAAATAAAAAACTTAAAAAAATATGATTTACATATTTATTATAAACCTAATTTGTGATATAATCAACAATCATATAAAGATGGAGGATATTTTTTTGGAGAACATTATTGATAAGCCCCTTGTAGGTGCGTGTATTTTCGGTCAGTCGGGCGGACCTACCGCAGTTATTAACGCCAGCGCATACGGCGTAATCAAAACAGCTCTTGAGTCGGATGTTATTACCGATGTTTACGGTGCGGCACACGGTATTGTCGGTGTGCTTAACGATGAGCTGTACGATATGAGTGAGGAAGAGGATTACGAGCTCAAGCTGTTACTCAACACCCCGTCATCCGAGCTCGGCTCCTGCAGATACAAAATCGCAGACCCAGATGTTGATGATACAGATTATAAAAAAATCCTTGAGATTTTCAAAAAGTACGATGTACGCTATTTCTTCTATAACGGCGGCAACGACTCCATGGATACCTGCAATAAAATCAGCCGTTATATGGAAAAGGTCGGCTATGAATGCCGCATAATGGGCGTACCCAAGACTATTGACAACGATCTTTTCGGCACAGACCACTGCCCCGGCTTCGGCAGTGCGGCAAAGTATATCGCAACCTCCTGCATGGAGGTTGACAAGGATACCGATGTTTACGATACTCAGATGGTCACAGTAGTTGAAATTATGGGCAGACACGCAGGCTGGCTTACCGCAAGTGCTGCACTCGCCACCGAATACGGTCACGGCTGCGGACCTGACCTCATCTATCTCCCTGAGAGAGATTTTGACCTTGATCGTTTCGCTGAGGATGTTAGCAAAATCCTTAAGCAGAAGAACAATGTGCTTATTGCAGTTTCCGAAGGACTTCATTATGCTGACGGCACCTTCGTTTCCGAGGCAAAAACCTCAGGTACTGACGGCTTCGGTCATGCACAGCTCGGCGGTCTTGCAGCAAGACTCGCAAGCTATTTGAAGGAAACTCTAAATGTTAAGAAAACACGCGGTGTTGAGCTGAGCCTGCTCCAGCGCTGTGCTTCGCATATTGCATCTGCTGTTGATGTTCAGGAGGCGTTTAATGTCGGCAAGGCGGCAGTTGAAGCCGCGGTTGCAGGCGAAACGGGCAAAATGGTTGCTCTTGAGCGCGATGATGATAACGGTACATACTCCTGCCATACCACTCTGCTCTCTCTCAGCAGTGTTGCCAACTACGAGAAGAAGGTTCCGCTTGAATGGATAACCGAGGACGGCAATTATGTTACATCCGAGTTTATTAACTATGTTCTTCCCCTCATTCAGGGCGAGCCGAAGCTTCCCAAGGAGAATTCACTCCCCCGCTTCGCAAGACTTAAAAAGGTCAAGGCAAAGCCCAAAGAAAAGGTTTGTATATAAAAGCTTTCTCCCCTTAGCTTTATGCTAAGGGGAGATTTTTTAATCAAACGATGGGTTTACGGCATAGAAATTTTTGCTGTCTAACTTTTCAAGAGTGTTTCTGAGTCCTTCTCCGAAGCGCTGATAATGCACCACTTCCCTCTCTCTGAGGAATTTGATTACATTATTTACATCGGGGTCATCGGATAAACGCAGAATATTGTCGTAGGTTGAACGAGCCTTTTGCTCTGCCGCCATATTTTCGTGTAAATCGGTAATGACGTCGCCCTTAACCTGCATTGTAGCCGCAGTCCACGGAGTGCCCGAAGCAAATTGCGGGAATACTCCCGCTGTATGGTCAACGAAATATGCCTCGTAGCCTGCTTTTTTTATCTCCTCGGGTGTCATATTACGTGTCAGCTGATACACGATAGTACCGACCATTTCGAGATGTCCCAATTCCTCGGTGCCTATATCGGTCAACAGTCCCTTCAACTCGGGATACGGCATGGTATAACGCTGACTGAGATATCTTAAGGATGCACCCAATTCACCGTCGGGACCGCCGTACTGACTTATAATAAACTTTGCGAGAGCGGGATTCGGGTTTTTGATTTTAACGGGATATTGAAGCTTTTTTTCATATACAAACATATTCAGCCCTCCGATTTTGCGTCATAATCCCATGGCCAAGGATTTTTAAGCCATGTAAAGCTATTTGATTTCAATAAATCGGCTTTATTCAAAGGACCGTAGAGCTTGACATATTTCTCATTTGCGGTTTGAGCAAGCTGTAATATGCTTTTAAGCATATCAAAAGCCTCACTGTCATCTGAATGGGTATCAAGATACAGTACAAGCTCGTGAGCAACAAAATCGAGTGCCATTAGCTCGCCTAAGGGTGTTCCCGTGAGGTCTCCCGTGTTTATCATATTCATAAAAGGCAAATCAAGGCCGGGGAAAAGTGTGCCCTTAGACAGTGCCTGCGAGCTGTTGTAGTAGGGCTTTACTGAGTCCTGCATTGGAACATACGCCATTGCAAGCGGAGCACATTCGGGCAATTTGCCGTTTTTATAATCGCAATTATTATCCAATTAAGCATCCTCCTTTACGCTTCATTATATGAAAAATGCGCAAAAGAGTGCCCCCTCTGCTTTTTTGCAGAAGGGGCAAAGCTTATTTAATCATCTCTTCAAATTCGTCTTCGCTTATTATTTTAATGCCTAAGGTCTGAGCCTTTTGAAGCTTGCTTCCCGCATTTTCACCCGCAAGGACAAAGCTCGTCTTTTTAGATACAGAGCCCGACGATTTACCGCCGTAGCTTTCAATAATCGCCGATGCCTCGTCACGCTTATAGCGGCTTAATTCGCCCGTCAGCACGAAGGTCTGACCTGCAAATCTTGTATCCTTTACGGTTTCGGTGCTTTCAAAGGACACGCCTGCCTCGCGCAGTAATTTTATCTGATGCTGAGACTGAGGAAGGCCAAACCACTCTTTTATAAAGCCTGCGGTTATCGAGCCAATATCATTAACAGCCATTAGCTCAAGCTCATCGGCATTTATTAGCTCGTCAAGAGTCTTAAAGTGCGAGGCAAGTGTTTTCGCGGCTTTTTGACCGACCTGCCTTATTCCGAATGCACACAGCAGTCTTGCAAGTCCCGCCTGCTTGCTCTTGTTAATTGAGGCAATAAGATTTTCAGCCGATTTTTTACCCATTCTGTCGAGGCTTGCAACTGACTGAGCATCAAGATAATAAAGCTCTGCGGGACTTCCGACAAGTCCGCTGTTAATAAGTGATTCGCAGACGGATATTCCGAGACCTTCTATATCCATAGCCTCACGGGAGGCGAAATGAGCGAGGTTTCTCAGCCTTTGCGCAGGACATTCGGGGCTTGTGCATCGCAGTGCCGCACCGTCTATATCGCGGACAACGGGTGCACCGCACTCGGGGCAGGCTTCGGGCATCTTAAATGCTTCGGTGCCCTCGGGTCGCTTTGACTTATTAACCGACAAAACCTCGGGGATAATCTCCCCTGCCTTCTGCACTAATACAGTGTCACCGATGCGAATATCAAGACGGTCTATATTATCCTGATTGTGCAGTGTCGCATTTGTAACGGTTGTGCCTGCAAGTCTTACGGGCTCAATAACGGCTTTCGGTGTCAAAACACCCGTTCTTCCGACCTGAACGACAATATCCACTACCCTGCTTTCCTTCTTCTCGGGCGGATATTTGTAAGCCACTGCCCATCTCGGCGCTTTTGCCGTGCTTCCGAGCTCCTGACGCTGTTTGAGAGAGTTTATTTTAATAACGGCACCGTCAATATCGTAGGCAAAATCGCCTCTGTTTTCCCCTATCCAGTCAATACGCTCACAGCAGCCCTCAATATTGTTGTAAAGCTTATAAGGCACGACGGGAAAACCCATAGCCTTGAGTGCGTCAAGAGTGTCGGAATGATTAGGATATTCCTCGCCCGAGGTATATTGCATATTAAAGCAGACAATATCGAGCTTTCTCAGTGCGGCAACCTTAGGGTCAAGCTGTCGGATTGAGCCTGCGGCGGCGTTTCTCGGATTTGCAAGCAGCTGCTCACCGTTAATTTCTCGCTCTGCATTTAGCTCATTGAACACGGATTTTGACATATAAACCTCACCGCGGACGATCAGTCTTTCAGGTGCGTTTACAATTCTTAACGGCAGGCTTCTCACAGTGCGCAAATTCTCGGTTACATCCTCGCCCACAACACCGTCGCCGCGGGTTGCACCGCGTACAAAAACACCATTTTCATATTCAAGCGACATGGAAAGGCCGTCTATTTTAGGTTCAACACAGTAAGTGTGCGCTGAGCTTATAGATGCGTCCATTCTTTCGGTGAATGCTCTTAGCTCATCGTAGGAGAACACGTCACTGAGGCTTTCAAGAGGCACCTGATGCCTAACCTGAGTAAACTGCGACAAAGCCGCACCGCCTACCCTCTGTGTAGGAGAATCGGGCGTAATAAGCTCGGGATGCTCTTCCTCAAGCTTAATAAGTCTCTGCATCAGCATATCATAGTCAAAGTCAGAGATTACAGGGGCATCCTCGACATAATACAGTCTGTTATGGTATTCAAGCTCACGGCGAAGACCGTCTATTTCCTTTTGTAAATCCATAAGTCAGTTCTCCATACTTAAATATGTTTGCGGTACATTCCCGACGATTACAGTATCTGCTACAATTACTTCTGTAATAGTTGTAGCGGATTCAGTTCCCCATGGGACAAGCACGTCAACATCTATTGTTACCTCAAGCACAAGCTGATATTTAGCTTGATTTATCCCGCAGGAGGAAATGTTGTTTTCAAAATCAACTCTCGACGATGTCAGCATAATAATATCTATAGGGACATCAGGACCTTTTCCCATAAGAAGATTTAAGCCGCTAAGATTACCGAGAGGTACGCTAACCTTGAGTGTTCTGTTATCCGTAGATGAAATTACGGAGTTTAGTATTTCAGCCGACAGCGTGTTTATATGCGCCATATTACCTGAAATTGCAGAAATATCGCCGTTTTCATTCTTTTCAAAGCTGACGAAGTAATCAAGGTCGTATTCCCCGTTGCCTATAACGCTGTTAATTGAATCATTAACGGTTTTTGTTACTGAGTCAACGGCATCGGAAACGGCAATTTTTGTCGATAATTCCTTTAGGAATAAGCTTATTGATACAACAATACAAATGATGCTTATAGCTACAGTCACATAGATAAAGCGCTTTTTCCTTGCATTATCAGTGCTTTTTACATTCCTTCGTCGTCTTGTGCGATAATAATACATAAGCTCACCCTATGTATTATATGAGAAAAATCAGTCCAGCATTTCATTTACAGCCATCATTATTCCGAGCTTACCCGATTCATAGGTTATCCCGCCCTGCATATATGCAATATACGGCTCCTTCATGGGCCCGTCGGCTGAAAGCTCGATTGATGAGCCCTGCACAAAGGCTCCTGCCGCCATTATTACGGGGCAGTTATATCCCGGCATCTGCCAAGGCTCGGGAGTAACATAAGAGTCCACGGGGGCACCTGCCTGTATGCCCTTGCAAAACTTTTTCATATTATCCGCAGTGTTAAGTGTAATCATCTGAATAATATCGTTTCTCTGCTCAGTGACGGAGGGCGAGGTAATAAAACCTATTTTATTCATCATAGCTGAGCAGAAAACAGCGGTTTTAACGGCTTGAGCAACAACGTGAGGAGCGACGAATAAGCCTTGGAAAAGCAGTCTGTTGTTCCCGAGCGTTGAGCCGCATTCTCCGCCAATTCCGGGCGTAGTAAGTCTCATTGCCGCTTTGTCAACAAGCTCTGCCCTGCCCGCGATGTAGCCGCCCGTAGGGGCAATTCCGCCGCCCGGGTTTTTTATCAGTGAGCCCGCAATGAGGTCAGCACCGTATTCGGTAGGCTCGTGTTCACCCGTAAATTCACCGTAGCAGTTATCAACCATTACGTTTACTGAAGGATTAACCTGTTTAACAGCCGTGCAAATTTCGCCTATTTCCTCTGCTGACAGCGCTCTTCTTTCTCCATAACCTCTTGAACGCTGAATTAAGACGGCGGCAACAGTGCTGTCTGCGCAGGCGGATTTTATTGCATCAATATCGGGATTACCGTTTTTCAAATCAACCTGTGCGTAGTTAATGCCGTAAAACTTCAGTGAGCCGTGACAATCGCCCTCGATACCTATTGCATTACGCAGGGTATCATACGGAAGACCCGTTACGGACAGCAATGTGTCGCCGGGCTTGAGCATTGAAAACAGAGCGCAGGACAGCGCGTGTGTGCCGTTTACAAAACCGATGCGCACCAATGCCTTTTCCGTGCAGAAAACCTGCGCATAGACTTTATCAAGCGTTTCTCTTCCGAGGTCGTCGTAGCCGTAGCCGCTTGTACCCGCAAAGCAAGCCTCGGACACCTTGTTGTCCTGAAATGCCTGCATAACCTTCATTGTGTTAAACTCGGCAATGCGGTCAATATTCTCGAAAAGCGGCTTTATTTCATTTTCGGCCTCACGGGCAAGAGTGAAAACCTGAGGCTTAATATCTGTAATTTTCATCTTACAGCTCCATTACAATCTGCTTAAAATATCTGCCGCGCTCTGCAAAATTCTTGAACTTATCAAATGCGGCACACGCAGGAGAAAGCAATACAATATCGCCCTTTTCAGCCGAAGCCGAGGCTGACAACACTGCCTGCTTAAAGTCATCAATAACGAAAACCTTGAAGTCGTCTGTGTAGTATTTTGAAGCTTTTACAGCCTGCAAAATCTTCTCCGAGGTTGAACCCGTGAGATACAGTGACTTTGCATACAAACAAATCTCGTCACCGAGCTCGTCAAAGGGAATATGCTTATCATAGCCGCCTGCAATTAAAATTGGCTTTGTCTTAAGTGCATGAAGCCCTGCGGCTGTTCTTGTCGGGCTTGTGCCTATAGAGTCGTTTATATATATAACTCCGTCTTTTTCCCTTACACGCTCCAGTCTGTGTTCAACGCCGTTAAATTCCTTCGCAACCTTAACACATACGGCATCGTCAACGAGCCCTTCAGTTGCAGCAAATGCCGCCATGTAGTTTTCAAGATTGTGAGTACCGGGAAGCTTAATGTCATCGGAGGACATTATTTTGCTTGCCTTGCCGTTATTTACGCGATAAATCTCGCCGTTATCGCAATAAAGACCGTTTAACGGAGCTTTTACTCTGCTGAAATAAGCAATGCTTGATTTGGCTTTCTCGGCATAATATTCCGAAAATTCGTTTTCGCTGTTGAGAACGAGCCTGTTATCGCTGTCCTGAGCGAGGAAAATGAAGCTTTTTGCGTCAATATAATCCTGATAATCCTTGTGCTTATCAAGGTGATTGGGCGATACATTAGTAATAACCGCAACATCGGGCTTGCAGCTCATGCTGTGAAGCTGGAAGGAACTAAGCTCCAGAACAGCGACATCACTCTTACTCATACCGTCAACCGAGCACAAAAGCGGATTGCCGATATTGCCGCCGAGATGCACAGTATAGCCCTGCGCCTTAAGAAGCTCCGAAATTATTGTTGTGGTCGTTGTTTTGCCGTCACTGCCTGTTATTGCAACAATTTTGCAGGGACAAAGCTCAAAGAAAACCTCCATTTCAGAGGTGACTATGCCTCCCCTATCACTTACCGCGGTAAGGTGCGGGTCAAAGGGCATAAGTCCCGGAGTGCGGAAAACAATATCAAAATCAAGGTGCTCAAGATAGTCATCGCCGAGCATGAATTTTGCGCCGAGCTCAGAGAGTATGCCATAATCCTCACCCAACTGCTCTGCTGTACGCTTATCGCAGGCGGTTACATCACAGCCGCAGGAAAGCAGCTTTTCAATAAGCGGCTTATTACTGACGCCGATGCCGATTACGGCAATTTTTTTGTCTTTAACAGAGTTAATATATTCATTAAAAGTCATAAGAATAATCCTCCAAATCTTTATTATTATATAGCTTAACGAGCATAAAAACAAGAATTTTCTATTGACTTAATAAGCCTTGATGTATAAAATAACAATTCGAGTGGGGCGAACGACCGCGGGCAGATTTCGAAAGGAACTGCGTGAGGAAAGTCCGGGCTCCATAGGGCAAGGATAACGGGTAACGCCCGCCAGGGGTGACCCTCGGACAAGTGCAACAGAAATATACCGCCGAGTTTCTCGGTAAGGGTGGAAAAGTGAGGTAAGAGCTCACTCGTCGGCCGGAGACGGTTCGGCGCTGTAAACTCTATCCGGAGCAACGCCGTGGGAGAACAATAGATTGGCCCGATCGTTCTCAGGAGGCGGCTGAAGCCTGTCGGCAACGGCAGGATTAGATAGATGGTCGTTTAAGACAGAACCCGGCTTATAGACCCACTCATAATAACAAAACCGCCATGTGACTTAATAGTCCAAGGCGGTTTTGTTTTGTCAGCCTATTCCCATTTTGCCCAGACATCGGGACAGTAACCGACGGTTGCCTGCTTGCCGTTTCTGACGACAGGGGTTTTAATAAGCCACGGACACTCAAACAGCTTTTCGAGCTTTGCATCGTTAGTTGCAAGATAAGCAATCATGGGATAATCAACATCAACCGTGTTTATGAGATTATCAAGTCCGACAGCGTTTTTGACGCTGTTGAGTTCTCCCCTGCTCATACCGTATCTGTCAATATCTATAAACTGAAATTTAATGCGGCGCTCCTTGTAATAACGCTCCGCTTTTTTAGTGTCAAAGCATTTTGACCTGCCGAAAATTTGTATATTCACAGCATTATACCTCGGAAATAAGCGGTAATATCATGGGACTGCGCTTTGTGGTTTTGTAAAGATAGCTTGAAACACTGCTCTTTATGCGGCTTTTTATTGCCGCCCAATCCTTAACACCGTTTTCCTCGCAGACCTCGAGCGTTTCTTTTGTTACGCGCTTGAGCTCTTCGAGCATATCCTCGGCTTCCTTAACATATATAAAGCCTCTTGTCAGTATCTCGGGCTCTGAAAGCAGTGCGTTATCCCATGAGGACAGCGTAACTACAATAACTACCATTCCGTCCTCGGCAAGTCTGTGTCTGTCGCGCATTACGACACTGCCGACATCGCCGACACCCATACCGTCAACCATTACGGCACCTGACTGTACCGCACCGTTAAGAGAAATATTCTTTTTTGATATTTCTATAATCTTGCCGTTTTCGCCGATTACGATATTTTTAGGCTCAATTCCCATGAGCTTGCCGAGCTCAGCGTGCTTAACAAGCATTCTGTACTCACCGTGAACGGGGATGAAATACTTAGGCTTTACAAGAGCGAGCATCATTTTCTGCTCCTCCTGAGAGGCGTGCCCCGAAACATGAAGCTCGGTGTGTCGGTCATAGATAACCTCCGCACCCTTGTGGAAGAGCTCGTCTATAACCTTGCTTATCATGTTTTCGTTGCCCGGAATTGCGGATGCCGAGATTATTACTCTGTCGCCCGCTTCAATGTTGATCTGTCTGTGCTCGGAGAATGCCATGCGGTAAAGTGCGGACATGGATTCGCCCTGACTGCCGGTGGATATAATAACAACTCTGTTTTTCGGCAGCTTGTTAATCTGACTAATATCCACCATTGTGTCCTCGGGGATTGACAGATAACCGAGAACGCTTGCTACACGGAGAATATTCTCCATACTGCGTCCTGTTATACCGACCTTGCGGTTATATTTTGCCGCAACGTCAATAATCTGCTGAAGTCTGTGGACATTTGATGCAAAGGTTGTAATGATAATTCGCTGTTCGCAGTTTTTGAACAGCATATCAAAGGTCTCGCCGACCTTACGCTCGGATGCTGAATGACCGGGCTTTTCAACGTTTGTGGAGTCGCTTAACAGTGCGAGCACACCCTCGTTGCCGAGCTGACCGAGACGAGGCAGGTCAATCATACTGCCCTGCACGGGCGTGAGGTCAATCTTGAAGTCGCCCGTGTGTATTATCGTTCCGAGCGGAGTTTTTAGCGCAAGGGCAACTGCGTCTGCAATGCTGTGGTTTACGTTAATAAACTCAACGGTAAAACAGCCGAGTCTGAAGATATCCCCTGCTTTCTTGGTGAAAATCTGCGTGTTGTATAGCAAATCGTGCTCTTCGAGCTTCAGCTCGACCATTGCGGCTGTTAGCGGTGTTGCATAGATAGGTACATCAAGCTCACGCATAACATAGGGTATCGCACCTATATGGTCCTCGTGACCGTGAGTGAGGATAATACCCTTTATTCTCTCGTGATTTGCCTTCAGATATGAAATGTCGGGTATAACAATATCAATTCCGTACATCTGCTCATCGGGGAAACCGAGACCGCAGTCAACGACAACAATATCAGTGCCGCACTCAAATGCGGTCATGTTCTTGCCGATTTCGCCGAGTCCGCCGAGCGGGATTATTTTTATTTTCGGTGTCATATATACCTCCTTCGGTATTTCGCTTTCGATTACAGCAAACACATTAAACCCCGCCCCATCTGCCCTGATTCACAGAATAAAGCGTGGCTACATTGCCGTAATCGATATGTAGGTTTAGCTTATGTTCATACTGCAAAAAGCCGTCATGCAGTATTATAGACAAAAATTCAAAGTTCAATTCTGCCTTCGATTGCTCGAAGCAGTGTTGCCTCATCGGCAAATTCAAGATTTGAGCCTACGGGAATACCGTATGCAAGACGGGTTACTTTTACATCAAAGGGCTTGAGAAGTCTTGAAATATACATTGCCGTAGCATCGCCCTCAGTGTCGGGATTTGTGGCCATAATAATCTCGCTTATTTCGCTGTCGGCATCGGAGACACGCTTAACAAGCTCAGTTATTCTAATATCGTCGGGACCGACATGGCTGATCGGAGACAGCACGCCGTGCAGAACGTGGTAAACTCCGTTATACTCGTGGCTTCGCTCGATTGAAAGCACGTCTCTCGGCTCGGAAACGACACAAACGGTGCTCTTATCCCTTCTGTTGCTCGCACAAACCGAGCATACCTCACCCTCGGTGAGATTTTGACACACCTTGCAGCAGTTGACGTGTGCTTTAGCTTCCAATATTGCGTTTGCAAAGCCTTCCGCCTCACCCTCGGGCAGAGAAAGAATGTGAAAAGCAAGTCGCTGAGCACTTTTTCTGCCTATTCCGGGCAGAGATGCAAATTTGTCTATAAGATTTTCAAGAGATGCAGGAAAAAAAGCCATAAATCTATACTCCGATTATGCGTTTCTTATTGCTTCAATCTGTGCGGAGCGGTCAGCCTTGCCGAATACAGCACTGCCCGCTACGAGAACATTAGCACCCGCCTGCTTAACAAGCTTTGCGGTAACGGGGTCAACTCCGCCGTCAACCTCAATATCGCAGTCAAGACCTTTGCTGTAAATCTCCTTACGGAGCTGCTCAATCTTGGGAAGCTGGTCGTGCATAAAGCTCTGACCGCCGAAGCCCGGCTCAACGGTCATAACAAGCAGCATATCAAGCTTATCGAGGAAGGGATAAAGAGCCTCTGCGGGTGTTTTGGGCTTAACGGAAAGACCGACCTTCTTACCACAGGACTTGACAATATCAATCGCCTCGTTAATTTTTTCGGCTGTGTCCGACTCAACATGGAACATTACAAGATCGGCACCCGCCTTGCAGAAGGTCTCCGCATATCTGACGGGGCGATCTATCATAAGGTGCACATCGAGGAACATATCCGTGCTTTTACGGACTGATTTCAGCACGGGGATTCCGATTGAAATATTAGGCACGAACTCGCCGTCCATTACATCAAAATGAACATAGTCTGCTCCACCCTGCTTAATATCCTCAATTTCTGCTCCGAGCTTTGCAAAATCAGCGGAAAGAATTGAAGGGGCTATCTTAATCATATCATTAACCTCAATAATATTATGAGCATAGAATAATCTAACAGTGTGCGCGCACAGCTGTTTTTATATACGCAGGGAATTGCAGAAAGCTGTAATTCCCTGCCGTGCATTCTCTTGCATAATCATTATACTACACTATATATTGTTAATCAAGTGCACCGATTGTTAATATATAGATAAAAAAAGCAGAAAAGCTTTACTTTTCTGCTTTATATTTTTATTCTGCCTCGGGAATGGGAAGCTTGCAAACATCAACCCACTCAATAGCGTTTGAGTATTTGAAAAGCTCCTCGAGATTGAGCTCAATAGCGCTGTTGCCGCTTCCGACTGCGGGGAAAACGGTCTCAAAGCGTTTGAGGCTTTCATCGAGATATACACCTATTCCCTCGTTTATACCGAAGGGGCAAACTCCGCCGACAGGATGTCCGACCATTTCGAGAACCTCATCAGCCGTGGGCATCTTAGCCTTTATGCCGAAGGTATCCTTAAACTTGCGGTTGTCGATGCGGGCATCACCTGCGGCAAGAATAAGAATACAGCTGTCATCCTTCTTGAAGGAAAGAGTTTTGCAAATTCTCGCGCCCTCAACACCGACTGCTTGCGCGGCAAGCTCGACTGTTGCGCTTGAAACCTCAAACTCCATTACTCTGTCTTCCATGCCGAACTGTCTGAAATATGCTCTGCCTTTTTCTATTGACATATCAATTCTCCGTTTACTTCAAAATTACTTTATTAAAGTTTTTCTTGCCGCGTTTGATAACAATGCCTTCCTTTAACTCATCAGCAGTGAAGACCTTTGCAATATCGGAAACCTTGGCATCGTTTACGCTGACGCCGCCCTGCTGAATATTGCGGCGTGCATCGGATTTTGACGCGCAAAGTCCGCTTTTGACAAGCAAGGTCATAATATCAACAGCATCGTCAACGAGGTCTGCGTAGCAAAGCTCGGTTGTAGGCATATTTTCACTGTCACCGCTTCCGCCGAAAAGTGCCTTTGAGGAGGCTTCCGCCTTCTTTGCCTCTTCATCACCGTGCACAAGTGCGGTGAGCTCATATGCGAGAATTTCCTTTGCCTTGTTAAGCTGAGAATCCCTCCACTGAGCCATTTCTTCGATCTGCTCAAGAGGCAGGAATGTGAGCATACGCAGGCACTTGAGTACGTCCTCATCGTTTACGTTGCGCCAATACTGGTAGAACTCAAAAGGAGAGGTCTTGTTCGGGTCAAGCCACACGGCACCCGATGCCGTTTTGCCCATCTTCTTGCCTTCGGAGTTAAGAAGAAGTGTAATGGTCATCGCGTGTGCATCCTTGCCGAGCTTTCTGCGTATAAGCTCTGTACCGCCGAGCATATTGCTCCACTGGTCATTACCGCCGAACTGCATATTACAGCCGTAATTCTGGAACATATAGTAGAAGTCATAGCTTTGCATAATCATGTAGTTAAACTCAAGGAAGCTGAGACCCTTTTCCATGCGCTGCTTGTAGCACTCGGCGCGGAGCATATTGTTTACAGAGAAGCAAGCGCCGACCTCACGCAAAAGCTCAATATAGTTAAGAGGCTTGAGCCATGCGGAGTTTCTGAGCATGAGTGCTTTGCCGTCAGAGAAGTCAATGAACTTTTCCATTTGCTTTTTGAAGCACTCTGCATTGTATGCTATTGCTTCCTCGTCGAGCATTTTGCGCATATCGGTGCGGCCTGAGGGGTCGCCGATTAAGGTTGTGCCGTCACCTATAAGTGCAATGGGCTTATTTCCCGCCATCTGCAGGCGCTTCATAAGGCAAAGAGCCATAAAATGACCTACGTGCAGAGAGTCAGCGGTGCAGTCAAAGCCGATATAGAATGTAGCCTTGCCGTTGTTGACCATTTCACGGATTTCATCTTCATTTGTAACCTGAGCAATTAGACCTCTGGCAACTAACTCGTCATACATTTCCATGATATATTCTCCTCTTTATTTATTGCTTTTTATTATATCTTCCGCTGTCTGAGCCATAAAGCCTATCATTTCAAGACAGCTGACTGCATTGGATTTAAGCTCAAAGCATCTTACACAGCCGTATTGTTTTTTTGCCGTATTGACGGTTTCTGCCGCCAAAGTCGCAATTTTCATTTTTGCGGCGGTATTGTCTGCATCGTTGAACGGAAATGCAAGTCCCTCCGCCATAACGGCACCCGAGATTGCTCCGCAAATTTCACCGCTGCGCATTCCGCCGCCAAAGCCTGCGGAAATTGCAAGGACAGTCTTTTCGTCTAAGTCATAATAATCTGAGCAAGCAGCCAATACAGACTGTGCGCAGTTAAATCCGTTGTTGTGATACTCAATAGCTCTGTCTTTAACGCTCATATTTTTTCTCCTTGGGTTAATTATTTCTGCTGATTTTATATTTTTCCGCGGCAACAAGCTGTTCTTCGGCGCTTGCAAGTGAAATACTGCTTATTAAGTCGCCTCCGTGCAGTCTTGAAAGCTCACGGCATCTGCCGTTACGGTCGAGGCTTGTTACCTCTGTGTATGTTCTGCCGTTTCGTTCCGTTTTTTCTATTAACTCGTGATTATCAGCGATTGCGGCAATCTGCGGCAGATGAGTTATGCAAAGCACCTGCTTGCCTCTCGATAAATCGGACATTTTTTCGCCGACTCTCTGAGCCGCTACACCCGATACACCCGTGTCAATTTCGTCAAATACCATGGTTTCAATCGGGTCGTTTTTAGAAAAAACGGTCTTCATGGCGAGCATAATTCTACTGAGCTCACCACCTGACGCAATTTTTGAAATTCTGCCGAGTGCCTCGCCCGCGTTTGCGCTGATAAGGAATTTAATATCATCGGCACCGTTTATATCAAAGCCTGCTTCATATTCAAGCGGAGAGACTAAGACCTTGAATTTTACAGACGGCATACTGAGGTCTTTAAGCTCTGCTATTATACGCTTTTCAAGGTATACAGCAGTCTCACTGCGGGCTTTTGTCAGCTCTGCGGCAATTTTTTTACAGCTTGCAATGTGCTTTTCAAGCTGTTTGTTGAGCTTAATCAGCATATCTCCCGCATAATCGAGCTCTGAAAGCTTCTTTTTGCACTCATCGAGGTGAGCGAGCATACCCTCCTCGTCGGCATTATACTTTCTGCGAAGCTTTTTGAGCAAGGAAAGCCTGCTTTCAATATTGTCGTATTCATCGGGTGAAAACTCGAGGCTTTCACGAAAATCACGGATTCGCTCTGCCGCATCATATATAAGTGATGAGGCATTTTCGATTATATCGGCGGTATCCTTAAGCTCATCGGCGAGCATAGCCGCCCTGCTTATGAGCGCGGATGCTTCATCCGTCATAGCCTGCGCACAGGTATCTGAGGAATATAGTGCGCTGTATGCGCCGTCAAGAGCCTCTGTGAGCTTTTCGGAATTTCTTAAAAGGTCTCGCTTTGAGCATAGCTCATCCTCTTCTCCGACCTTAAGCTGAGCCCTCTCAAGCTCCTCAATCTGATACTTTAGGCTGTCGGCTAATCGTTCCTTCTCAATTTCGTCCATGGAAAGTCGTGCGATTTCCTTTTTGCACGCTTTATATTCGCCGTAAGCCGCCTTATATTCACTTATAAGCCCGTTATACTCGCCGAAGGAGTCAAGATACTGTCTGTGATTTGCTTCGTCCATGAGCTGTCTGCCGTCGTTCTGCCCGTGAATATCAAGAAGCAGTGCACCCAATTCACGAAGCTGTGCAACAGATACGGGATTTCCGCACACCCTGCAGCTGTTCTTTCCCTCTGCGCTTATCTTTCGGGTAATGATAATCTCGTCCTCAAGCTCAAGGTCGTTTTCCTTAAACCACTCGGAAACATTATCGGATTCAAAAACCGCAGAAACAACACCCTTATCGGCACCTGTTCTGACAAGCTCCCTGCTTGTCCTTGCACCGAGAACGGCGCTTAAAGAATCAACGATAATGGATTTGCCCGCGCCCGTCTCACCCGTCAGGACGGTCATGCCCTTATTAAACTCAATATCGGCTCTTTCGATAACGGCTATATTTTCTATATGCAGCTGAGTAAGCATATTTAATCCTCTTATCAGATCATATCATCAATTTCGTGGCAGAATTCAAGTGCCGCCTGATTGTCAACCATTGCGAGAAATGCGGTGTCATCGCCTGCGAGCGTGCCGGCGAGATTTTCAATGTGCATAGAGTCGAGAGTTGCGCAAGCGGCGTTTGCAAGACCGGGGAGCGTTTTGATAACAATGAGGTTTTGTGCTACAACGTAAGAGGTTACGCTTTCCCTGAAAATCTTACGCAGACGCTGTTCATGGTCGTTGCTTTTTGACCTTCCGCTAACGGCATAGTGATACTTGCCGTTTTTGCCGAGCTCTTTTACAAGCTGGAGATCCTTGATATCGCGGGATAAGGTTGCCTGCGTGCTTGATACTCCGTGTGCGGCAAGTGCATCAATAAGCTGAGATTGGGTTTCAATGTCCTGCTCGGCAATGATCTGTAATATTACATTCTGTCTTGCACTTTTCATGTCTTATTCCCCTATCGGTTTTTGTAAAGGAGCTTATCAAAGGTTGAGTCATAAAAGCTGCTAAGCCCCATGTGGACAAGGTTTGCTGTTTTTTGAGATTGCCTGACAACAACGATATCATCGTTGACAAGCTCAACGCCATTTGTGCCGTCAACTGAAACAAATGCTTTTCTGTCGTGTATTCTTTCAGCCTTAACAGTGATTTTCCTGTTAGGTGCGAGAACAAAGGTCTTTGCACCCATTACATGGGCGCATATAGGAGTCAGAATAAAATTTTTTGCCTCAGGTTCAACAATGGGGCCGCCTGCTGACATTGAATAACCCGTTGAGCCGGTGGGCGTTGCTACTATTATTCCGTCGCCCGAGAAGCTGACGATCTTATCGCCGTCTGCCCATGCTGTGAGCTTAATGCAGTCGCCCATACCGTGAATTACAACGTCATTAAGTCCGCAGTCGCTGTAAATAACCTTGCCGTTTCTAATAAGCTCAACATCGAGCATCATTCTTTCGCTTGGAACAAAATCGCCATTTGCGGCATTGACGATTAAATCAATATTCTCGGGCTCAAGCGGTGCCATAAAGCCCTTTGTGCCGAGATTTATGCCGAGCATCGGTGCGGAGGCATGATTTAAGTATCTTGCCGTGTGCAAAATTGTGCCGTCTCCGCCTATTACTATAAACAAGTAGGCTTCACTGCTGACCTCAGACCACGGCGTAATCGTAACTCCGTGCGGTATTGCTTTTTTGTCATTTGCACCGAAAACGGGACAAATGCGTGTTTCGTATCCGTTATCCTCAAGAAGCTTTTTAGCCCTCAAGGTAAGTTCAAGCCCCGTGTCACGAAACGGATTAGGGCACAGAACAATTAGCTTTGACATTATATTCACCTCACAGGCATTCGTGCGATGCCTCAACTACTGCCTGAGCATCAATCACATTTGCCTCATGAATTCCTTTTTTCATATAACACAGATATTCTCTGTTGCCCTCGGGACCTTTAATCGGGGAAAAATCAAGTCCCATAACAGTCATGCCGACTGTCGGAGCAAAGCTGAGAATACTCTCAATTACAGACAGATGCACGGCTTTATCGCGCACAACGCCCTTTTTGCCTACTTCCTCCCTGCCCGCTTCAAACTGCGGCTTTATAAGGCACATCAGCTCTCCGTCAGCCTTTAACAGTGAGCACACTGCGGGCAGAACAAGCTTTATGGATATAAAGGAAAGATCCATTACGGCAATATCTATTACCTCGGGTATTTGCTCAGAGCTGATATAGCGTATATTTGTGCGCTCCATATTAACAACGCGCTCGTCGTTTCTGAGGCTCCATGCAAGCTGACCGTAGCCGACGTCCACAGAATATACCTTTTTTGCACCGTTTTTGAGCAATACATCGGTAAAGCCGCCCGTTGAAGCTCCGCAGTCAATACAGATTTTATCTGAAACATCTAAGGTAAAGACCTTCAATGCTTTTTCAAGCTTAAATCCGCCGCGGCTGACATAAGGGATTGCGGCACCCTTCACCTCAACGCTGACATCGGGGGCTACCTGCATTCCGGGCTTGTCTGCCCTCTGCCCGTTTACGAAAACGAGCCCGCTCATTATTGTAGTTTTTGCTCTTTCGCGGCTTTCCGCAAGACCGAGGTCAAAAACGAGCTGGTCTAACCTGATTTTTTTCACATTGCACCTCTAACAAGGTCTATTGCTTTTTTATAAAGGCTCTCAGTATCGAGACCGCAGTCGCGCATAAGCTCGTCAACAGTGCCGTGAGAGACTATGCCGCCCTCGAGATTGCATATAGATGCGCCTCTGAGAGAAATTCTCTCATATTCTGCCTCGGCTAATATGGCATTTCCCATACAGCCCGAATTGCAAACATCCTCGGCGATTAAAAGCCTGCCTGTTTTCTTAAGCGACTGCGTAATTATATCAGTATCAAGCGGTGTGATCTGATTTATCTTTATAACTTCGGCAGAAATACCGTCAGCACTGAGCTTTTCGGATAACTCAAGCATTTCGTTTATCATAGTGCCGTAAGCTGCAAGGCTTATGTCCTCACCCTGCTTTATACACTGTGTAAAGCCCTCGCCGACCTTATTATATATACCCTCTCCTCCGCGGGGATAGCGTATTGCAACGGGTCCGTCAAGCTCATTGACAGCATACTCGAGCATGGCTTCAAGCTCGGCGAAGGATGAGGGACAAAGTATCTGCATACCGGGCACCGACTGAAGATAACTGACGTCAAATACACCGTGATGAGTTTCGCCGTCACTGCCGACAAGACCTGCTCTGTCAACGCAAAAGACGATGTGGAGGTTTAACAGCGACACATCATGTATAAGCATATCGTAGGCTCTTTGCAAAAAGCTTGAATATATTGCAACAACGGGCACTATTCCCTGCTTTGCCATACCTGCCGCCATTGAAACGGCGTGCTGTTCGGCTATGCCGACATCGAACACTCGCTCCGGGATGGCCTTCATCATAATGTCCATACTGCAGCCTGTGGCCATTGCCGGGGTCACTCCGACTATGTCGCTGCGCTGCCCTGCGAGTTCGAGGAGGGTCTGGCCGAACACTTCCTGATATTTTGCATTTGCCGGCTTCTTGCCGGTGCGCTTGCCCGTGTCAAGGTCGAATGTGCCGGGAGCGTGCCAAACGGTCGGATCGGCCTCGGCCGCTTCAAAGCCTTTGCCCTTGGTGGTAATCACGTGCAGGAGCTTCGGCCCCGGAATCTCTTTCAGCCTGGATAGCGTTTCGGTCAGCGTTTCGACATTGTTGCCGTCAATCGGGCCGAAGTAGCGGAATCCTAGGGAGTCGAAGAAGTTGACCTTGTCCTTCTCCGGGATGACCGCGCGCTTGAGGGTCTTCACCACGCTTTGGATGAATGCGCGGGTGCGGCCCTTGCCAAGCCTTTTCCAGACGCTGCTCTTGATGCGGTTGTATTCGCTGCTGGTGGTGAGCTTCACAAGATAGTTGTGGAGGCCGCCGGTGTCCTTGTCGATGGAGATGCCATTGTCATTGAAGATGACAAGCAGATCGGCCTTGGAGGCGCCGGCATTGTTCAGCCCTTCGAAGGCCAGGCCGCCGGTCATCGCGCCGTCGCCGATAACTGCCACGACGTGGTTTTTGCCGCCCTTCAGACGCTCTGCAGCCGCCATTCCCAGCGCTGCCGAGATGGAGGTGGAGGAGTGGCCGGCTCCGAAGGAGTCGTACGGGCTCTCGCTCATTTTCGGGAAGCCGCTGATGCCTCCGGCCTTGCGGTTGTTGACAAATGCCTCGCGGCGACCTGTCAGGATTTTGTGGGCATACGCCTGATGGCCTACGTCCCACACCACTTTGTCAGCGGGGGTATCGAACACTTTGTGAATCGCTACGGCTATCTCCACTGCGCCGAGGCTCGAGCCGACGTGGCCCGGATTGACGGAGCAGCAGGAGAGAATATACTGGCGCAACTCTTCGCAAAGCGTGCGGAGCTGGGCAGGGGAGAAGGACTTGATGTCTTCCGGCGAATTTATGTGTTCCAATAGCGTCATAAGCGGAGGGCAAAATTAAGATATAATTCCCAATTTCTAAAAAATCATTATCTTCGCATTCCGAACAGCATATACATATATATAATTATACATTTTATGACAGAAAAAATTCAGAAACTGATGAACGACAATCCCGTCGCAAGATGGTCTGTCCTCATCCTCGTGGCGTCGATGATGTTCTTCGCCTACATGTTCGTGGACGTTATGTCTCCGCTCAAATCACTTGTTGAGTCATCCCTCGGCTGGGACAGCAGCGTCTTCGGTACCTATGCCGCTTCCGAGTATATCCTCAATGTATTCGGTTTCCTTCTCCTTGCAGGTATCGTTCTCGACAAACTCGGCGTCCGCTTCTCCGGTGTCCTTTCCGCAGCCCTTATGGTTTTCGGAGCAGCCATCAAATATATCGGCATTTCCGACTGGTTCCAGACCACGGCGCTCTGCGAATGGCTCGGCACCTGGTGGACAACAATGCCTGCCAGCGCGAAGATGGCCTCTCTCGGCTTTATGATCTTCGGCTGCGGTTGCGAAATGGAAGGTACAAATGTTTCCAAGATTCTTGCCAAATGGTTCAAGGGCAAGGAGATGGCTCTCGCAATGGGCCTCGAGATGGCTATCGCCCGTCTCGGCGTCTTTGCAGTGATGTGGATTGCGCCTATCATTTCCAACAAGGTCGGCGGTTCGGTTGTCGCTCCGCTCGGTTTCTGCGGCGCGCTCCTCTGCATCGGTCTTATCAATTTCATCATCTTCGGCGTTATGGACAAGAAGTTCGACGGCCAGCTCAAGGCTGCGAATATGGCTACTGAAGAGGAAGGCTCTGAAGAGGAAGGCTCTGAAGAGGA
>DCHB01000080.1:78381-81413 GCA_002314685.1 Clostridiales bacterium UBA1763
AGCAAGATGTTCTGGATTGTCGCCCTCCTCTGCGTCCTTTATTACAGCGCAATCTTCCCGTTCCAGAGATATGCTCCGAACTTCCTTGAGGAGACTCTTCAGATAGACGCTTCCGTAGCGGCGCGTCTCTTCAGCTGTTTCCCTATCCTGGCGATGTGCCTCACTCCGTTCCTCGGAATGTTCCTCGACCACAAGGGCAAGGGCGCTTCAATGCTTATGATTGGTTCAATCATTATGATTGTCTGCCATCTCAGCTTCGCATTCCTTCTCCCGGCATTCCCAAGCAAGACTCTCGCTCTTATTCTGATTGTCACTTTGGGCGTCAGCTTCTCGCTTGTTCCTGCGGCTCTCTGGCCTTCAGTTCCGAAGATTATCGACGAGAAGATACTCGGCAGCGCATATTGCCTCATCTTCTGGGTTCAGAATGTCGGCCTCTGCTTCGTTCCGAAGATTATCGGTTCGCTTCGCCAGAGCACCGGCGGATACCTTATCCCGATGATTGTATTCTCAAGTTTCGGTGTACTCGCTTTCTTCTTCAGCCTGCTTCTCAGGAAGGAAGACAGGAAGAAGGGCTACGGCCTCGAGCTTCCTAACATCAAGGAAGAGAAATAATACCAACTGATATAAATGAAGCGGGGCTCCGAAATCGGGGCCCCGCTTTTGTTTGTGTTTCTGACGAATCAGAACGGAAGGTCGTCGGAACCGTCCGCTGCAAGATCTTCAGGAGAGATGATAGGGGTGCTCTGGACGTGCTGCGGTGCAGGAGTTGGAATTGCTGCCGGCTGGAATGACTGCTGCGGTGCTGCTGCAGGCCTTGGAGCGGGCTGCTGGTCTGCGCCAGGATTGTCGCCGCGGCGTCCGAGAAGCTGGATGGCGTCGGCCATGATTTCGGTGGTGTAGCGCTTCTGTCCGGACTGGTCGTCCCAGGAACGGGTGCGGATGCGGCCTTCCACATAAATCTGCGTGCCTTTCTTGATGTAATTGCTTGAAAGTTCAGCCAACTGGCGCCAAGCGACGATGTTGTGCCATTCGGTGATTTCTTTCATTTCTCCGTTCGCTCCACGGAAGCGCTCTGATGTGGCCAGAGAGAATGTTGCGACTGATGCGCCCGATTCGAGGTGTCTTACCTCCGGGTCCTTCCCCACATTTCCGATCAATAAAACTTTGTTGAGTGACATATTATATATAGTTGTGTGTGAATATTCTATCTCCAAAGTTGTAAAGATATAAAACTTTTTTAAGTATTGACCGTAATTCGGGCGAATTTTTTATGCTCGTGTTTCTTTCAGTTTGTCAGACATCGACTGCAAATGTTTCTCGAGAGTGCTGTCGCCTTCGCGTATGCCTATTTTTCTACGGATGCGCGACCTCATATTGTAAAGGCTGGCGGAGTTTGTCTGATTGAATATCTTTTGCAGGCTGTGAGACGGGAAGCCCAGACATATCAGGGCGCATAATGTCAGATCTTCTTTCGTAAGAGCCGGGCAGGTTTCTTTCAAATATGTGATGATGCCATTGCAGTGAATGTCTGCAACGGGAATGAGCAATTCGATGAAATTGTCTTCGCTTTCTGTCGGGAACAGGAATTTGTTCATTCTGGACATCAGAAGCTGAGGGTTGTCGCCGCTAAGGCACACCTCGTCCATCAATTCCAGAAATAACGTTACAATTGAATTGATTGCTGCGTCAACTGTAATTCTGTCAATCTCGGACAATCGCTTCAGATTGTTGATTTTCACCTGATTCCTTCTGTTGGAAACGATGATGACGATGGTTAGAATGATGATTGCCGCTAAAGCTGCGGCTGTGCTGAAAAAAAATAAAAGAGGTACATAGTATTAAGTATTAATTAATAATTCCGGACGGCTTTCGTCCGGTTTTTCTCCTGTCATTTTTTGATAACCGGAAATGGCCTGTACCAGAAGCCATTCCTTGCCGGAGATATAATTTGTCCCGCCGATTGACGGGTTGCGATAATTTGCTTCCACCTTCAGAATGTCCGAACTGCTGATGAGTCCGCATTGCTGAATGGCGATTGGAAGCGTGTATATGACGGCGTCAGCCGAGAGCATAAGGTCTGGAATCCTTTCCAGTGCGAATGCGCGAGCGTTGCCGATTTTTTTGCAAAAGTGTACCGCTTTGTCTGTGGAGCGGTTGGCCATAAGCACTTCCATCCCGAGGCTGGAGGCTGCCGCTGCCGCAGCTCTGCCTGCGCCTCCGCAGCCTATGACCAAGACGGTGGCGTGCGGTTTGCCGCTCAGGTGGCGCTCGAGGATATCCCTGACCGCATCGAAATCAGTGTTGAATGCCGAGATGGTGCCATCTTCCTCCTTGCGAAGGATGTTTGCCGCGCCGATGAGAGATACTGTCGCATCTGTATGGTCGGCTGCCAGAAATGCCGATGTCTTGAATGGGGCGGTGACGTTGACTGCTTTATAATCTTCTTTGAAAATGGTCAATGCCTCATTGAAGTTTTCCTTTTCGATAAGATCGTAACTCAGATCCGGATATGCGGACTTGAAGAGCGTCGGGCTCAGACTGTGCCCGATGGGGTAACCTATGAGACCGAACTTCATAGGCTTGCGCTGCGCTGTCTGACTGCTTCGAAACAGAGAATTGCCGCTGAAACCGAAACGTTGAGCGAATCCATCAGGCCGTTCATCGGTATGCGGATGTGGGCATCTGAATTCCGGCGCCAGAAGTCGGTAAGGCCCTTGTCTTCGGTGCCCATCACTATGGCGGTGGCGCGGCGCATATCCGTGTCGTAATAGACTTCGGAGTCTTGAAGCTGCGCGGTGAGCACCTGTATGCCGTTTTTCTTCAGCCAGCAGACCGCATCTTCTGAGGTGCAGGCCACAGTTTTGACTGAAAAAATGCTTCCGAGGCTGGCGCGAATCAAATTTGGGTTGTAAATGTCTGTCAGCGGGTCGCAGACAATGACTGCATCGACGCCGGCGGCATCGGCGGTGCGAAGCATCGCGCCGATGTTGCCCGGCTTCTCCACGCTTTCGAGGATGAGCACGAGCGGTTCG
>DCHB01000080.1:81500-82232 GCA_002314685.1 Clostridiales bacterium UBA1763
ACGCCTTCGACTCCTTCGCGGCAGGCTATGCGGTCATAGACGGCAGGGGAGACCTCGAAGATGGCCGCTCCGCAATTATTAATGCAAGAGGCTGTCTCCTCCTTGATATATCTGGAGCAGGTGAAGACCGTATGGGCCTTGAACCCGCATTTGAGAGCCCTTTCGAATTCGCGCGCTCCTTCAAGGACAAAAAGTCCGCTCTCCCTGCGTTGGCGGGATTTGTCACGCAGGGAGAGCAGATTCTTGATCTTTGGATTTTGCGCCGATGTGATGGGCTCGTCCATATTTATTCCTTTTCGTCTTCCTTGACGGTCTTTGCAACTTTCTCAGGTCTCATCTGAGGGAAGAAGAGGACGTCCTGGATGGTGGTCTGGCCGGTCATGAACATTGTGAGGCGGTCGATACCCATTCCGAGACCGGAAGTAGGCGGCATACCGTACTCGAGTGCGCGGACGAAGTCGTAGTCGATGAACATCGCCTCGTCGTCGCCCTTGCTCTTCAGCGCGGCCTGCTCCTCGAATCTTTCCAGTTGGTCGACGGGGTCGTTCAATTCGGAATATGCGTTGGCCAACTCCTTGCCGCAGACGAACAGTTCGAAGCGTTCGGTCAGGGCGGGATTGCTGCGGTGACGCTTTGTCAGTGGCGACATTTCGACGGGGTAGTCGGTCACGAAAGTGGGCTGGATCAGCTTGTCCTCGCAGTAGGTTCCGAAGATGGCGTCAATCAGCTTGC
>DCHB01000043.1:0-4832 GCA_002314685.1 Clostridiales bacterium UBA1763
CGCCGCAAAGAAGGCAAGACCGGTGCTAAGTAATTGGAGGTGTGCCTGAATGATTAAAAGACCTGATACAAGAGCACAGCGCATTAAGCGCCATGCAAGAGTACGCGGCAAGATCTCCGGCACCCCCGAGAGACCCCGTCTGAGCGTATTCCGCAGCGAAAACCACATCTATGCACAGATTATCGACGATGTTGCAGGCAACACTCTCGTTTCCGCTTCCACCGTTGAGAAGGCATTTGAAGGCAACGGCAGCAATATCGAGGCTGCAAAGAAGATCGGCAATACCATTGCTGAGCGCGCACTGGCAAAGGGCATCGAGAATGTCGTATTTGACCGCGGCGGCTACATCTTCCACGGCCGTGTTGCAGCACTTGCCGAGGGCGCTCGTGAGAGTGGCCTGAAGTTCTAAGGGAGGAGGAAACTATAATGGCTTATAATAACGACAGAAGAGACCGTCGCAGAGACGAGGAAGCTTCCGAATTCGTAGAAAAGGTAGTTTCCCTCAACCGCGTATCCAAGACCGTCAAGGGCGGCCGTGTTATGAAGTTCTCCGCACTTTGTGTTGTCGGCGACGGCAAGGGCCGCGTAGGCTATGGCCTCGGCAAGGCAAACGAAGTTTCCGAAGCAATCCGCAAGGGTCTTGAGGATGCTAAGAAGAACATCGTAACCATCACTCTGCAGGGCACCAGCATTCCTCACGAGATTATCGGTGAGTTCGGTGCAGGCCGTGTTCTGCTCAAGCCCGCTGCACCCGGTACCGGCGTTATCGCAGGCGGTGCAGTTCGTGCAGTTGTTGAAGCAGCCGGCATCAAGGACATCCGTACCAAGTGCCTGCGCACCAACAACCCCGCAAACGTTGTAGCAGCAACAATGCAGGGCCTTAAGTCTCTCCGCAACGCAGCTCAGGTTGCAGCGGTCAGAGGCAAGACTCCTGAAGAAATTCAGGGTTAAGGAGGGCGCACAATGGCAAATCTTAAGATTAAGCTCGTAAAGAGCCTCAACGGTCGTCTTGACAAGCACATTGCGACCGCAAACTCCCTCGGACTGCACAAGATCGGCAACGAGACCGTACAGCCCGACAACCCCCAGACCAGGGGCAAGATCGCCAAGATCGGCTATCTCCTCCAGGTAACAGAAGAATAAGGAGGAAAAGCAATGTATATCAATGAACTTTCTCCCGTAGCAGGCTCCACCCACGTTAACAAGCGCAAGGGTCGCGGCCACGCAACAGGCAACGGCAAGACCGCAGGTCGCGGTCACAAGGGTCAGAAGGCACGCTCCGGCGGCGGTGTCCGCATCGGCTTCGAAGGCGGCCAGATGCCTCTTGCACGCCGTATCCCCAAGAGAGGCTTCAACAACATCTTTGCAAAGCCTCTGGAGGCAATCAATGTATCCGCACTCGAGAAGTTCGAGGACGGTGCAGTTGTTGATGCACAGGCTCTGCTCGATGCAGGCGTTCTTTCCAAGTGCCGTTACGGCGTTAAAATTCTCGGCAACGGCGAAATCACCAAGAAACTTACAGTAAAGGCTTCCGCTTTCTCTGAAACCGCAAAAGAAAAAATTGAGGCGGCAGGCGGAAAGGCCGAGGTGATCTAAGTGTTTGAGACAATGCGCAACGCATGGAGAACAGAGGATATCCGTAAAAAGCTTCTTTTTACTCTTCTGATAATCCTGCTTTACCGCCTTGGCAATGCAGTTCCCGTTCCTTACGTCAACGTTGATTCGCTTAACAGCTACTTCAACCAGATGCAGAATACCGTTCTCGGTCTTCTCAACGTAATGAGCGGCGGCGCATTTTCAAATGCAACTATCTTCGCTCTTTCGATTCAGCCCTACATCAACTCCTCAATCATCATTCAGCTCCTGTGCATTGCAATTCCCGCACTTGAGCGTATGAGCAAGGACGAGGGCGAGGAAGGCAAGAAGAAGATCGCTGCAATCACCCGCTATGCAACAGTCCTCATTGGTCTTATCCAGGGCTTTGCATACTACATGATGATCAAGGGCTACGGCTTCCTGACCGCTGACGGTCAGTCAATCTGGGCAGCAATCGTAATCATTCTGACCTTCACCTCAGGCTCCGCACTTATCATGTGGCTGGGTGAACAGATTACCGAGTTCGGCATCGGCAACGGTATTTCAATCATTCTGTTTGCAAGTATCGTTTCCCGCTTCCCGACCGACGTATATCAGATGATTTCCAGTGCGGCACAGGGCACGACTCCCGTCTGGATTACAGCCCTTATGCTGCTGGGCGCACTTGCTATGATCGTTCTTATCGTTCTCATCAACGATTCCGAGCGCAAGATTCCCGTTCAGTACGCAAAGCGTGTTGTCGGCCGTAAGATGTACGGCGGTCAGAGCACCCACCTTCCCATGAAGGTCAACATGAGTGGTGTTCTCCCCATCATCTTCGCACAGTCCATCGCCACTCTGCCCGCAACAGTTGCGGCATTCACAGGCCATTCGGACAGTGCATGGGCAAGTACAACATCTATCGTTTATGCGATAATTTACTTCCTGCTGATTATCTTCTTTGCATACTTCTACTCAACAATTCAGTTCAACCCCATTGAAGTTGCAAACAATCTGAAGAAAAACGGCGGATACATTCCGGGCTTCCGTCCCGGCAAGCCCACCAGCGAGTTTATCAGAAAGGTTCTCAACAAGATTACCTTGTTCGGTGCAATCTATCTCGGTATTATCGCTGTTGTCCCCATCATAATTTCGCACTTCAGCGAAGCGGCTGCAAACAGCGGCGTTTCACTCGGCGGTACCTCAATCATCATCGTTGTCGGTGTTGCACTTGAAACCGTAAGAGCACTCGAGGCTCAGATGCTGATGCGCAATTACAAGGGCTTCCTTAGCTGATTTGAGAGGTGGAAATATGAAGCTTATACTTTTAGGCGCTCCCGGCGCAGGTAAAGGCACTCAGGCGGAAATTCTCAGCAAGATGCTGAGCATCCCCACTATTTCAACCGGCAATATCCTCAGAGCTGCCATGAAAAACGGCACTCCCGTAGGACTTCGCGCTAAGGAATATGTGGAAAGCGGCAGACTCGTTCCCGACGAGGTCATAATCGGCATCGTCAATGAGCGTCTTGCAGAGGCTGACTGTGCAAACGGCTATATCCTCGACGGTATGCCCCGCACAATTCCTCAGGCTGAGGCACTTGAGGCATCGGGTATTGATATTGACTGCGCTCTTTCAATCGAGGTTGAGGACCAGGTCATTATCGACCGTATGTCAGGCCGCAGAACCTGCAAGGATTGCAGCCAGACCTTCCACATTGTTTCCAATCCTCCCAAGCAGGAGGGCAAATGTGACTTCTGCGGCGGCGAGCTGACCATCCGCAAGGATGATGCTCCCGAAACAGTCAAGGCACGCCTGGAAACCTATCACAAGGAAACCGAGCCTCTCAAGGCTTTCTACGAAAGCCGCGGCAAGCTGAAGTCTGTTGACAATCAGCCCTCCATCGAGGCTACCACCGAAGTCATAAAAGTGGCATTGGGTATCTGATTTATGTCAGGAATCATCATCAAAACAGCAAAAGAAATCGAGCTTATGCGTCTGGCGGGCAAAATAACCGCCGGCGCAAGGTCGATTGCCCGTGAGGCTATTGCCGACGGACTGACGACAAAGCAGATTGACAAGGCTGTTAATGAATTCATAGTCAAGTCCCGTGCCGTCCCTACATTCAAGGGCTACGGCGGTTTCCCGGGCAGCGCTTGCGTTTCAATCAATGAAGAGGTAATCCACGGCCTCCCCGGCAAGAGGGTTATCCGCAACGGCGACATTGTCTCCGTTGATGTCGGAGCGACCTTCGCGGGCTTTGTCGGTGACTGCGCAGGAACCTACCCCTGCGGAGAGATCTCCGACGAAGCAAAAAAGCTCATCGAGGTAACAAGACAGAGCTTTTTCGAGGGCATGAGGTTTGCTAAGGTCGGTTATCGTATAAGCGATATCGGCGCGGCAATTCAGGATTATGTCGAAAGCCACGGCTACTCCGTTATCCGCGAATATGTCGGTCACGGAGTCGGGCATGAAATGCACGAGGCACCCGAGGTTCCCAATTATGATATCAGAGGTCTGCGCCCCAACCCCCGCCTTGTAAAGGGCATGACGATAGCGGTCGAGCCGATGGTTGCCGTCGGTGCGTATAACGTCAGGGTGTTGGATAACGACTGGACAGTCGTTACGGCAGACGGCAGTCTCGCCGCACACTATGAAAATACTATATGTATTACAGACGGCGAGCCTGAGATATTAACTATGGCAGAGAATATTGACTGACGGCAACATCCGTCAAAACCGACCAGGAGGAATTTACTTTGGCAAAAGACGATGTAATCGAACTCGAGGGCACGGTAGTCGAATCCCTGCCCAACACGATGTTTATGGTAGATATCGGTCAGGGTCACACGATACTGGCTCATATCTCAGGCAAGCTCAGAATGAACTTCATCAGGATTCTCCCCGGAGATAAGGTCACAGTTCAGATGTCACCCTATGACCTGACCCGCGGACGTATCACCTGGAGAACCAAGTAGGAGGTAAAACAAATGAAAGTAAGACCTTCCGTGAAGCCCATGTGCGAGAAGTGCAAGATTATCAAGCGCAAGGGTAAAGTCATGGTAATTTGCGAAAACCCCAAGCATAAGCAGAGACAGGGCTGATTTGCCCGTCCTAATAAAAAACTCCCGCATGGACTTTAAGGCTCCCTCCGGCGGGAATAAGCCCTAAACTCCGTAAAAAATGCGGAATAGAATTCGAAAGGAATGATATCTATGGCACGTATAGCCGGCGTTGACCTGCCCAAGGACAAGAGAAT
>DCHB01000043.1:4874-5245 GCA_002314685.1 Clostridiales bacterium UBA1763
GTATCGGCAGAACCAGCGCAACCAAAATACTGGAAATGACCGGTATAAACCCCGACACCCGCGTTAAGGACCTCACCGAAGAGGAAGAAGCAAAGCTCCGTGAGTGCATCGACCACAACTACATCGTTGAGGGCGACCTGCGCCGTTCAACCGCACTTGACATCAAGCGCCTGACTGAGATTGGCTGCTACCGCGGTCTCCGTCACCGTCGCGGTCTGCCCGTTCGCGGACAGCGCAGCAAGACCAATGCACGTACCCGCAAGGGTCCGAAACGCACCATCGCAAATAAGAAGAAGTAAGGAGGGGTATGAATAATGGCAGCAAACACTAAGAAAAAAGTCAGAACACGCCGCAGAGAGCGTAAGAACATT
>DCHB01000043.1:5282-7595 GCA_002314685.1 Clostridiales bacterium UBA1763
GCTCTTCCTTCAATAACACCATGGTAACCATCACCGACACTCATGGCAATGCACTGTCATGGGCATCTGCAGGCGGCATGGGTTTCCGTGGCAGCAGAAAGTCCACCCCCTTCGCAGCACAGACCGCAGCCGAGACTGCCGCAAAGGCAGCTATGGAGCATGGTCTTAAGACCGTCGAAGTATTCGTTAAGGGACCCGGTTCAGGTCGTGAAGCAGCTATCCGCGCACTTCAGACCGCAGGTCTGGAAGTTACGATGATCAAGGATGTCACCCCCATTCCTCACAATGGCTGCCGTCCTCCGAAGCGTCGTCGTGTCTAATTGAAGGAGGGAAACACAAATGGCAAGATATACTGAAGCAGTATGCCGCATGTGCCGCAGAGAGGGCCAGAAGCTCTTCCTGAAGGGCGATCGCTGCTACACCAAATGCGCATTAGAGAACAGAGCATATCCTCCCGGACAGCACGGTCAGGGTCGCAGCAAGAGCTCCGAGTACGGCCAGCAGCTTCGTGAGAAGCAGAAGGCAAAGAGATACTACGGCGTTCTCGAAAGCCAGTTCCGCAGCTACTACGAGATGGCAGAGCGTCGCCAGGGTAAGACCGGCGAGAACCTCCTGAGCATCCTCGAGTGCCGCCTTGATAATGTTGTGTACCGTCTCGGCTTTGCAATGAGCCGTGCAGAGGCTCGCCAGATGGTCAGCCACGGTCACTTCACCGTTAACGGCCGCAAGGTCAACATCCCCAGCTACCAGGTAAAGCCCGGCATGGTTATTACCCTTAAAGAGAGCAGCCGCGGTCTTGAGAAGATCAAGGCAAACATTGAGGCAAACAGCTCTCGTCCCGCACCCAAGTGGCTTGAGTACGATGCAAACAACCAGATCGCAAAGGTCATCGGTGTTCCTGCTCGTGATGACATCGACCTCCCCATCGAGGAGCACCTCATCGTCGAGTTGTACTCCAAGTAATACAGACACCCTCAAATTGGTAAGCTGAACAATCGCAGGCGCAAAATAGCGTCGAACTTAATAAGGAGGGTTATATTTAATATGATCGAAATAGAAAAGCCGCGTATCGAGTGTATTGAGACTCCGACCGACAGCTCTTACGGCAAGTACGTCGTAGAGCCGCTGGAGCGTGGCTACGGTACGACACTTGGTAACTCTCTGCGCAGAGTTTTGCTGTCCTCCCTTCCCGGAACCGCTGTCACCAGCATTAAGATTAACGGTGTCCAGCACGAGTTCTCCACCATTCCCGGTGTTAAGGAAGATGTGACCGAGATAGTGCTCAATGTAAAGAGCATCATCGCCCGCCTTCACAGCGAAGGAGCAAAAACCGTCTATATAGAAGCTGTCGGCGAAGGCGTTGTCACCGCCGGCGACATCAAGACAGACGCAGAGGTTGAGGTTCTTAATCCCGAACAGCCCATAGCAACCCTCGAGCCCGACGGTGCGCTTTCTATGGAGCTCACCTTCGATCACGGCAGAGGCTATGTTTCCGCTGACAAGAACAAGAATCCTCAGACCGCAATCGGGACCATCCCTGTTGATTCTATCTACACACCTGTCGTAAAGGTCAACTACTCTGTTGAGAATACCCGCGTCGGTAATCAGACAGACTTCGACAAGCTGACCATCGAGGTGTGGACGGATAAGACCATCACAGCTCGTGATGCAGTCTCTCTCGGCGCAAAGATTCTTTGCGACCACTTCACCCTGTTCACCGATCTTTCCGAAACAGTCGGCAGCCACCCCACTGTGGTTGAGAAGACCGAAGCAACGCGTGATAAGGTTCTCGAGATGACCATTGAAGAGCTTGACCTTTCCGTCAGAAGCTTCAACTGCCTCAAGCGTGCAAACATCAATACTGTTGAGGACCTCATCTCCAAGACTCAGGACGAGATGATAAAGGTCCGCAACCTCGGTCGCAAGTCCCTTGAAGAGGTTGAGCACAAGCTCGCTCAGATGGGTCTTTCACTTGCAGACGAGGACAATCAGTAATTCACCCACTCTAATAAGGAGGAAAACCGAAAATGCCCGGAACAAGAAAGCTCGGCAAGCCGACCGATCAGCGTATGGCAATGCTCCGTCAGCAGGTTACTGACCTGCTCGACAAGGGTCGTATGGAGACCACCATTACCCGCGCAAAGGAGATCGCACCCCTCGCCGAGAAAATGATAACCCTTGGCAAGAAGAAGGACCTGGCAGCATACCGCCAGGCACTGTCCTTCATCACTCGTGAAGACGTTGCCAAGAAGACCTTTGACGAAATCGCAGTTAAGTATGCCGACCGTAACGGCGGCTACACCCGCATCACCC
>DCHB01000043.1:7675-8296 GCA_002314685.1 Clostridiales bacterium UBA1763
AAAGCACCTCTTTTGAGGTGCTTTTTTTATTGCTTTTATTCTTCATTGAGGCTATAATGCCCATTGGAAAAGAGGTATTACCATGCACGATGATTTGACAAAGCAGGATATTGCAAAAATGCGCGAGGAGCTTGACGAGCGCAACAGACTCATGCCCGAGCTGATCGAGGAGGTCAAGCGTACAAGAGCCTTCGGCGATTTGAGCGAGAATTTTGAGTACAAGGAAGCGAAGCGAGCGAAAAACCGCAACGGAAGCCGCATCCGCTACCTTGAAAATATGATAAAGTCCGCAAATATAATAGACACCGACTCAAAGCCCGACGAGGTCGGCTTATACGACAAGGTAGAAATCTATATCCCCGAGGACGATGAGACGCAGATTATTCAAGTCGTCACGACCATACGCACAGACCCGCTGAAGGGGCTTATAAGCCGCGAATCGCCCTTCGGAAAATCCGTGCTCGGCAAGAAGGTCGGCGACAGCTTCACGGTCACGGTAAACGAAAATTACAGCTACGATGCCGTTATCAGGTCCATAACAAAAAGTGAGGATGACGGCACGGCACCTATTTTGCAGTTTTAATTTATTGAGACTATCAAAAAACTAAACTGACGGCAGGA
>DCHB01000043.1:8432-15757 GCA_002314685.1 Clostridiales bacterium UBA1763
GCAGTCAAAAAAGTCCGAGGGACTTTTTGACAAGCCGAATAAATCCCACTGATTTTTCAGTGGGATTTATTAAATCTTGTCGCGTATCCGCATCGGCGGCATAATTCCTCGGTGGGTGCGCGGTTTGAAAAGCCCTCGTACAAGGCTTTAGCCCGCGGTGAAGCAAGAATTTCGTCAAGCGACTGAGTGAATATGCTTCCTAGCGCAATCGAGCCCTCGGCATCGAGACAGCAGGGCACAACCGTGCCGTCGCAAAGTATGCCTATCTGGTCGCGCAGACCTCGGCAAAACTGCACGTTTTGCTCAGCGGCATTTTCATCGGGCCATTCAAATTTTGCCGCCGTTTCAAGATACAGCCTGTCGCAAAGCTTGTACCCGCCCTTGCAGGGACTTAGCTCCTCGGCACCGAGCCTTGCTTTAATATAGCTGATTATTGCGTCGTTTAAGCAATTAGCACCGCCGTCATTCCAAAGCCTGAGCGCACATAAGGTACCGTTTTCGGCAAGCCGCGAGCAGATATTCCACACGCTGTCGAGGTAGTCAAGCAAGCTGTCGGCGGGGAAATTCGCCTCAAAGCTGTGCAGAGAAACGCTCAGCTTGTAAAGCCTATCGGCAGATAAAAGCACCTCGGCGCAATCGGAAAGCAAGGTGCCGTTTGTTGTGATACAGCAGTTAAAGCCCTTGTCTGCGGCAAGTGTGAGCAGCTTTTCAAGCTCGGGATGACTCAGCGGCTCACCGAGAATGTGCAGGTAAATATAATCCGTGTGCCCACGAAGCTTATCGAGGACACAAGCAAACTCCGCAGCCGACATTCGGCGCGGAGTTCTTTTTGTGCCGTGACAAAACTCACAGCTTAGGTTGCAGATATTTGTAATTTCAACATAGGCTTTTTTGAACATGGCATTACTTGGGCTGGGCGGTTTCGGCCACAGTAAATAGCTCGGCAAACATCTTGTTTGCAAGCTTTTCAACGGTCACGGCACTGCGCATACCCGGCATAACATTTGTAAGCGGAAGCTTGATAAAACAGCTGTTTCTCACGCAGTCGAGATACTGAAGCTGTTCATCCTCCTGCAAAGCCTTAACCTTGTCGGCATAGCTTGAATTGCTGTAATCATGGATGATTATATAGTCGGGGTTTGCGGCTATAACATCATCAACAGTGACGGCATCCCATGCATCGTCAAGCTCGGCAAAGACGTTTACTCCGCCTGCCGAGGCGATGTACTCAGTCTCAATGTTAGTGCCGCCCGCGGTGTATAGCTTATCGCCGATGAAGCTGTCAAGCACGAGCACCTTGACTGCCTCCTCCTTGTATATGACGGCACTTATAGCTTCAATAGCCGCAGTCTGCTCGGCGATTATTTCCTCGGCGGCGTCCTGCACGCAGAAGATGTTGCCGAGGTCTGTTATCTCCTCCCACAGACTGTTGTAGTCGTCTGCCTCGTTGACATACACGGTAATGCCTCTGTCCTCGAGCATCTGTGCCGTGAGCGTCTTGTCGAAAAGCCAACTGCTCGCATAAACGAAATCACAGCCGCTTTCAACAATCTGGTCGAGGGTGGGGTAGCCCTTGCACAAAACGGGCACGGAGTCGTAAGCATCCGCAAGCTCCTTGAGAGCTCCCTTTGAGTGATTGGTCATACACTTGCCGATAATTTTATCGGCAAGACCGAGTGCGCACAGCACCTCGGTGCAGTTAGGTCCGACGGCGAGTATTTTTTCGGGCATCGCGCTGACAGCGGCGCGCTTGCCATTATTTCTGAAGGTGACGGGGGTGTAGGTGTCCGCTGTGCTTTCGGGACTCGGTGTGGCGGTTTCGACGGGCTCGGGATTGTTGCACGCGCACAAGGCAAAAAGCATGGAAATAGCAAGAAGAAAAGAAATAAGCTTTTTCATTATATATCCTCCTGATGCAAGACAAAGTATATCATGTACGTCAAGCCCTTTCAATATCTCATTTGTTAACAAAAAAATATTGTTATACAAGATATTGTGTGTTACAATATATAATTGTGAATTTAGAAACAATATCTACTTGAGACAAGGAGGTATTCCTTATATGAAGAAAACAGAGAAAAAATCGAAAAAGGGCATGAGCAAGGGGCTTGTTGTTGCACTGTCGGTGCTTCTTGCAGTCGCTGTTATCGCCGCGGTGCTTGTCCTCGGTGTTTACAGAGGAATGCACATGTATCTTAAAGCCGAGCTCGGCGAGGGCGCACCCGATGCGAGCAAGTTTTTCAAGAGCAAAACCGAGGCGAGCTATAAAACCGAGCCCGATGTCAGCTTAAAAAAGGAGGGCGTATGCCTTGCAACGGTGACAGACGGCGATATAAGCCGCCCCGTGCTGATTGTGGTACGCGATACAATGGCACCGCAGGCAGAGGGCAAGAGCACAAACATCACGATTGATGACAAAACTCTCAAGCCCGAGGCGGCACTCACGGAGATAAAAGAGGCGTCCGAATACACAGTCGAGTGGAAAACCGAGCCTAAATACGGCACTGCGGGCACCTACGACTGCGAGATAGTACTCACCGACGCGAAGGAAAACACGCAGACCGTTAAGACAACGGTTTATGTCCTCGGCGCGATTGACGTATTAAACCACGAGGCGGGCACGCCTCAGCCCACGCTTAAGGATTTCATGGTAGTCGAGCGTGACGATGCCGAGCTTCTCACCGACCTCTCGAAAATCGAATGGAACAAGCTCGGTCCCAACAGCGTGCAGATTAAGGTTGACGGCAAAACCTATACGAGCATACTCAAAATCGTCGATACGACAGCACCCGAGCTTGACACTGTGCCCGTCGCGGCGCTTCCCGACGGTGAGCTTAAGGCTGACGACTTTGTGCTCAGCTATACCGACGCAACCGAGGTCAGCTTTGCACTTAAGGAAAAGCCCAACCTTGCCGAAAAGGGCAGCTGTGACTGCACGGTAGTCGCAACCGACGAGGGCAAAAATGTAACAGAGGCGACCTGCCGCGTAATAGTGTGCGATGCACTTGCCGAGTTTGAGGCGTCCTACGATATGCTGTCCGAGTCCGAGGTGCTCAAGCAGATAGGCAGTGAGTATTCGGGCTATAAAATGGAGACCGAGCCCTTTGAGCTCAACAGCCTCGGCGCTCACGAGGTGATTTTCACAAAGGGCGAGGAGAGCATAACAGTCGGCGTAACCGTAAAGGATACGACGGCACCCACCGCAGACGGCATTAAATTTGCCTGCGCAACGGGCTATGCCTGCGATGCAATCAACTTTGTAGAGAATATAAAGGACATTACCGCAGTAACGGCAAGCTTCAAGACCGAGCCCGATTGGAGCAAGGAGGGCGAGCAGTCTGTTACGATTATTCTGAAGGACCGCGCGGGCAATACAAGCGAGATTACCGCGACGGCGGATATATCCGAGGACAAGACAGCACCCGTTATCTATGCCGCGGACAGATACTGCTACATAGGCGAGACCGTCGATTACATGGACGGCGTTTATGCCGTAGATAACGCAGACCCCGAGCCCGAAATCACTGTTGACTCGTCAAAGGTCGATGCAAACAAGGCGGGCGAGTATGAGCTGAGCTTCACCGCAAAGGACGAAAAGGGCAATGAGAGCACAAAAACGGTCAAAATTGCCTTTATGGAGGCTGTTGTTACTCAAAGCGAGCTTGACACCGAGCTTGATAAGATTATAAAAACAATAATCAAGGACGGCATGAGCAAGCAGGAGAAGGCGCAGGCGGTGTTTGAGTATGTAAATACGAGCATCACCTGCACGGCGAGCTCGGAGGAAACCGACCTCAGAGTTGCGGCGCTCATGGGCATTGCAGAGCAGTCGGGCGATGAATTTACGGCATACGCCGTGAGCCTTGCACTCCTGCAAAGACTCGAGCTTGATGTTAAAACCGTCGGCGCAGACGGACACTATTGGTGCCTTGTAAATCTCGGCAGCGGCTGGTATCACTTTGACGCCTGCAATCAGTGCCCGAAGGACTTCAAGTGCTTCATGAAGACGAGCGAGCAGCTAAACGAGGCAAGCTCAACATATTGGCAGTTTGATGAGGAAAACCTCCCCAAGCTTGAGACTATCCACTACGCAATGGAGAATAAATAATAATACAACACCGCAGTTTATTACTGCGGTGTTTTTATCTCATGAGGCAGAGGATAAGCCCGTAAAGCACGCTTGCGCCGATGCCGTAAACTATGACGGGGCCTGCGATGAGGAACATTTTTGCCGCCGTGCCCGTAATAAAGCCCTCGGTTTTGAACTCAACGGCGGGCGCAACAACGGAGTTTGCAAAGCCCGTAATCGGCACGAGCGTACCTCCGCCCGCGTACTTTGCAAGGCGGTCGTAAATGCCGAGCCCCGTTAAAAGCGCGCCGATGAAAATGAGAGACACCGAGCATAAGCCCGATGCGACTGCTTCGGATAAGCCGCGGCTCATGAAAAAGCCGTTTATCAGCTCGCCTATACAGCATATTGCACCGCCAACCCAAAATGCGCGAAAAATGTTTAAGCCCGCCCTTGAGCGTGGCTGATGCGAGTCGGAATATTTTTTGTATTCGTCGTTTGTCATTTTGCCGTGCCTTTCAAAAAAGATAGGAGTGCCGCACGAATGCGACACTCCTATCTTTTACAGTTTATCTGTTCTTATTCTCAAGCTCAAGCAAAAAGCGCTTAGCATTAAGCCCGCCCGCATAGCCCGTCAGTGTGCCGTCGGCACCGATAACGCGGTGGCAGGGTACGATTATCGCAATGGGATTGCGGTTGTTTGCCATACCGACGGCGCGGCAGGCTTTGCTGTTGCCGACCTTCTCGGAAATATGCCCGTAGCTTCGTGTCTCGCCGTAGGGAATATCGCGCAGGGCAGACCAGACCTTTTTCTGAAAATCCGTGCCCTCGGGCTTCAACGGCAGGTCAAAGCAGTGCCGCTTGCCCTCAAAATACTCGTCAAGCTGACGGCACACGAGCCTCACGATTTCGTTTTGCGTGTTTTCCTCAGATTTGCCGTAGTGCAGGGAAATGAGTGCCTCATCATCGGCACACACGCAAAGTGCCCCGACGGGACTTTCGTAGGTGTAATTATATATCATGTCTCAACCCTCAAATTCGCAATTCCGTTTTTCTCAAACTCATCGAGATATTCGTCCATTCGCAGAGCGAGTGCCGCTAAATCCTCGGCATTTTCTCCGTCCCTGCTCATGTCGCGGCGGGCAAGCTCCTCGGCGAGAATGTCAAAGAATACCGCGTCCTCATAGTCGGCAATCGCCTCGTGAATGCCGCCCTCCTCATAAGCGCGGGAGGGGAAAACGTGCCCGTGCCATGTCTGCACGAGTGAGCGCATACCGTTTTTGCCGCACAGAGAAAACAGCTTTTCCTGAACGAGGTCGTAATCCTCAAATCTGTCCTCGGCGCGTGCGGAGTTGAGCACCCAGTTGCCGATATAGACCATGTCAAGCAGTCTGCGAAATTCCTTATCGGTCAAATCAATATTCAAGCCCGTACCTCCTTAGGAAAAATCTCTCATGTATATTATATCAGCTTTCCTGTCCCTGTTCCACTAAAAAAACCTTGTAATTTAATCGCATTTGGCATATTATAATACAGTTAATGTATTTTGGAGTAATATCGCTATGAATAACAAACCCATCGGCGTATTTGACTCGGGACTCGGCGGACTTACCGCCGTGCGCGAGCTTCGGAGAATAATGCCGAATGAAAATATAATATACTTCGGCGATACGGGCAGAATGCCCTACGGCGGCAGACCGCGCGAGCAAATTCGCAAAATTGCCGTGCAGAACATCGAGTTTGCCGAAGGCTTCGGAGTGAAGGCGATTTTAGCCGCCTGCGGCACTATATCCTCAAACGCGCAGGATATTCTCGCAAACAACGAAACCCGCACGGTAGGCGTGCTCACCCCGGGCGCAAAAGAGCTTGCCGAGACGGGCTTTAAGCGCTTAGGCGTAATCGCAACGGCGACGAGCATAAAAAGCGGAGCCTTTCAGGCTGAGATAAGCCGCTTTGCCCCCGATGCAGAGGTGACGGCAGTCGCCTGCCCCGACTTTGTACCGATGATTGAAAGCGGACACATTCTCCGCACAGACGCTTTAGTTAAAAAGGTCGTTGCAAGCACCCTTGAGCCCTTGAGGGCGGCAAAGGTGCAGGCGCTTTTGCTCGGCTGTACCCACTACGGCATTATTGCCGAGGCGATAAACGATTATCTGCCCGACACCGTGCTTGTCGGTGCCGCGGATGCCTCCGCGAGAGCGATGAAGCGCTATCTTACCGATACCGACGCACTCTCAGACGGCGAATGTGCCGAGAGCTATTATACAAGCGGCAGTGTTGAGGATTTTGTGTCCCTCGCGCCGATTTTGCTCGGCTATGAGCTTAAAAGTGCCGTTTTATTCACGCCACCCGCACCCTTGGAGGACGATGTATGAAGGCACTGATTACAATATCGGGAGTTCAGGGCATTGTCGGCACGGACGACGATGAAATCGAGCTCATAACCGACGGAATTTACAGCCGCACCGATGACGGCTTTAAGCTCAGCTACCTTGAAAGCGAGATTACGGGACTTGCGGGCACACGCACAACGGTTGAGATTAAGCCCGACGGAGTGTGCGTTGAACGCAAGGGCACGCTCAACACCCGTATGGTATTCCGCGAGGGTGAAAAGAGCAGCTTTTTATATGATACCCAGTTCGGCTCGGCTACACTCGAGCTTGATACAAGGAAGATAAATGCAAGGCTTGACGATAAGGGCGGTGAGCTTTCCATTGACTATGTGCTCAATATGGAGCACGCCGTGGTCAGTCAGAACAGACTGAGCATGAGCGTTAAACCGAGAAGCTGATTTTGAAAGGAAACACAAAAGCTATGGCAAATATGATACAGCTGGCAAAGGAGCAGATAACTGCTCTTGTAAACGAGGCATATATCGAAGCGGCGAAAAAAGGCGAGCTTCCCGAGGGCATTACTCTCAACGGCAGTGTTGAAATCCCGAAGGACACCGCAAACGGCGACTATGCGGCAAACTTCGCAATGGCAAGCGCAAAGCTTATGCGTATGCCGCCCCGCAAGGTCGCGGACACGCTCATTGCAAATATGAAGCTCGAGGGCAGTTGGTTTGATTCAGTCGAGGTTGCAGGTCCTGGCTTTATGAATTTCCGCATGGGCGATAAATGGTATGCCGACACTGTAAAGCTCGTAAACGACGAGGGCGAGGATTACGGCAGCTGTGATGTCGGCAAGGGCAAGAAGCTCATGGTCGAGTTTGTTTCGGCAAACCCCACGGGCCCCATGCACATGGGCAACGCCC
>DCHB01000043.1:15765-19064 GCA_002314685.1 Clostridiales bacterium UBA1763
ACGCCCGCGGCGGCGTGCTCGGCGACGCACTCGGCGCGGTGCTCTCAAAGGCGGGCTACGATGTCTGGCGCGAGTTCTATGTCAACGATGCGGGCAATCAGATTGAAAAGTTTGCCGTTTCAATCGAGGCGCGTTGTATTCAACTCGTGAAGGGCGAGGACGCAATCGAGTTCCCCGAGGACGGCTACCACGGCGACGATATTAAAGAGCTTGCACGCCTCTTCTGCGAAAAGTACGGCGACAGCTGGCTGGAGAAATCCACCGCTGAGCGTCACGAGATGATGGCATCGTTCGGCTTAGAGCACAATCTGCCCAAGATGAAGGCGGATTTGGAGCGCTACGGCATTTTCTACGATGAGTGGTTTTTCGAGTCGAGCCTGCACAACAGCGGCTATGTTGCCGAGAGCGTTGCAAAGCTTGCCGAGCGCGGCTATACATACGAAAAGGACGGCGCACTGTGGCTCAAGACCTCCGAAATTCTGAGCGAAAATCTGCTGAAGGCTGGCAAAAAGCCCGAGGATATTGAAAAGCTCGAGCTTAAGGATGACGTACTGCGCCGCGCAAACGGCTTCTACACCTACTTTGCCGCCGATATAGCCTACCACCGCAATAAGTTTGAAAAGCGCGGCTTTGACAAGGTCATAAATGTCTGGGGCGCTGACCACCACGGTCATGTCGCAAGAATTAAGGGCGCTATGGATGCCCTCGGACTTGACGGCGAAAACCGCCTCGATATTGTCCTCATGCAGCTTGTAAAGCTCACCCGCGGCGGCGAGGTCGTGCGTATGTCAAAGCGCACGGGCAAGGCAATATCCCTGTCCGACCTGCTCGACGAAATTCCCGTCGATGCCGCACGCTATTTCTTCAACTCCCGCCCCGAATCTCCCGTCGAGTTCGACCTCGAGCTTGCATTGCGTCAGGACAGCGAAAATCCCGTTTACTATGTTCAGTATGCCCACGCGAGAATATGCACCCTCATAGCGGCACTTGCCGCTGAGGGACACGCAGTTCCGAGTGCGGATGAGGTTGATTTCACCCTTCTCAGTGACCCCACCGAGCGTGAGCTTATTAAACAGCTTGCCGCACTGCCCGAGGAGATACGCCTTGCCGCCCGCGATTACGATCCGAGCCGCATAAACAAGTATGTCACCGAGCTTGCCGCACGCTTCCACCGCTTCTATACCGCCTGCCGCATTAAGGGCGCACCCGAGGGCGTGCTCGAGGCAAGACTCTGCCTCGCAGATACGGTACGCAAGGTTATAGCCGTTTCGCTTTCGATTATCGGCGTCTCCGCCCCCGAGAAAATGTAACAGCATATATAAGACCGCTTTTGGAAAAAAGCGGTCTTATTTTTTCGGAAAAGTATTGTAATTCAAGGCTTTAGGTGCTAAAATACATTTTTGTGTTGAATTTTATTTAGGAGTTGAGTTTTAGATGAATAAACTCAGAAATGTGGCGATTATAGCCCATGTTGACCACGGCAAAACCACCCTCGTTGACGAGATGCTCAAGCAGAGCGGCGTTTACCGTGAAAATCAGGAGATTGTCGAGCGCGTCATGGACTCAAACGACCTTGAGCGTGAGCGCGGCATAACCATAATGGCGAAGAACACCGCCGTTCAGTACGGCGATACCAAAATCAATATTGTCGATACCCCGGGACACGCCGATTTCGGCGGCGAGGTTGAGCGTATTCTCAAAATGGTCAACGGCGTTATTCTGCTCGTTGACGCGGCTGAGGGTCCCATGCCGCAGACTCGCTTTGTCCTCTCCCGTGCACTTGAGCTCGGTCACAGAGTCATAGTTGTCGTTAACAAGATTGACCGCCCCGACCAGCGCATACACGAGGTTATCGACGAGGTGCTTGAGCTTCTCATGGACCTTGATGCAACCGATGAACAGCTTGATTCTCCCATGCTCTTCTGCTCAGGCCGTCAGGGCACGGCGAGCTACTCACCCGAGGTAATAGGCACCGACCTAAAGCCTCTCTTCGAGACAATTCTCGAGTACATTCCCGAGCCCGAGCAGGACACCGAAAGCCCCTTCCAGATGCTCGTTTCAAGCGTTGACTACAACGAGTATGTCGGACGAATTGCAATCGGCAGAATTGAGCGCGGTGTTATCACTCAGAATCAGGAGATTGAGGTCTGCAACTATCACAAGGCGGACGGCACAACCATGAAGGCGAAGGCTGTCGCACTGTTTGAGTTTGACGGACTTAACAAGGTGCCCGTGACAGAGTCCTCAGCGGGCAATATAATCGCCATGAGTGGCATCGGCGATGTTACGATAGGCGACACTATCTGTGCAAAGGGCTTTGCCGAGCCCCTGCCCTTTGTAAAAATCTCAGCCCCCACGCTTGAGATGACCTTCTCGGTCAATGACAGCCCCTTCGCAGGACGCGAGGGCAAATTTGTCACCTCCCGTCAAATCCGCGACCGCCTAATGCGCGAAACGCTCAAGGATGTTTCCCTGCGCGTGCGCGATGTTGAGGGCGCGACTGACAGCTTCGCCGTTGCGGGCAGAGGCGAGATGAGCCTGTCAATCCTCATCGAAACAATGCGCCGCGAGGGCTATGAATTTCAGGTCTCACCCCCGCGCGTGCTCTACCGCGAAATCGACGGCGTAGAGTGCGAGCCCGTTGAGCGTGTCGTAGCCGATGTGCCCTCTGATTTCATGGGCTCTGTTATGGAAAAGCTCGGCGCACGCAAGGGCGAATTTGTTGAAATGCTCCCCGTAGGCAACCGCGTTAAGCTCACATATCTTGTGCCCTCACGCGGACTTTTCGGCTACCGCAACGAATTTTTAACAGACACCAAGGGCGAGGGCATCATGGCGTCCGTGTTTGAGAAATACGAGCCCTACAAGGGCGATATAGCCCGCCGCAACACGGGCTCACTCATTGCCTTCGAGACGGGCGATGCCGTCGCATACGGCATCTGGAACGCTCAGGAGCGCGGTGCAATGTTCATTACCCCCGGCACCAAGGTTTACGCGGGCATGGTAGTCGGCGTTTGCCCCAAGAGCGACGATGTCGCGGTCAATGTCTGCCGCACAAAGCATCTGACGAACACCCGCGCATCGGGCTCGGACGAGGCACTGCGCCTCATTCCGCCGAGACAGCTCAGCCTTGAGCAGTGTCTTGAATTTCTTGCCGATGACGAGCTTTTAGAGGTCACCCCCAAAAATCTGCGTCTGCGCAAGAGCATCCTTGACCACGGTCTGAGAATGAAGACTGTGATGAAAAACAGATAAGAAAAAATCTCCTGTTCAAAGTGAACTGCCCCAGATTATGCGGA
>DCHB01000008.1 GCA_002314685.1 Clostridiales bacterium UBA1763
ACTTCACGAATTATTCCCACTCGATTGTGGAGATGGGCTTGGGGCTAAGCTCATACAGCACGCGGCAGACGCCGGGTACCTCGGCGAGAATGCGGTCCGTTATCTTCTTGAGCAGTGCCCAATCAAGCTCGGGAACCGTTGCGCTTGTTGCGTCAACGCTGTTGACGGCGCGGATTATGACGGGCCAATCGTATGCACGCTTGCCGTCGCGGATGCCCGTTGCGCGGAAATCGGGCACGGAGGTGAAATACTGCCAAACCTGTCCCTGCAGACCTGCCGCGGCAAACTCCTCACGCAGAATTGCGTCGGACTCGCGGACTGCCTCGAGGCGGTCACGGGTGATTGCGCCCGTGCATCTTACGCCGAGACCGGGGCCCGGGAAGGGCTGACGGTAAACCATGCTGTCGGGCAGACCGAGTGCCTTGCCGACTACGCGCACCTCGTCCTTATACAGAAGCTTTACGGGCTCAACGAGCTCAAACTGCAAATCCTCGGGCAGACCGCCGACATTGTGATGAGCCTTTACGCCGTCACTTTCGAGGATGTCGGGATAAATTGTGCCCTGAGCGAGGAATTCGATGCCCTCGAGCTTGCGTGCCTCCTCCTCAAAGACGCGGATAAACTCTGCGCCGATGATTTTACGCTTTGTCTCGGGGTCTGAAACGCCTGCGAGCTTGTCGAGGAAACGGTCAACAGCATCGACATACACGAGGTTTGCATTCATCTGATTGCGGAAAACCTCAACGACCTGCTCGGGCTCGCCCTTGCGCAGGAGACCGTGATTTACATGAACGCAGGTGAGCTGCTTGCCGACAGCCTTTATAAGCAGTGCGGCAACGACAGATGAGTCAACTCCGCCTGACAGTGCCAGAAGCACCTTTTTATCGCCGACCTGCTCACGCATGAGCTTAATCTGCTCATCAATAAATGCGTTTGCAAGCTCTGCAGTAGTAATTCTTGCCATGTTCTCGGGGCGTACATTGTTTTCCATTATTATTCCTCCAATTCCCGTTTAGCTTTAACTTATTCTTCTATCTTATTATAGTGATTAACGCCTATGCGCTTATGCTCTGCTCTGTTATGGTAGCGGTCTATTATCTTCTTGTCGCGGGGGCTGACCTCACCCGTTGTAATATAGCTGTCTATCGCCGCGTAGCTGACACCCATTTCGTCCTCGTCGGTCTGTCCGTCGAACAAGCCCGCGGAGGGTGCCTTGTTGATTATTGCGGCGGGTGCCGTCAGCCAGCAGAGAAACTCAATGACCTCTGTTGCGGTCAGATCCGATATGGGATTAAAGTCGCAGGCGCCGTCACCCCATTTTGTGTAGTAGCCCATGTAAAGCTCACTGCGGTTGCCCGTGCCTGCAACGAGTCTGTACTCGCTTTGCGCTATGGTATATAGCGTTGTCATGCGCAGACGCGGTGCAATGTTGTTGACTGCGGCATTGCTGAGGCTTGTGACCGCCGAGAGTCTGTCTATCTCGGTCTGACGCACATCCGTAAGGTCAACGACTCTTGTCTGTATGCCGAAATGCTCAGCAACCTCGACAGCGTCCTTCATATCCTCCTCAAAATTGCGCTTCGACGCGCAGGGCATCATTATGCCGACCGTGTTTTCGCAGGCGAATTTGCAAAGGATGCCGACAAGCGCCGAATCCTTGCCGCCCGAATTGCCGAAAACTATGCCGTCAACACCCGACTTTTCAACGAGGTCGCGGATGAATTGAACTCTGTTTTGAAATTCTACGCTGTAATCTCTCACGCTAAGCTCCTTTCGCTCGGAGAACTGATACTCTTAACCATAGAATTTTATATCACATGGTGGCTTATGTCAATATCAGCGCCTATAAATATTCTGTTTTCCTTCGACGCTTTTTGCCGTATTTTGCACAAAAATTGTCGTATGCTTTTACCGAACAATGCCGAAAGCGATGACCGATTTCCTGCAATATTCCGTTCGCTAAAATGCGTCATATTACTCTCTGTATATCTTTGCTCTGCATTTTGTAACTATTGTGACGATGCAAATTTCTTCCAAATAATCGTGTGTTTGCGCAGGGGCTTGATTTTTCAGCACTTTTTTGCTATAATACTTGTCACATGATTATTTTAAGTTGAAATTCGCTTGATTACAAATATCAATCCAAGGAGAATTTTGAATGAAGCGCTTTCTGTCATTTGCGCTTGCGCTTGTTTTGCTCGTATCCTTAGTGCCCGTTACGGCATCATCCTCGAGCACCATGAAGGCAAGCGGCAACATAATGAGTTTCATAAAAAGTAAAGAGGGCTGTGTCCTCACCGCATATAAGGTCCCCGGTGAAAGCTTCTACACAATAGGCTACGGTCACACGGGAAATGTCAGTGCGGGTGATTCGATAACGCAGGCTGAGGCGGACAAGCTTTTTGCCGAGGATTTGAAGGAGTACGAGGCGGCGGTCAACGTCTATGCCGACAACTACGGTCTGAAGCTGTCGCAAAATCAGTTTGATGCACTCGTAAGCTTTACATACAACTGCGGAATTAACTGGATAAACACAAGCTGGCGAATAGCACGGTATCTCAAGGCTAATTTCAAGGACTCCGACGGCAACGCCATTCCCGACCAGGAGATTGCCGATGCCTTCGGCGTTATCTGCAACGGTGAGGGCGGAATTTACCCCGGACTTATAAAACGCCGCATTGAGGAGGCAAAAATCTTCCTCTACGGCGACTATGACGGCACGGGCTCTCACGACTTTGTGTATGTGCTTCTTGACGCTAACGGCGGAAGTCTCACAAACGGCAATAAAATAGTCATTTACACCAAGGGTCAGCATTACAGCTCCATGCCCGAGGCGACAAAGTCGGGCTATTACCTCTACGGCTGGAAAACTTCAGGCGGCACCTATTACACCAACAGCTCGATTGCAAGCTCAAATCTCAACCTCACCGCAGTGTGGAAGGAAGGCACGGCGCCGACACGCTACTCCGTTACCGTAACGGGCGGCTACGGCACGGGCAAGAACAAGGCGGGCGCGACGGTTTATCTAAGCCCCTACGAAAAAAGCGGCTACTCCTTCACGGGCTGGACAACAAGCTCGGGAGTGACAATAAGCAAGGATTCCGACGGGTATTATTACTTTACGATGCCCAAAACGAGCGTCACGATAACGGCGAATTTCAAGAAAATTCAGTCGGAATACGAGCTGAAGGTCGTTAACGGCGGCGGAAGCGGCACCTACAAGGTCGGTGAAACGGTTTACATCTACCCGCTATCCTCGAAGGAAATGCCGGGCTATAAAATAAGCAAATGGACAACGGATAACAGCTCTGTAAAGGTCAAGGGCAGTGCAACAACGGGCTATTATTTCAATATGCCCGCAAGCGATGTAACCGTGACGGGTGTATATGTCGCGGGCTGTAACCGCTTCGATTCATGTCCGTCGCTCAGCTACGGTGATGTTTCCGAAACGCATTGGGCGCACAGTGAAATTGACTACTGCATTGACAATAGGTTTATGACAGGTACGAGCAGTAAAACCTTTGAGCCCGAAATGCCGCTGACGAAGGCAATGGCGGCAACAATTCTCTACCGCATTGCGGGAAATCTGTCCGTTGACGGCGTGAAGGTTTCCTACGTTGACATTGACGGGGAATACTTCACGAAGGCGGTAAAATGGGCTGTATCGAAGAACATTACGGTTGCCGAAAAGGACAATCCCGACCTGTTTAACCCCGATGAGATAGTCACCCGCGAGGAATTTTCCGTTTATCTCATGAGGTTTGCAAGCTACATGGGCATTGACATTTACACATCCTCGGGCGCAAGCCTTTCCGATTTCTCCGACTACACCGAAATCTCCGAGCAGTGTCTGCAATCTATGGAGCTTGCAGTTGAGGCGGGAATAATCAAGGGCACAGACGAGGGCACCTTAGAGCCTCAGCTCGGCACAACGAGAGCCGAGGCGGCGACAATGCTGTACCGCCTTATGCAGTCAATTAACGTATAAGCTGATTATGAATACAAAAATCCGCTGTGAGTTAGTCACAGCGGATTTTTTGTTATACGCCGAATTTTGTTACGAGCACAACCACATAAGCCGTGTAGCACACGAGCATCGTTATGCCCTGCCAGCGGTAAAGCTTGCCTTTTATAAGCGGCGGAAGCACCGCTATTAGCGTCATTCCGAAGCAAACGGGTAAATCGAGAAGATACGACTGCTCGCCTATTGTGAGCCTGCCGCCCGAAAACATACTGCACACGGGCAGTATGAGTGCGAGGTCGATAACATTTGCGCCGATTATATTGCCTATGGACATTGACGACTCGTTTTTGCGGATTGCGGTGATTGTTGTAATAAGCTCGGGCAGACTTGTTCCGATTGCCACAAGCGTTACACCTATTATTGCCGACGGCACACCTAAAAGCAGAGCGAGCTTACTGCCGTAGTTAATAAGAAGCTTTGAGCCGATTACTATCGCCGCTATGCCCACGATAAACATAAGAAGCTCCTTGGGCATATCCTTTTTATCAACGCTGTCTGTTGCCTCAGTGTCCATATCGCTTTTTGCATCGCGGATATTGTCCCAGATATATACGCCCAGCAGAACAAAAAGGATGAGGCTCGGCAGTATTCTGAGCACGCCGTTGCCGCACAAAAGCCACAAAAGCAGTGCCGCGCAGGACATTATAGTTGCCTTGAGCCAAAGCTGACTGCGCTTTACTACGGCGGGCATACACACAAGGGAGATACCCATTATTAAGCCGATATTCGCCGTTACGGAGCCTACGGCGTTACCTACGGCAAGGTCGAGCTCGCCGTTGACAACACCCGTCACCGAAACGGTGAGCTCGGGCAGGGTTGTTGCAACGCTTACTATCGTTGCGCCGATTATAAACTTCGGTATTCCCGTTGCGTTTGCTATCCACACAGCGGAATCAACAAACCAGTCTCCACCCTTTATTATGAGCACGAGACCGAGAATGAATAGTGCTATGATTATTCCTGTTTGCATATTGTTCTCACTTTTTTATCAGTCGTCGCCGAAAAGCTGTTCATAAACATCGTCCGTGTCACTCGGCGTGGGTGTCGGCTCGGGCTCCGCCTCAAAGGTTACTACAATCGTGTGGTCGTCGGTTATGTACGACAGCGTGTAGCTTGTAAGTGAGCCCTTATCCTCGCCGTCAACGGATACGGATTTTACTATGTAGCCCTCATTGGGTGTGATGTTAATTGTAACACTGCCCCAATCGGGTACCTCCTTGTTGCCCTTAGGGTCAACCGTTCCGCCGTAGCCTGCCGAAACGAAGACCTTGTGCGTGACATTTTCGTTTGCCTTGTCCTCGTCCTTCGGCGTCGCGGATTCTGTAACTGCCTCGTCGTTTGCCTGCACAGAGCCGGGCTTGAAGGTGAAGTTGCCCGATTTTGCGCACAAAATCACGGTCACAACCGCAATTACGGCAAGCAGTATTGTAATTGTCCACTTCGCCCCCATGCTCATTTCAAGCACTTCGGCTGTTCTTTTCCCCTTATTCATAGCTTGACCTCCGGGGTTTGTAGTTTATTTTGCGTCGCCGCCCTGCTTTGTCTTGGGTTTGCCTCTGTGATAGTAGCGGCGCTTGTTGTTGCTCTTCTTTTCGTTTGGCTGTCCCGCCTTGGGCTGCTGCTTTGCCTCTGCTTTTTCGGCGGGCTTTTCCGTGTTCTTCTGCGGCTTGCCGTTTGTATTGCTGTTTTTATGCTTGGGCTTTGCCTTTATAGGCTGCTGCTTCGCCTCATCGTTCTGAGGCTTAGCGTTATTCTGCTTGGGCTTTGAGCCGCCTCTGCCGCCTCTGCGGCTTCTGCGATTGCGGTTTTTCTTTACGGGCTCTGCCTTAATAGGCTCGTCCTCGCTCTCGTTTATATACACCTCGGAGATGTCCCACTCATTTTCGGGCTCCTCCTCGGGCTCGGGCTCGGGGATATACTTGAGCACTGAAGGCAGAGGCTCGCCGTCCTTAGGTCTGCCACCCGGAACTGCGGCGACCTCAACTGCGCGGTAGGTGCGCACAGTGTCCTCACCCTCGCCGTCAAGCTTGACCTTAATGAGCTGACGCAGAAGATTTATCTGTGTCACGGTGCCGTAGCCCGCGGGAGTTTCGACAAATGCGCCCTGCTTGGGCACGGACTTGACAAGCTCCTCGTAAGCCTCCTGCTCGTATCTTAAGCAGCACATGAGTCTGCCGCAGCTGCCCGAAATTTTGCTCGGGTTGAGCGACATGGACTGCACCTTTGCCATTTTGGTTGATACGGGCTGGAACTCATCGAGAAATCTGTTGCAGCAAAACGGTCTGCCGCAGATGCCGAGACCGCCTATCATCTTTGCCTCGTCACGCACGCCTATCTGTCTGAGCTCGATGCGGTTGCGGAATATGCCCGCGAGGTCCTTGACGAGCTCGCGGAAATCCACTCTGCCGTCGGAGGTGAAGAAGAACATCGTCTTGTTGCCCTCGAAATTGCACTCAACATCGACAAGCTTCATATCGAGACCGTGCTCGGCTATCTTCTGCTTGCAAATTTCAAATGCTTCCCTCTCGCGCTGCTTGTTAATCTCGGCGACACGCAGGTCGTCTGCCGTCGCAATTCTCACTACGGGGCGGAGGGGCTGAACAACCGCCGTATCCTCAACCGCGTGATTTCCGCGACTGCAATCGGCTATTTCAAGTCCCTTGCTCGTCTCGACTATAACAGCCTCACCCGCTTTTACGGTTTTTCCGTTGGGTGAAAAGAAGTAGCTTTTACCTCTGTTCTTAAATTTTACGCTAATAACCTCAGTCAACTTTTTTCCTCATTTCCTTTGTCGGCAGTGACCTCACTGCCAGCAATCCGAATATATGTTTAACGCTCGTATTGACGGTCTGATATTCAAGGCATCTGTCAATGAGCCTGATATTTTCCATTATGCTCGCCTTTGCGTCGGTATATCTGAGCATCTGCACAAGCTTATCCTTGACGCAGTTGAGAAAATCGGGAAGCTTTCTCGCTTCAAGCTCGCTGTTTTCCGTTGTCCACTCGAAAAGCCGTGCTCTGTTGCCGTCAAGCACTCTTGTGATATAGCCGTCGGCAAGGGCGCTGATGCTCTCGTCGAATTTATCCTCCTCGCAGTTGCAGTGCAGAAGAGCGCACCTTGAGCGCACTGTCGGGAGAAGCTTCTCGGGATTTTCCGTGCATAGAATAAACGACACGCCGCGGGGAGGCTCCTCAAAGAGCTTGAGTGCCGCATTCTGCGCACTCTCGTTCATGGTTTCCGCTTCCTCAATTATATATACCTTGCCCGACGCCTCATTCGGCAGTATCGCGGCATCGGCACTCATCTGCCTTATCCTGTCAACCTGAATGTCGCGCTTTTTGCCGCCGTCGTCGGCAAGACGCGAAACGACACTCACATCGGGATGCACGCCCGCCGCGATTTTTTTGCAGTCTCTGCAAGCACCGCAGGGCTTTTCGCCCGTGCCGCTGCACAGCATCCTTGACGCAAGCTCAAGCGCCTTTTTTCGGCTTAACTGTGCGGACACCGAGGAGACAATATAGGCATGTGAAAGCTTATCCATAGCTTACCCTGTCCAATCCAATAGCTAATCAGTTTATTTTACTCTTTTTCTATCTTCAAGTCAACAAAAACCGCCTGCATCATTTGATGCAGGCGGTTTTGGAGCCTATCTAAAACCAAACTGTCGGCAGTAAAGACCTGCAAACAGCGGGGGAGCTTGAGGGGGCAAAGGCCCGCCTCAATTTGATCGCCGACAACAAAAAGCCTCGTTTCCGAGGCTTTTTCTAAAATGCGCAGAAAGCTCTGCGCATTTTTTGGCGGCTTTTCGGCGCAGTCGAAAAAGTCCGAGGGACTTTTTTGACAAGCTGAAAACCTCCTACATCATTGGTGTAGGAGGTTTTGGAGTTGGTTTTTACTGTTTTGCTTCGATGTACTCAACTATCTTGCCGACTGTGGTAAGCTCGAGGGCTTCCTCGTCGGAGATTGATATTCCGTACTCGTCCTCGAGGGACATGATAAGCTCAACGACATCAAGGGAGTCAGCGCCGAGATCATCAACGATATTGGTTTCAGCGGAAATGCTGTCTGCTGCAACTTCAAACTGCTCTGCTAATATTGACTGGATTTTTTCGATTAACATTTTTATTTCCTCCAATATACGGATTTATGCCCATTCGCGGCTCTGCGGCTTGTTGCTTGTTGGCTGAGGTCTGTCGTAGGATACGACGACACGGCGGTTGGGCTCTGTGCCTGTGGAGCTCGTAGTTACGCCCTCATAATCCTGCAGTGCAGTATGGATAATATGGCGCTCGTAGGAGTTCATGGGCTCAAGAGCCATGCTTCTCTTGTACTTGATGACCTTTGCTGCCATCTTTTCTGCGAGGTGCACGAGGGATTCCTCGCGCTTTGCACGGTAGCTCTCAGCATCAACGGAAATGTGCATGTGCTTATCGTTTCCGCGGTTGATTACATAGTTTGTGAGGTGCTGAATTGCGTCGAGAGTTTCGCCTCTGCGTCCGATTACAGCGCCCATGTTGGGACCTGAAAGATTTACGACTATGCCCTTGCTGTCACGGGTGGTAATCTCAATCTGAGCCTCAGTGCCCATGCGCTTGAGCAGTCCCGTTAAAAAGCTTCTGATTTCGGGATAGTCACCCTCTGTCTCAACGACACTCTCAACGGGTGCTTCTGCGGGCTCATCGGGTGCTTCATATTCGACACGCACAACTGCAGGAGACGCTCCGATACCCAGAAAGCCCGATTTGGCGCGTTCAACGACGGTTACGGAAACATCGTCGCGGTCAAGACCAAGCTCCTTGAGGGCAGCGGCAAGTGCCTCATCCTCTGTGCGGCCGCTTTTTTCCAATGACTTTATCATATTCAGTTCTCCTGTAATTATTCAGGCTTTTCTTCAGCCGCTTCCGTTTCGGGCTCGGCTGCTGCGACATTTGCAAAGCGGTCGGGATCGTAGGCTCTGCCTCTTGCATAGCGGCGCTTGCCGACCTGAGAGGGATTTTCTGCTCCGTCGTCAAGTCCGAGACGCTCACGCTTTGCCTCGCGCTCTGCCTTTTCATTTGCGGCGCGGCGCTCATCATCCTGCTGCTTCTGCTGTGCCTGCATCTTCTTCTTGCTTGTATTGCTGTTGCGGACAGTGGTGCCCTCAGCGCGCATACGCTCGGTTTCCTCGTGGCGGCGCTTGAGCTCTTCTTCTCTGTCCTTATTGCGCTTTAAGCGCTCTGCATCCTCTTCATCGAGCTTCTTCTGATAAACCTTGGTGAGGGAAATATCTCTGAAGATACCGAGAATGCTGTTTGCTATCCAGTAAACGCCGAGTGCCGCGGGCATGATGAAGCAAATCCAGATGGACATGACGGGCATGAACATATTCATTGTCTGCATCTGTGCCTTCTGCTGTGCGCCCTGCGGTGAGGGGTTGGTCTTCTGGCTTATCTGCATGGACAGCCATGACAGGAATGCGGCAATAACGGGAATGAAGAACAGTCCGATTGAGGGCAGTGCCGCACCGAAATCGGAATAGTCAAGCTCCCAGATTCTCCAGCTGGGGATGCTGCCGAGGTTCATTCCGAGGAAGCTGTAGTCGATGTCGATAAGCTTGCCGCCGAAATCGCCGAGTGCACTGACTGCGGCATCCCAATGCTGATGCAGGGCATTGACAACGCCTATTTCATCATAGGTATTGCGTGCAGAGCTTACAAAGCCCGCATTTTCTGTTGCCCATTTTGTGATAGCGGTAACATCCTCCTCGGCAATACCCATCATCTTCTCAAGAGGCTGACGGATAACACTGTAAAGTGCGATGAGGATTGGGAACGGTATCAGTGACCAGAGGCAGCCCGACATGGGGTTGACATTTTCCTCTTTATAGAGCTTTCTGACCTCTTCCTGATACTTCTGCTGATTGCCTTCATGCTTTTTCTCTAATTCCTTGAGCTTAGGCTGAAAGCGGGAGGTGCGCATCATGCTCTTTTTGCTCTTTGCCATGAACGGCAGAAGCACGAGGTTAACGACAAGAGCGAAGAAGATTATTGATACGCCATAATTGTGAGTCCATGAATACATGGTCTCCATCAGTCTGGCAAAGGGCCAAACTATCATTTCCCATAATGACATAAATTTCTCCTTGTAGTTTGCTCCCGTTAAGGTACGGGATCAACGAAATCATGCTCGCCGAAGTGAAAGGGGTGACACTTCGACAGGCGTTTCAGGGCAAGCCAACTGCCCTTCAAGGCTCCGTATTTCTCCAAAGCCTCGATTGCATACTGCGAGCAGGTCGGAATAAATCTGCAGCATGACGGTCTTAAAGGTGAGATGTATTTCTGATAAAACCTTACCAATGCGATAAGTATTTTTTTCATCGCTCCGCCTCTCTTAAAAGTCCGAGCTCGGCGCAGGCATGGATAAACGCTTTTTCGATTTTGCCGTATTCGGCATCAACACAGCGTGAGCGAGCGACAATGACAATGTCCGCGCCCGTAATAAGCCTGTCCGAATTAAGACGGTATATCTCTCTCAAGCGGCGGCGTACACGGTTTCGCACGACTGCCTTGCCCAGCTTTGTGGACACGGTATAGCCGACGCGGTTTACGCCTCTGCCCGTCTTCATGCTGTAAACGACGAGATACGGGGTTACGGCGGTTTTGCCTTTGTTATACAGCCGCTTGAATTCATAGTTTTTCTTCAGTGTTACTCTGAAATCCAACGAAATTCACTCCAAATCGGTCGATTACTTTTTGTGCATAAACACCTTAAGGGCGGATATTACCCGCCCTAAAAAATATTTACATTTCCGTTCTGCTCATGCAGATACTATCAGGCGCTGAGCTTTGCTCTGCCTTTTGCTCTGCGGCGAGCAAGGACCTTGCGGCCGTTTGCGGTGGACATTCTCTTGCGGAAGCCGTGCTCTTTCTTGCGCTGACGCTTCTTGGGCTGGTAAGTACGCAGCATATTCTCTGCACTCCTTTCAGGATTGATACTCAACATTGACCGAGGTCAAAGTAGTTGACAAAATTACATCCGACGCCATAGGCATCGGATGTATATTATAAACGATATAATCACCGTATGTCAATATCTTTTTACGCAGTTTTCAAATCCTCGCCGCGAAGGTATTTTCCCAGCGGCTTCCACACGAGTGCGCCGAGGATTAGGACTATTGCCGTATCGACTGCCATATAACTGCCGTTATACAGTGCCGAGTAAAACCACGGCGAGGTCATCGTCATGTTGAAAAAGGTGTCGGGCATATATGCCGCCCATATTGTCGCGCCGACGACCCAGTGAACGGCAAATCTTGCACAGCAGGCAACAAATGAACCAGCAAAAAAGCCGTATCTGTATTTGCTGAACAGTCCCGCGATGCCCAAAACGGCGTAGGCAATGATGAAGTCGCCCACAATGGACTGCCAGCCTATCGCTATGCCGCCCTCGTAAAACATCTGCAAAATGCCGTAAACCGTGCTTGCAAGCATTGAGGGACCGAAGCCCCAGCGCACACAGAAAATGAGAAGAGGCAGCATTGCGAGGTCAAACGAGCCGCCCTGCGGCATTTTGCCGACTGGCAGAAGGCTGAGCACAAAGGAAAGCGCGACGAGTATTGCGCCCTCGCACAGTGCGCGAAGCTTCAGATGACTTTTGCTCTGATTCATGATTTTTTCTCCTAAAACAAAAGACCGCACCCCTAAAGGCACGGTCATAGGAAAACGATTTGATTTTAAGTATTTCGTTTCCTACGCCGGCATTACCCGGATCAGGTTCATGGGTTTCGGTGGTTCATTTCCCTCCGTCTCAGCCGAGAAGCACTCAGCACCCCTGTTAACTTGCAAGGCAATATTATTCTAACGAGCCGTAAAAGTCAAGTACTAAAGCCCGTGCTTTTGTACGAAATCCGAGAAAAACTTTTTCTTCGGCAGATAGGTCATAAGCGGAAGCCCGATAACAAGCATAACTCCGAGCTCGCCTAATGCGATCTGACCTGCAAAAACCGCAAAGGCGCCAAAGCTGTGAAGCGGATTTAAGCCCGCGAGGGCGACTGTCAGCGTTGCGCCGACTATTACGCCGTTAAACACGACGGGCATAAGGCAGGCTATTATTTTTCCCGATAGCCTGTCGCCGAATTTTTTGCCGCAGGCGGCTATGCAGACGCAGGCAAGCAGTGTTGCGGCTGAGCCGAAAACTACGTCGAGTATGCCCGCGGTGCTGACGAGATTTGCAATCACACAGCCGAAAAACAGTCCCCAAGCGGTGCAGGGCATAAAATACGGCAGTATGCACAGCACCTCGGATATGCGAAGCTGAAGCGGTCCGTAGCTGATGGGTGCAAGCACCATTGTCAGCACCGCATACAGCGCACCGATTACCGCCGCCGTGATTAAGTTTTGCGTTTTTTCGTTCACTTATTATTCTCCTGATTTGCCAGTGAAAATACACAGCCGCAGTATTCCTGACGGTACAGTCCGTATTTTTCGGACAGAATTATCGAACGGTGATTGCCCTCGCGTTTCCGAAATTCCGAGGGAAGCCATTTGACACCGTATTTTTCAGCCGCCTGTCTGCCTATTGCGTTTATGGCAACGGCATCCTTGCGCGAGGACACGGTGAGAGTCGTGCAGAACCACTCGTAGCCGAGCTCGGCGGCGAGTCTTGCCGTTTCATCGAGGCGTATTCTGAAGCACTCAAGGCATCTCTTGCCCTCCTCGGGCTCATCCTCAAGTCCCTTTATGTTTGAAAAATAATCCTCACTGCGCCACGGAAGCTCAATGAGCTCAGACGGCGAGCCGTCATTTGACAGTGCGGCTATAAGCTGCCTTTGCGTTTCAAGACGCTTTTCAAATTCCGCCTCGGGGTACAAATTCGGATTGTACCACAGCACCGTCACGGTAAAGTGCTCCGCTAACAGCTCTATTACCGAGCTTGAGCACGGTCCGCAGCAGCTGTGAAGCAGAATTTTCGGCTTACTATCGCCGAAGCCCGCGACTGTCTTATCGAATTTTCTGAAAAAATTTTCTCTGTTCATAGCAAACATTATATAAATAATTCAGCCGATGTCAACCGAGCCTTGCGTTTTTCTTTTGCATGGTATAGAATATTTACACTACATTTTCAGAGGTTTTTCCTATGACAGTATTGGTTACGGGCGGAATGGGCTATATCGGCAGTCACACCTGCGTCGAGCTTTTACAGCAGGGCATGGAGGTTGTCGTTATCGACAATTTAGTCAACAGCAGTGCCGAGGCGGGAAACAGAATTGAGCAGATCACGGGCAAGGCAGTCACCTTTTACGAGGCAGACGTGCGTGACCGCAAAAAGCTCAACGAAATTTTCGAAAAGCACGGCATTGACTGTGTTATTCATTTTGCGGGACTCAAGGCAGTCGGGCAGTCGGTCGAAATGCCGCTTGAGTACTACGACAACAACCTCGGCTCAACTATAACGCTTTGTCAGGCGATGCGCGCGCACGGCGTTAAGAATATAATATTCTCCTCCTCCGCGACGGTTTATTCGGGCGATAACGATATGCCGCTGTACGAGACCTCAAAAATCGGAAGCTGCACAAATCCTTACGGCTGGACAAAATTCATGTGCGAGCAGATTTTGCGTGATTATTCCAAAGCAGACCCCGAATGGTCGGTTGCACTGCTCCGCTATTTTAACCCCGTCGGTGCTCATCCGAGTGGGCTTATCGGCGAGGAC